>DHUT01000024.1:0-15763 GCA_002409285.1 Firmicutes bacterium UBA5227 | reverse complement strand
CGAAAATTAGGTCAATATCAGTATGAGATGGAAGTCAAATAGGTAGATAATATAATAACAAAATGCATGCGGAGGATGTCGTGATCACATAGGAATCTTATTATCGTATCACTCTGTAAAAGCAGCATTGCTAAAGGCACTTTCATTTCCATTTTGCAATAAAAAGCATTCTATATTTAGTTTCTTAAATTGTTCTTCAATTATTTTCTTATATATAGGCTTCAATTCAGAAGAATCGTATGAGGATGTATAATCAACTGTGTAAATGGTAATACTAACCAAAATAAAAAAGGAGAAGTAAAAACCATGACACAGTTGAACGAGAAGGAAAAACAGTTAGTAACATTAATAAGCGAGGAGTGTAAAACCCCTTCAGATGTAACAGCAAAATTAAAGAGTTTATTTGCCGGAACATTAGAGATGATGTTAGAGGCAGAATTAGAAGAGCATCTTGGATATGAGAAGAACAGCGTGTTAGGAAACAACAGCGGAAACAGCCGAAACGGATACGGGAAAAAGACGATAAAAAGTGAATGGGGAGAAAGTGAAATAAATGTTCCACGAGACAGAAACGGATCATTTGAGCCGCAAATAATTGAAAAGAGACAGACAAGGACAGATGACATAGAAACAAGAGTATTAGCTATGTATGCCAAGGGAATGTCCACACGGGATATAGAAGACCATTTGAAAGACATATATGGAATAGAGGTATCACCAAGTCTGATAAGCAGAATTACTGATAAACTAATGCCTGCTGTAGCAGAATGGCAGTCAAGGCCACTTGATCCTATCTACCCAATAGTATATTTTGACGGGATAATATTTAAGGTACGTAAAGACGGTAGAATAATAAATAAATGTATATATTCTGTATTAGGAATAAACATGGAGGGTAAAAAAGAAATCTTAGGGATGTGGATTTCAGAAAACGAAAGTGCAAGCTTTTGGACATCAGTATGCAATGAATTGAGAAACAGAGGAGTTGAAGATATACTGATTGTATGCAGAGACAATTTAACAGGATTTTCAAGTGCTATAGAGACAGTATTTCCAAGAGCAGAACAGCAGCTTTGTGTAATCCATCAAATCAGGAACTCTACAAAATATGTATCATATAAGGATTTAAAGCCATTGATGGCGGATTTAAAATTAGTATATGGAGCAATAACATTAGAAGAAGCAGAATATAAGCTTGAGGAATTCAGGGAAACGTGGGATAAAAAATATCCACAAATATTAAAATCATGGGATAGAAATTGGACTGAGCTTTCAACATATTTTAAGTATCCGCAAGAAGTTAGGAAAATAGTATATACCACTAATTCGGTGGAGGGGTTTCACCGGATGCTAAGAAAATATACAAAGACCAAGACGGTTTTCCCAACAGATGAAGCGGTAAAAAAATCCGTATATTTGTCAATTCAGGAAATTTCAAAAAAATGGAGTATGCCTATTCGGGATTGGGGTATTATAATAGGACAGCTAATGATTTTCTTTGAGGATCGTTTCCAGAAAAATTATGCATCGTGAGACAAAAAATTGGTGGCTCCCGCCCCCAAACCCCTGGGAGTTTATCGCCTTAGTTTCTAAGACGGCGGTAAAAAAACGACGGTTCAATAAAGAACCGCCGTCTCACAAACCTCACATACTGCTCGTGTCGCTCTCCAGCGGAGCACTATCCTTTATGTGAGTAAAGCATAATTAGTATTAACTTTTTAAACTTAAATTATTCCATTTACACAGATTATTTTACACTCCCAATCGTATTTTTCTAATAAAATCTCCAAGTTATATCTATTTAAACGTGAATCTTTACATACTTTATCTATTAATCTGTCTATCGTCAATGGCATTCCTAGAATATCTTTATAATAAAATAAAAGAAATTCAACTTTATATTCATTATAGTCTATCTTCTTTAACCTTCTTACCAATTTTCGCCTCTCCCTGAAGGCTTTAAAAAACATTGGATTTACAACCCATTCTACAAAGACTTTTCTTCTATACATATATTTATCAAATGTATCAGGATACATAATAAATACTCTTACAATCTGTTGCTCTATAGTTGAAAACCCCCTTAAATAAGTTTTAATATTTCTAAAAACTCTCTCTACTAATTTAATAATGGCTTTAAATAAACTGTAATAATATATTAACCAATGGAAAAGCTTCCCTTTGTATCGGCTTTTTGATTCCATATTCATATTAAAACTTTTAAATCTTACTAATTTTCTTTTTAAAACAGAATAAATACTAAACACAGCACCTTTTCTGAAAAAATAATCTTTATCTTCTACAAAAATCAAAAAACCTAGGATATTTGGCAAATTATCTATTTGACCATCGTTTGCTCCGTAATTTTTAAAGTACTCTTTTGTTTTAAAAAAATCTTTACTTAATTTTTCAAAAGAGTAGATGCCAAACGTATCTACCATATTAGTAAGTAGGTGGTAAATAAAAAATATCGCGAATACAATATAGTATAAATAATAGGTTGTATCTCCATCGATGTTTCTATTAACAAGTATATAACTTATAATACCTAAAACAAAAATGAATACATAGACAATATATGTTTTAGTTACGAAAAACCATTCTAATGACTTTAAAATTACCAAATTTTTTCTACCTATAAACTTGGTAAAAGTATCCGACTTATATCCATAGTTAATTCCACATATTAAATTTATCAAGAAAATAGTTAATAAAAATAACCCTATGGAGTCACCAATCATGTCTGGTTTAGCACCAAACAAAACAAAACACATAAAGAAGAATAGCAAGTAAATGACTATAATATATTTTTTTTGATATTCTTTTCCCATTTCGTCTTCATTAATAGCAAAAATAATCGAACTAATAAAAAATATAAATGCTAATACTATCTCATTAAGTACATTTTGATTTATAATACCTTTAATAATATTTTTCATATATACCTCTTACAAAAACTCTATAGTATGATTATTATGGATATCTTATGCAATAATATTATCGCAAAGCAATTTATTAACAAGCAACTGCATGCCATACTATATAACCTCCTATTGATAAGTCAGTAATGCAATCACACCAATACTTGACAACTTAACTTCTCCGAGCAGTTAATGTACCGACTAATGCTCCAACCACTGCGGTTATCATCCGGGAAAACTTTCACACTGTTTTTTGCCATAAATACCTCCAATTAAATAACAGAATATTGCTACTCAAGTCTTTCATACGGATATACATTTTTATAATTTCTATGTAAGTATGAACCAACTGATGCTGCATTCAATAACCCATCAAATTCATGTTTGGGTACCCCTTTATAAATATATAGACTTCCATTTAAAAACCTTACATAAACAATTTGATCTTGTTCATCATAACCTACCTCACTAACATTTGATGAATTAACCGGCATCATCTCAACATTATTCATTTAATTATCCTCCTTAAATTTTTTATTTCTCCACAGAGAAAGTAATTTGTTGTAATCATCTATAGTTGCGTCCTTTTTATCCACCCATTTCTCTGAAGCCTTAGGATCCGAACCTTTAGATGATTTTGGCAACTTGTAAAATTGTATTCTCGAAGGAATCTTGACCCCTTCACCTGATATAATTCCTTCACCAGTTCGTATGCTTGGCAGCAAATCAATCATAGTTTGAAGTTCATCTTGAATAGCAGAACTTATATATCCTCTATCTCTTGAATTATTCATTCTAAGTGCAATAATAGTGCCACACTGGCTCAATACAGTTTCATCCAACTCCGATGGTCTTTGTGTAACAAGCATAAGACCAACTCCATACTTTCTTCCTTCCTTTGCAATAGTTTGTACTGTTCGTGAAGATATAGATTTTTCCCCTGATTTCAAATAATTATGTGCTTCTTCCAACACTACAAGTAAAGGTTGCTCTTTTCCCCCTATTTTTGTATCTTGACCCCAAAATAAGGCATCATAAATGATCTTTAAAAGAGTACCCGCCACTGATATCATTATTTCGCTTGGTATACCTGATAAATCAAGAATTGTAATTGGCTTGTCACTCCCAATCCACTCAAACAATAAGTTGCTTAAATCACTTTTTACATTTCCACATAAGTCAGGAGTATAATCACCGGGTTCAAATAAAAAGTTATATGTTGAATCTTTAAGTCTTATCCTCATATTATCAAGAAAGCTCAAAATTGCCTTAGCCTGATTATTCAAAAATGGTCTGCAACTCCCTATACCTGCGGGCTCATACTCATTTGAAATTAATTTATCAGCGTTTCCTTCAACTCTGAGTTCCGTTAATGAATCATAATTACCTCTTTCATTAAAAGTACGCCTCTCAAAATCATCTAATTCAAACCATAGCTGCTTTATGCTGAAAGGGATTGGAGTATCAGAATCAACTAATTCTTTCTCAATATCCAGTGAAAGCTGGTCAACAGTTTTCAACTTTGCCTCAAGGACCTTTGTCCTAATATAGTCTCTATTTTGATCTGATAAATTTCCCGAAAAAATACTCATTAATTCATTAAATGGTAATGCCCAAAATGGAATATATAATTTTCTTTCAGATTCACAATCAGGCTTAACCTTGTAAACATTGCTGTTTTCACCAAGAACGTTACTATATTCTCCATGCGGATCAACAACAAGTATCCTTGAAGATTTAAAGTTCTTATTGGCAATTGCATTCAATATAACTCCAACCGCATTCGACTTTCCACTTCCGGTAGACCCCAATATTGCACAGTGCCTTGAAATAAGTTTGTCCATATCAATTTTAGCATTTAAACTTGTTGAAACGCTAACGTTTCCTACTGTAATTGAATTGTCTTCATTATATCCACCATAAATTATATCTAAGTCACTGATAGTAACAAAATGCACCTTATCGCCAGTTGTTGGTGATTGCGAAACTCCTCTATCAAACTTTTTACCAATCTGTTCTCCTACCAAAACCATATTAAGCCACTGTCTATTACTTAATTTATCATAATCCTGCTCGATTGTTTCTTTAATATTGTCAGGAATTGCAGCTGCACCAATTTGTGTTACAATGCCGTACAAATTAGCATATCCTAATGGAACCTTAACAAAGGAACCTATTTGTCCTATTCTGTAAACTGTTCCATCAACAACAGGCATATTTGATTTAATTGTATCTGACAGTTGAACGGTTATTACATTTCCGCTTACATTAACTATTTCTCCAATCTCCGTTTCAGCATTCCTCACTTACTCACCACCCCTTTAGTAATCAAATCATATTATGTAAAAAATTTATAAACTTTGCAAAGTCAGAAATAATCAATTTTCCCTCCCCTGTCCATATTTCTTTACCTTTATTTTCAGTTCCAAGAGGTGTATCTTCAAATGATGGCCCATCTTCATCGAAGTATGTATCTATATTAATAGTATCCTCTTTATCAGGTTCATTTTTCAACTTCCACTTCCCATATTTACATCCAATTACCGCATCCCTTTGACCACAAAATGTCAAGCCACTATTTTCGCTTGCAATTTTAAGTATATCCGAACGGTTAGATACATTATCATGAAGTAGTACATATGCATGTGACAAAGTGTTAGATCTTAAGGCAGTTATAATTCTTTCATTAATATGCTGATCTCTAAAAGAATATCCACATACAATTAATATAGAATCTGGTTGCCTAAGGTAATTTGACAATCGATCCATTAATGATATGTATGGTTGCTTTTTTGAATTGTCATATTTCAATATAGATGGATAAATAATAATATTATCTTCGTCACTATTACCTTTGATAACCCTATTACCAGTAACTCCAAGTGATTGCGAATCAATATACCATCCTAATGATCCATGTAATTTCCACAATTTCGTCTGTTTCGGTAAAAAACACATATCCTCAATAGATTCAGAATTAAAAAACGGTCTGTAGCTTCCCGTAAATCCATCATAATATGGGACTTCTTTCTCTTCAAGCCCCAATTCAAACAAATAATCATAGTTGGTCGTAAATATTTCAATAGGATACTTCCTTTCAGCTTGTCCTATCCATTCAGCAAAATCAACATGAATTAAATTATTTATATTTCCAGAATCTAAAATAGTTTCATGTACACTAACTATATCAATTATTTGCTTTTTAGTTTCACTTACAAGCTCGTCAAAATCAGCACGTAAAAGTCCGTTTAATCGTCCTCTTCCAATTATCTGCTTTTTTTCTTCAATATTAGATAAAAATGTTTCAATGTTATAACTTTCACATCCTATTTCCTCCTTTATCTCTGTCAAAGCCAGTCTGAATTTTTCTAACTCATTTAGTTTGTTTTCGGTTATTTCCGTCATTTTAGCAACTGCAGGAATTGTATAAGTATCTTTATCTTTTTCAGCTAAAACGGAAGTTCCTGCTCCAAACATGAAAGCAATACGTTTTTTATCTGATACCAATAATTGTTGCAACGCTTGAATATATTCTTTTGGATCAAAGTATCTGTCTTGCATTTATATTATTTCCTTCCCATAATATTTTTTGTATAAACCCCATATTTAAACATCAATAGCTCAAATTATTACCCAAAGTAAATCTTCCCTACTCCATTCTCTTTAATTATTCCTTTTCCGTATGAAATAAACTTGTAATTTATATAGTTAATATCAAAACTCGCTTTTACGCAATTTACCGGCATAATTTACATTTATATCCACAAGGTGCTCCTCTATCACCAAATAAAGTATATTCAACAACTATAAATATCATAACACTAATAACGATTTCAAGCAAGCATGATTTGACAAAATATTACAAATGCATTTTACTGTTTCATTATACAAATCTTATTAACCTTAAACGTCCTTGCATCTTTTATATCTAGTCAAATATACTAATCTGCTCATTCGGTAAAAGGTTAGGAGGATAAAATACACCAATTATTATAAAAGGATTAATTGAAGTTATTGAAACTGTTGATACTATTAATAAATTATAAATATTAAACAATTTTCAGGAGGAAATACTATGAGTAAAAAGGTAATTATTACAGCCGCCGTTACCGGTGCCGTACATATTCCAAGTATGTCAGAATACCTGCCCGTTACACCTAATCAGATTATAAATGAGGCTGTTGAAGCAAAT
Source organism: Firmicutes bacterium UBA5227 (assembly GCA_002409285.1). Taxonomy (GTDB): domain Bacteria; phylum Bacillota; class Clostridia; order Tissierellales; family Sedimentibacteraceae; genus Sedimentibacter. The sequence continues at coordinate 8,650 of DHUT01000024.1, read as the reverse complement.
AAAGCAGGTGCGGCTGTAGTTCATTTACACGCAAGGAATCCGGAAAACGGTCAGCCGACAGAAAGTCCGGAACTTATGCAGAAAATAGTCGAAGGTGTCAGGAGCAGATGTGATGTAGTAATTGGAATTACAACAGGCGGAGCCATCGGAATGACATCTGAAGAAAGACTGGCTGCAGTTCCGGCTTGTAAAGCTGAATTAGGGTCTTTTAATGCAGGCTCTGTAAATTTTTGTTTTTCACCAATTGCTGATAAAATAAAAAGCCCCAAATATGAATGGAAGATACCATTTGTAAAAAACACTTACAATGTACCTTTTTCCAATACATTTCAGTCCATTGAAGATTATATCCGCATAATGAGTGAAAATGGAACAAAACCTGAATTCGAAGTTTATGAAGTCGGCATGATAAGTAATATTGCTTATTTTGTAAAAAAAGGTTTGTTAAAAGGTCCGGTATATATTCAGTTTGTACTTGGCGTAATGGGAGGGCTGCTTGCAACAGTTGCCAAAAAAGGCAGGTGAAACTGTCCCATGGTCCACACGTGCCCCCATATCATCTACATAAATATATTAGATACATTTATTTCCAATCCATTAAATATGCCAGAAGTTAATTCGTCAGAACCGGAATACTCAATATTTGTTTTCTTTTCAAAATTATATATATTTATGGTTCTTGTTTCAGAATTGACAATCCAATATTCTTTTATACCAAACAATTGATATTTAATAAGCTTTGTAAAAGTATCTGTATATTTGCTGCTTGGACTCAAAATTTCAATTACAATTTCAGGAGCCTTTTTATATCTCTGAATATCTGTATTTTCCAACCCACAAATTACTGAGATATCAGGAATCAAAATATTTTCTTCGAATTGTAATTCTATCTCAGTAAATACTCTGCATGATTTTCCTCTTAAGCAGGTCCTTAATTCAAAGTGTAAATTGCTCATGACTCCCTGGTGCTTAATATTAGGTCTTGGAGACATTAAAACAATTCCATCAATTAATTCATATATGTTTTCATCATCATTTTTCAGTTTGTTAAATTCAGATAGTGAAAATTTTCTTAATGAATAGTTTTCCATAATTCCTCCAAAATTAATTTTTTCTGACTGTAGTATAACAAATAAAGTTAGAATTTTCAACACCTTATCAATGCAATTTTTATGTTATTCCCACCTTACTATAAAAGGCAGGTAAAGCATGAAACCAGTGCCATTTCTACTTTGTATTTATAACAATTGAATTTGTGGTTGCTTTCCCGTAATAAGGTTAGAAACCGCCGTTATCAGCTTTTCCTTTTCTTCCACAAATGCGAGGCCATATGATATGGTGAGGTCTTTTTCAATTAGCTGTTTCAGCTTGAACCGCAGCTTCAATGATACTCGTATTATTCTAATTTCATTGTATAAATTTATTTCATATTAAATGCATGAATTGAAATTAAAGGTTATTGGACAGCCATACGGCGCAATGTGTATAATACATAGAGATTTACATGTTAAGAAGGCTGGTGAGGTATTGAAAAGAAACAGAAAAATAGTGTTGGCATCACATTGCATTTTAAATATAAATTCAAAGGTTTACGGAATTGCTACAGAACCTGCAGGATGCGGTCAGATTGTATCCGGTCTGTTGGACAATGGTTATGGAATTATACAGTTGCCATGTGCAGAACAGGCCTGCTTTGGTATCAATCGATGGGGACAGGTTAAAAATCAGTTGAATTTTCCGGCTTTCAGGTCAAGGTGTTATGAGCTGCTTAAGCCTATTGTTGAACAGGTATCTGATTTTTATCAGAACGGATACGAAATTAGTGCGGTAATCGGCCTGGATGGCAGCCCTGCATGTGGTATAAACTATACCTGTTCCGGGAATTGGGGAGGAGAAATAGGAGAAGGTTATGATTTAGACTCCAAAATATCTTCTTTGGATAAGCTATCAGAATATGGTGTTATGATGGAGGTATTATCCCAAATGTTAAATGAGGCAGGTATAGTAACGAAATATCTGTCGGTTGATGAAAGCTGCCCGGAAGCATCTTCACAGGAGCTTATGGCAAAATTAATTGAATAATTTTAAAACTATAGTTTTAATTATTATAATAAATGTACAGGAGTGACAAAATTGAATAAAATATTTAAGTCTTTTATAATTGTAACATTGATTGCATTATCTCTTTTATCATTTACAGCATGCAGTTCTAATGCAAATGAACCAAAAGGAAGTCAGGAGAAAAATGAAGCAGAAGACACATCTCTGCAATCAGTGCTGGACAGCAAGGTTCTAAAAGTAGGAATGTGCCCTGAGTATCCTCCCTTTGAAAGCATCAATGAAAATAATGAGATTGTCGGATTTGACCCGGGTCTCGCCACTGCAATAGCCGAAGAATTAGGAGTTAAAGCAGAATTCGTAAATACTCCCTGGGAAGGATTGATAGCAGGAGTAAATAACGGAAATTTTGATATTATAATGTCTGCTATGTCTCCGGAAGAAGCAACTGCCGCAACAGATGCTGTTGAAATAAGCAGCAATTACTATATCCTGGCTGATGTGGTAGTGATTAAAGCAGACAACGAAGAAATAAAATCAAAGGAAGATTTATCCGGAAAGGTAATCGGAATTCAGGATTCTTCATCTGCTGCACAGGCTGCAGAAAGCCTGCCGGAAATGGGAATTGAACCTGCCGAGGTTAAACATTATAACAGGAACGCAGATGCTTATGCAGAACTTGCCAACGGTAGAATTGACGCTATTATAGTCGGCTCCACCTATGCAAATGAGCAGGCTAAGGGTAATCCTGAATTTAAGGTAATTAACGACCCTATTCACGAAGTCGGCATAGCAGTTATTGCCAAGGACGGTGCCCATTCATTAGTAGGAAAAATTGAAGAAGCTATTGATGACTTAAAAGAAAACGGAACATATGACAATATAGCTGTAGAATGGCTTGCCGCTGATTAATTTTATAAAGCAATTGAAAATGGCTGTTGCATCAGACATAAATGTCATGGGTTATATGCTATGTATGGCATATTAAAAACCAAAGTAACAGCCATAGCTTAGGAGTTTTTTATGAGAAATCTGGACTTTACAGTAATAAAACCATTTTTGCATTTATTGCCCTCTGCTATAGCCATTACATTAAAAATCGGTATAGGAGCATTTATTTTAACGCTGATAATAGCTGTAATTGTTGGAAGTTTACGGACAAGAAAGCTGCATAGGATTATTCACTTTATTCTCTCGGCATATGTTGAGTTTTTCAGGGGTACCCCTTTAATGATACAGCTTTTCATTATGTACTATGGCCTACCATCCTTCGGAATTAAAATAGGAACAATTACCGCATCAATACTTACTATGGGCTTGAACAGCGGAGCATATTTGTCTGAGGTTGTCAGAGCTTCTATTTTGTCAATCGACAAAGGACAGTATGAAGCTGCCGCAATGCTTGGTTATAGCAATATTCAGACAACAATGCATATTATTTTGCCTCAGTCTTTAAGAATAGCCGTTCCGTCATTTATGAACGGATTTTCGTCCATAATAAAAGAAACTTCAATTACCTCGGTTTTACCTATTGTAGAGCTTACAAAGCTTGGAAATCAAATTTATGCAAAAACATATCATCCTTTTGAAATATATATAACAATGGCAGTTGTTTATTTTGCCATGACCTATTTTGTAACCTTTTTTGCCAGGTGGGTGGAAAGGAGGTCATCTGTATGGGTAAAACAATAATCGAAGTTAATGATTTATCTAAAAGCTACGTCGGCATTCCGGTGTTGAAGTTATTGAATATGAAGATTGACACAGGTGAGGTTGTGGCTATAATCGGAGCCAGCGGCAGCGGCAAAAGCACATTAGTACGCTGCATAGCAGGGCTGGAGAAGATTAACTCAGGAGAAATTCTCCTTAACGGTAAAAGAGTCAATGGCACTACAAGCACAAATGGCAAGATTGGAATGGTTTTTCAAAATTTTAATTTATTTCCCCACTACAAGGTGGGACAAAATGTAAGCATGCCTCTCAAAACTATTTTAAAATATAATAAATCGGATGCTGACGAGAAAAGCAAGTTATTGCTTGACAAAGTACACATGCTCGATAAATATGAGCAATATCCCAACAATTTATCCGGAGGTCAGCAGCAGAGAGTTGCAATTGCAAGAGCGCTGGCTATGGAACCTGAAATCATGATTTTTGATGAGCCTACTTCATCCCTGGACCCGGGGATTTCTCACGAAGTTTTTGAAACTATAAGTGATTTGGCAAAGGAAGGTCAGACCATGCTGATTGTGACTCATCAGATAAATGCTGTAAGACGCTTTGCCACAAGAATCCTCTTCCTTAACAATGAGAAAATTGAAGCTGACGGAACACCTGATTACATTTTTAATCAATCATCAAATGAAAATTTAAGGCATTTCCTGAAGCAGGTTTATTTTGAAGATATTTAATGCATTTAAAGATACCCGAGTTACCCTCAGGTATCTTTTACCTTGCACTCAGAAAATCAATACATTTAGCATTCTCCCTCTCACTTTCTATACTTTCTGTAAATATTTCACTTATGGTATTATCCAGGTTCTGAATTGCAATATTTTGTCCAAAGGTGCAGGATAATAAGCCAAGTTCCTTTTGTTTAATTTAAAGGTTGAAGACGATAAAGCTCGCACTTTTTATTTAAATGAATGTGTAAAATCGAATTGGAGCACAAGACAGTTAGAAAGACAAATAAATAGCTTTTATTATCAACGATTATTATCAAGTCAAAATAAAGATAGTGTGAGAAATGAAATTCAGGCATTAGAAAAGGGTATAGATGCAAAAGATATAATCAGAGACCCATATGTTCTTGAATTTTTAGGATTAGACCAAACACCGAATTTATATGAAAAAGACATTGAGCAGGGGTTGATTAATCATTTGCAAAATTTTCTATTGGAGCTTGGACGAGGATTTTCTTTTGTTGCAAGGCAAAAACATATTACTTTTGATGGTGAACATTATTATATAGATCTCGTTTTTTATAACTATATCTTGAATCTAATTTTGAAACTGCTTTATGTGCCTTTGGTTAGTCTATATTTAAACCCTCCATCAACCACCTTAACTGTTGAATTGTTAAATCTCGAACTTCATTATCAGTTCTTGGCCATTGGAACTTGCCTTCTTCTAATCTTTTATACAACATTACAAATCCGTTTTTATCCCAGTAAAGTGCCTTTATCCTGCTTGGTTTCCTCCCGCAAAACAAAAATATACTATCTTCAAATGGATCTAATTTAAATGTTTGCTGGACAATTGAAGCTAACCCGTCTATTCCTCTTCTCATATCTGTGTATCCGCATGCAATGTAAATATGTGAAACATCAGAGAAATCTTTTAACATATGTTCCTTAATACCTTCAATGTCTGTGATATCACTGATTCATCAGCTCCGTTATGTATTTGAGGCGATATATTATTCAGGGTTAGTGTTATTGCAACTTCAGATGTTCTTGTACCGGGAAGTATGATTTCTGAAAAGGTAGGTGATTTTTCAACATTATTTTCAGCAATTGCTAATTCATTACAAACAGCATTTAATACCCTGCGCTGCCAGTAGTAGTATGTTTTGATATTAATATTATTTTCATCACACCACTTTACCACTGTTTCTGCATTCCTCGACTATCTGTGTCCATTTCTGTAAATTCATCTCATGGCTAATCTTCTTCATATTCATGAGCTTTCCTCCATTCTACCTTTTTAGATTTTAATGATCCTAACTTTCTCTATTAGTTTCTTTTGGAGTATTATCTCATTTTTTTCTTCTCTTGTATATGTACCCGCAAATTTGACGCTTACTAAGTATGTAAAACGTCTGTTCGAAATAGAAGAAGAACTATCAGATATGCCTGATGATGAAAGGGTTGAGAATAGGAATAAATTTTCAAGACCGATTTATGAGGAAATTTTAGCATGGTATGAAAAAACATCACAGAAAATTATAACAAATGAAAAACTTAAAGAAGCATTAACATACATAAAAAATCAGCATGTAGAACTTGGACAGTTCCTAAATGACGGACGAATCCCGTTAACTACAAATTTAGTTGAAAGATCCATCAGGCCCTTTGCAGTTCACAGGAGAGCATGGCTGTTTGCTGATACACCTGAAGGAGCTGTATGCAATGCTGTTATGTATTCATTGGTTGAATCTGCCGGTATCAATAATTTAAACATATTTAAGTATATTGAATATCTTCTTACAGAGCTTCCCCAGTTGGACAACCTGAATGACGAAAAGCAGTTGGAACATTATCTGCCATGGTCAGAGTTTCTTCCTGACTACGTAAGGAGCTCAGATTCTGAAATTTTAACTGTAAATAAAAATCTACTGGTAAGTAAATAATCCTATTGCTTGTACTGCTATTATATCGGATGCCGGTGGCTTAAACAATACGGCCTTTTTTTCGGCGGTTACATATTGTCCTTCAATTTCAATCTCTTTAAAATTAATTATAAGTTCTTGTCCCTTACTCAATCCTCTTTAGGTACTCAGTAAAGGTAGCTGTTGGTAGCATTCTTCTTTTACTAATCATGTTTGTCCATATTTGATTCCCAGTTGGCTCATCTATATATCCTTTATTTAATGCAGCCACTAATATATCACCAGTAGTTATGTGTTCCAATTCATATTTATATACATACTTTGATATATCTCTTAAGTTATTAGAAGCAATAAATCCATTATATGTTTTAGCTAGAGCTATAGCTGCCGCTTCACCTTTACCAATTATTCTTTCCCCTTTAGGTGGTGAAATTGCTAATTCATAGTATAGCTTGTACTCCTCTGTATTTACTAGTATTTCTTTTGTAGAAATATCTCCACTTAAACATAATTCATTAACTTTTCGCTTTATGTGCGGAATACTAGGATTAGATAATTCATTAAATACAGGGCTAGGTAGTATTATCTTTCCTGGATATAGTTTAAATAGAATGTTCTCTTCCTTCACCCACAAGAAGGCAGAGATACAATCTGTATCGAAAAATAGTTTATCAGTCATATACTTCTTCCTCGTCTAATTCAAACCCATAAACAATATCACTTCTAAATCCATTTAGTAAAATCTCTTCATATTTACCATGGGATATCGCATCATTGTTCTTAAGTTTTTCAGCTAATTTAATATACTTTCCAAAAGTAGCATACTGCTTATCTTCTGGAGTGGGTGTATATAATTCATCATCATAGCCAAGTTTTCTAGCTGAGACTATTATTCCCGTCTTCATAGTGTCTGCTTTAGTAGGACTTAAATATCCATCATTTACTAGTCTCCATAATATAGCCTGCCTACTGATTCCAAAGTTCTGTTCTATTTTTACAACATCTTCTATATTAAGTTCTTGTTTTTCTTTTCCAAGTTTAACTTTTATGAAATAAGATAGTGCTTCATATGGAGCTAAAAAGTAAGATGCAAACATATCTGCTTCCTTCTCCTTTGGATCCTTATTCATTTCAAGATCTGTAAAGCAAGCTATACTTTTAAATTCCTCATGAAAAAATAGATGATAAAGTTCATGTGCTATTGTAAAGCGCTGTCTTCCATAAGTTGAGGTGGAGTTAACTCCAATTATTTTATTATTTCCATCTCTAATACAAATACCACTTAATTGGCTACTCATGGGATAAAATACTATTGTTAAGTCATCGTTATTATAAATTAGAGAGAATATATCTATTGGGGAATTAGAGTCTTCACCAAATTGTTTTCTTAGATTTACAGCTTCACCGTTTAGTTCAATTTTCTCTTTCAAGTTTTATTCCCCCTCAAGTAAACCTTCCATAAATCTTAAGTTAAGTGCTATTTTATTCATAGCAGCTATAGTATTTAAATCCTCCATAGTAACACTTTTTGCTCTAAGAGCTATTGGCATTTGTACAAATTCAATAGACTCATTCACAAAATAATCCATAGTGCATCCAAAAAGTTCCGCTGCTTTATCCAATACATCCACACTAAATTGTCGTTCACCTTTTTCACATTTTGAAATATAGCTCTGATCAACATCTAAATATTCAGCCATAATGCTTTGTGTAAAACCACTTCTATTTCGTAACTCTCTAAATCTTTCTGCAATTAATTCAAAATTTAACATAGCTACACCTCCCTTACTTATATTATATGTTAGTGTTGTCATAATTGCAACTAAATATTCCATCTAAATTATGACAAACCTTGTTCTATTTGAGGTGTCACTATTTTTTATTTTAAAGAGCATAGAAAAAGCCCATTTAATGGCTATAAAGAATGCTGCGTTTCCTTGGAATCAATCAGATCTAACCTTGCCCTATTCAAACAGCATATGGTGTTCTTATATTTTCTATACTTCTACTGATACTATGTCAAGAAAAAATACAATTAAAAATGAGAAGTTTATTAGTACTTAATTCAGGAGCCACGGGGACGGCGGAGCCAGGAGCCACGCAGGAGCCACGGGGGGGGAGCCACGGGGACGGTTCATTCTTCGTTGGCGATTTTGCAGTTTGGTCTAAGTCTTTATGCTTCGATTTAAAAAACCAGATAACTGTTCATATTATCTGGTTTTATTTACACCAAACTACAATTCGCCTCTAAACAAACCGTCC
>DHUT01000063.1:24203-56121 GCA_002409285.1 Firmicutes bacterium UBA5227 | reverse complement strand
TTTAAATTTCTTTATTTCTAATTTTCAAAATATATTTTTCTGTTAACATACTTGATTTTTTAGCCAATAAAGTGTATTCAGAACTTTCTTCTATACCTGTTATATCATACTCATTTAAGAAGATTTTCTTTGGCAGTCCATTACTGTCTATATTCAATACATAAACAGTGTATCCGTCATATACTCCTTGCCCTATATATATATATTATCCTCTAAAGGCAATAATTTAAATTCTTGCTCAATTATCCGGGAAAAATTATCAAGGATATTGTTAACAGAACAAAAAAATAGTAATAAATTTGAACAAAATATTACTGAAATTAAAGAGTATATGATAAAAGAACTAAATGAAAAATAAAAATAAGATAAATCAACTCAAAATCCTTATGCCTATATACTATCTATGTATACTTACAATAAACTCGTCCGAATAGCAATAAGGTTGCCGAGTGACAAAAAAGCTGACATAAAAATCATGTATATAGGCGGAAAAGTTTTCGGTTTATACATGATTTAATTAAATTTAAGATATTGATTTTTAAGTATAATCATGTTTTAATTTGCATAAGATAAAGAATAGGGAGCAGCCAAAAATATGGCTGATCTGTGAATAACTTAGTTATACAATAGATATCCTGTGGTTGAGACAGGGTATCTAATTTTTTGCCCTTTTACGATGGCTGCTACTAACATTGTAAACGCAATCATTAGTGTCAACCTTTCACTAAATTTTTATCCCCCCCACAGGCTTGTGTGGGGATTTTTATTTGCCTATAATGTATGAAGAAAAGTGACGCAGAAAAATGAAGTAGGCTTTTGGCGAGGAACTTATGAAGAGTAGAAAAATAAATATCGGAAGAATCAAGAATGTATTTAACAGAAATGAACCTAATATGTTTGTTATAATGGTTATTTTGTGTGCCGTTGCAGTTGTTTCCTTAATATTCGCAGTGGGACTGGGACCTGTGAAGGTGAAATTTGATGTTGTGGCTAAGATTGCTTTGAGCAGGATTCCGTTTCTCAGTGATTACATTGTTCACACATGGACTCAGCTGGATGAGAATATCGTGCTTGGGCTTCGTTTCCCAAGAGTACTGCTTGGTATGATTGTGGGTGCTTCTCTGGCTGTTACAGGCACTGCAATGCAGGCTCTGGTCAGAAACCATCTGGCTGATCCATTTATACTGGGTGTATCCTCCGGAGCGGCGGCGGCAGCAACCCTAAATATGATTTTCGGAGTATTTGCCTTTATGGGGAGGTATTCTCTGTCTATAAGTGCTTTTTTGGGGGCGGCTGTTACGATTATAATAGTTTATGCTATTTCCAGAGTAAAGGGACGTATCAACATAACTCAGCTGCTTTTGTCCGGTGTGGCGGTTTCCATGATAATGGATGCGGTCACAAGAATAATTACCTTAAGCGCTCCCAATGCTTTAGGACTGCATAATGCTGAATTCTGGATGTCCGGAAGCCTTGCTGGAGCCAGGTGGTCATATCTTGGGCTTCCCCTCATTACAATTATCATATGTATGGTTATATTATTAATTAACTACAGAGGATTAAATGCACTGACATTAGGTGATGAAACTGCCGGAACTCTGGGATTTAATGTCAGGCGGATGCAGAAAATGCTGGTGCTGGTATCTTCCCTTATGACCGGAGCAACCATTGCAGTCAGTGGAACCATAGGTTTTGTAGGATTGATGGTTCCCCATATTACTCGGCTGCTTGTGGGATCAGACCATAAGAGAGTGTTGCCAGTATGTGCGTTATTAGGCGGAATTATGGTTGTATGGGTAGATGTGGCGGCAAGAATGCTGATTGCGCCGGAGGAAATTCCTGTAGGTGTACTTACAGCCTTTTTCGGTGGACCGTTTTTTATATGGCTGATGAAAAGAAATGCCGGTGAATAAGGAGAAGAAAATGGGATTAGAAGTAAATCATTTAAGCTTTGCATATACCGATAAAAATATTATAGAAGACATCTGCCTAAATGTTAAGGATGGAGATTTTGTAGGAATCATAGGTCCAAACGGAAGCGGCAAATCAACGGTCCTCAAAAACCTCTATCGTGCATTGAAACCTGACTGTGGAGAAGTTATTCTTGATGGAGAAGATTTATACAAAATGAGCAATAAAAAATCAGCGGTAAAGTTAGGCGTTGTGGGACAGGAAAATTTTATACCCTTTGATTTTAAGGTGGAAGAAATAGTCTGGATGGGTCGCAGCCCTCACAAGGGTCTGTTTGACGGAGATACAAAGGAGGACAGGGATATTGTCATGCATTCCCTTGAACTGGTTGGTATGAAGGATATGGCAAAACGCAATTATACTCATTTATCCGGCGGAGAAAAGCAGAGAGTCCTACTTGCACGGGCTATTGCTCAGCAGACAGATTTCCTTATTCTGGACGAGCCAACTAATCACCTTGATATTTATTACCAGCTTGAAATTTTTGATCTGGTTAAAAGCCTGGGAGTTACGGTGTTGTCTGCAATACATGACTTGAATATTGCGGCGTTATATTGCAATAAACTTTATGTGTTAAAGGAAGGGTGCGTGTTTAGGACAGGAAAACCGGAGGAAATACTCACACCGGACGTTATTTTTCAGGTTTATGGTGTCAATGCAGATGTGAGAGTACATCCTGCTACCCAAAAACTATCCATAACATTTTTACCCAGAGGCATGAGTATGTGAACCGGATGGTGCATGCGGTCAGATTTTAGGGACAGTTTTTTATGTCGTGAAAAAGTATTCGGCAGGAAAAAATGTTTTCAAAATTTTTGCTAAGGTTTAGGTACATATGAAATTAAAAGGAGAAAACAAATGACAAGAAGAAAATATGATATATTCGCAGTTTTTTTTGCGGTAATGCTGCTCTTTACAGGGTGCAGCGGAAAGCCTGTCACAAATGTGGAGGACAATACGGAGTCTGCAGATTACGAAGCTTTGAGTTTTGATAACTACGGGAGAGAAATTACTGTAAAAAAAATGCCTGAAAAGGTACTTACTCTTGGTCCTAACTGCAGCGAGCTTTTTGTGGCATTGGGGCTGAGTGACTATATTATCGGCAATACTCTAAATAACCACAGCAGGGGATCCCTTCCCGAATATGCAGAAGCATATAATAAGATTCCGGAACTTAATTACGGCTCTGCAACCAGGGAGGCTGTAATAAGCAGTGGTGCAGATTTTATTTACGGAATTGACTGGGAATTTGGTGAAGAGGGTCTGGATACAGAGGAGCTGGAGCAAATGGGAATGACCGCATACATGAACAGCGCGACGAACTTTGAACAGATTTATAAGGAAATTAATGATATAGGCAAAATTTTTAAAATTGAAAACAAGGCTCAGGCGTTCATTGATGATCAGGAATCAAGAATTTCTGAGGTTGAAGGAAAAATAAAGGATAAGGAAAAAGTAAAAGTACTTGTATATGACAGCGGCGGAGAAGGGGTTTTTACCTGCGGAGGAACAAATTTTGAGACTCTGCTGATTGAAAAGGCAGGGGGAAAAAATGTGTTTGACGATATTACCGATAAGCAGTGGATTACCGTAAGCTATGAGGAAGTTTTGAAAAGAAACCCTGACATCATTATAATTCATGATTATGATTCACCATCTGTTGAGGAAAAAATTCGTGCAATAAAAAGTGATTCAATTCTTTCCCGTCTTGACTGTGTAAAAAATGAAAGGTTCGGTGTAATAGCGCTGGAAAGTGTGCTGCCCGGCAGCAGGATGGCTTATGCTGTAGAGACACTCTCAAAATTCTTTTATCCCGAACTGTTCAAATAAATAACTGCAACAATAAGTACAAGAGGGTCTTCACAGACCTTTTTTTACTGCACATTAGTTGATTCCTTTTATTCTGAGCCGGAGGCAAAGAATCTCTCAAATGCTTAAATGCATGGATTTTTCAGCTACGCCTCAGAATGGCAGTTAAGGGTAATAATTGGGTGTATTAGTCAATAAAAAATCTTAAAAATATGGACTGAATTATTTAAATGAGGTATAATGTAAGCAATTAACATAAACAATTGCTTTAGTTTTTTAACGATTTACGGATATATAAAATACAGGAGGAAGTCAAATGCAGGATAGTACTGAAACGGTACACCACGACCACAATCACAGTCATAATCACCAGCATACAAAGGCGGTATTAAACAGGCTTTCCCGTGCCACAGGTCATTTGGAATACGTAAAAAAGATGGTGGAAGAAGGCAAGGATTGCAGCGAGGTATTAATTCAGTTATCTGCCGTTATATCTGCCCTGAATAATACGGGAAAGGTAATTTTAAAAGACCATATGGAGCATTGCATTGTTGATGCGGTTGAATCAGGTGATGAAGAAGCAATTAGAAATTTAAATAAAGCAATAGACAGCTTTATAAAATAAGCTGATTTACAATAGCCAATAGTAGAAAGCCCCATAGATGCCATAAAGACTTTTATAAAAAACGAAATGGATTATCTATTAATAGAGGACATATTAATCGAAAGGATATAATGATTTGATAAAAGTAGATGGAGTTTCTAAAATTTACACGAGTAAAATTCATAAGCCTGGGATTTCGGGCTATGTAAAAAATATTTTTTCATCGGAATACAGCAAGAAAATCGCTGTTGATAATGTAAGTTTTGAGATAGAAAAAGGAACAATTTGCGGATATGTTGGTCCTAACGGTTCGGGAAAATCCACTACCATAAAAATGCTGTGCGGAGTATTAAATCCCGATTGTGGCGAGATTTTTTTTAATGATGAAAAAGTAAGTATAAATAATAAGAAATTTAAAAAAGAGATAGGTGTTGTTTTTGGACACAGAAGTAATTTATGGAATGACCTTCCTACCATTGAAAGTATAAATCTGTTTAAAGCAATTTATGAGATTAATGAAACTGAATTTAAACGGAATTTTGAATTCATAAACTCTTATTTAGAAATTTCAGGATTACTAAATACTTCTGTGCGTAAGCTAAGTCTTGGGCAACGTGTAAAATGTGATATAGCTGTAGCAATGTTACATTTTCCTGACTGCTTATTTTTAGATGAACCAACAATCGGCTTAGATAGCGATGTTAGACAAAATGTTATAAAAATGCTTACTGAATACAATAAAGCATATAATAAAACAATCATAATAACATCACATAATTTTTATGATATTGAAGATCTTTGTAAACGTATCATGATTATTAATAAAGGAAAGTTAATTGTTAATGACGATATAGGTGTTATAAAGAGTAAGCATATTAAGTTTAGGATATTATCCTTAAAATTCAAAAGCAAGGAGGAGACAAGCAGTTCAATTAGATACATATCTGATAATTACAATGATTTAGATTTATATTCTGTAAATGATTTTGAAATAGGTATTAAATTTAAAATAGAAGATATCAAGCTTACGAACCAAATCATCAATCAATTTATCAACAATCCACTACTTGAAAGTTTTGAAGTTAAGAATGAATCTCTTGAATCGATAATACAAAATATTACAAAAGGAGAAATTCTACTTGATTAAATCATTTTATAAATATATTATCTGGATTAAAATGGGCTTTCTAAGTCAACTGAATTATAGAGGGATTATTATCGATAGGCTTTTAGGTTTTCTTTTTCAGTTTGTTTTAATGTTCTTTTTCTGGAAAGCAGTGTACATAGACGTTTCAATTATTAATGGAAGAACATTTGAAGAAATGTTTGTATATATGCTTCTTAGTGTTAGTATTTCTGCATTATATTTATATCCTACGATTTCTTTTATCTCAATGGATGTTAAATCGGGAAATATTACCAATATATTATTAAAGCCTATTGACTACCAACTCCAATTTTTAAACAAGCAATTTGGAATAGCTCTATTTATGTTCATAATTTTGGCACCAATTGTTACCTTATTTTTGATAATTATGCAAACACATTTTGTAGGGATAAATTTTGCATTCTTTTTTGTGAGTTTATTTGGGGGTTTTTTGTTTAATGCAGTTTTTAATTTTTTACTCGGAATATTGTGTTTTTGGACTGAAAATAGCTGGGGGATAGCTTCTTTTAAGATAGTATTAGTAGAGATTTTATCCGGAACTTTAATTCCGTTAGATTTTTTCCCGGTTCACTTACAAGCTTTCGCTATAAAAATTATGCCGTTCAGTAAAATAGTATATTACCCTATATTAATATTACAAGGCAAACTAAATATTAAAGAGATACTGATATCTTATACAAATGCAGCAGTTTGGATAATCTTGATAATTATTTTAAGCAGTTACTTTTACATCAATCTTTTAAAAGTGTAATAAATAATGGGGGTTGAAATGGTTAAATTCTTTAGTCTTTTTAGGTGTTTTTTAAGTATGAATATAAAAAAAATATTGGAATATAGAATGGATTTTATTATAGGTATTATACCTTCAATAATCAGCTCTCTGTTTGGACTTATATTTATATCATTAATATTTGAAAACATTCAGAGCTTAACTGGTTTGTCATATTATAATTGTCAAATGATATACGGTTTTTTTCTATTGAGCTCTTCGTTGGAACGAATTTTATGCGGTAACTTTCAGCAGCTTCGGGGCTATATTTTTAATGGAACATTGGATTTAATCTTCACTCGCCCTATAAATTTATTACTGCATCTGATGTTTCTAAATTTTAATGAAGAATATTTTATACAATTTATTATAGGAATAGGGGTGGTAATCCATTCAGTGACATCAAGCGGGTTACAGTTAAGCATACTTACTTTATGTCTGATAGCATATGTATCTATTTTAGGAGCATTATTGTTGATTTCTATAACTATTATCACAAGTTCTCTGTATTTTATATCAGATGGAACATTCTCATTATTTAATGCGGTAAATAACTTAACTACATATTTGAAATATCCCATAACGATATTTGGAAAGACTATTAGGTTTTTCTTAACATGGGTACTGCCTTTATCTGCTGTAAGTTTTCTGCCTATGCAATTGGCCTCCGAAGGATTTAATAATCATTTATTATACATAATATATTTAACAATTATTATAGTGGCTCTTTTAATGCTTTCAGTGAAAATATTTTTTTATGGGGCAAAAAAATATCAAAGCACAGGTAATTAAAAATACAGTACTTTATTTTTCAGTCGTTTTTAATATTACAAGGGACTAAAAATATTTAAAATTTAGGGGGTTGACTTGGTTAAGGGGTAGCAGTATAATCCATTTGGAAACAGAACATACAAAATGTTTTAATAATATAAATGGAAGTACAGTCATGCATGAGACATCTTTAATGGAGAATATGCTTAGTATTGCCGAAAAGGCAATAGAGGGTAAAAATGTTGAAGTAAAAAGGGTGACACTGTCAGTGGGTAAATTATCAAATGCCCTGCCTGCTGCACTTTCGTTTGCATTTGAGGCAATGACTCAAACAGGACCGCTTAGTGGAGCAGAACTTGTAATGGAGGAAATACCGGTCAGGGTACAATGTGAAAATTGTGGGTGCAATTACGAACCGGATGAATTTCCATATATATGTCCCGGATGTGGGGGTATCTATTATACGGTAACACAAGGAGAAGATATATATATTCAAAGTCTGGATTGCCTGGAGAAGTGAGCAGGCAATTTTTTATGTTAATGTTTTCACTGCCTGAGTAGAGCAGAGGAGGTAAGTATGAGTAAGATAGAAATTAAAAAGGATTTAAAGGCATTGAACAATGAAATTGCCGCAGAAAACAGAGATGTTTTTAAAAAGAATAATATATATACTATTAACATTATGGGTTCACCGGGAGCGGGCAAGACTACACTGTTAGAAAATATCCTTAAGCCCCTTGCGGATTCTTTCAGTATTGCGGTTATTGAGGGAGACCTTGCTACGGCCAATGATTCGGAACGAATTAAAAAGCTGGGTGTTGAAGCATTGCAGATCAACACAGACGGAGGGTGCCACTTAGATGCAAGGATGATACAGGAAGAATTGTCAAAGATTGATTTAAATGATATTAATCTTTTAATTATAGAGAATGTAGGAAATCTGGTTTGCCCCATATCCTATGATTTAGGAGAGGATTTGCGTTTAGTTGTACTGAGTACTCCCGAAGGTGAGGATAAGCCTTTAAAATATCCTCCTGCCATGCTGAATACAGATGCAGTTGTATTAACCAAGATTGACCTTGCACAGTTTGTTGACGTTAATATGGAAAATATGGAGAAGAATATAAAGGACATTAACCCCAAGGCAGACATTCTTAAAGCCGGCAAGAGGGATGGGGTCTATAATGCGGATAGTGTGACAGAATATATTGTTAAACGAGTCGGTTCAAAGAAGGAACAATGAATGATAAGATATTCTGTAGAAGTAAAAGGCATTGTTCAGGGTGTGGGTTTTCGCCCGTTCACCTTTAGGACAGCTAAGGATTTTAATCTTTACGGATTTGTGCGGAATACTTCAGAAGGTGTTTTAACAGAAATTCAGGGAGAGAAAGATAATTGTGATGCTTTTGTTTCAGCTTTAAAAAATAACCCTCCTCCCCTGGCATATATTGAAAGTGTTAAAATTACCGAAATACCGCTTAAGGATGATTATGATTTTGTAATACTGACAAGCAGAGAGGGAATACGCAATACATTAATTTCACCGGATATAGGCATATGTACTGATTGTGCCGCAGATATAAAAACAAAGGGTAACCGGCGTTATAAATATGCTTTTACCAACTGTACAAACTGCGGACCGAGATTCACCATAGTGTATGATATACCATATGATAGAAAAAACACTACTATGAAGGAATTTAAACTTTGTGATAAATGCAGCAGAGAATATGAGGATCCTTACGACCGCCGTTTCCACGCTCAACCTAATGCATGTCCCGAATGTGGTCCGGAACTGAGCTTTTATGCTGAAGGCAAGATTCTTACCCAAGATCCGTATGAGCTTTTCGGACAGTTTATAGACCGAGGGAAAATCATTGCTGTTAAAGGCATAGGAGGCTATCATCTGGCGTGTGACGCAAAAAATGAACAGGCTGTCAGACGTCTGCGAGATAAGAAATTAAGATATGACAAGCCCTTTGCCGTGATGATGAGGGATTTGGATACGGTTGAAAAATATTGTGAGCTTAGCTCTGAGGAAAGGAATATACTGACCTCACCTGCTAAGCCGATTGTTCTTTTAAAAAAGAAAAAAGATTATGACCTGGCACAGAGCACAACTATGCAGAACAACAGATTAGGTGTCATGCTTCCTTATACTCCGCTCCACTGTATACTGATGCAGGAGCAGGAGGTGCTTGTTATGACAAGCTGCAATATTTCTGATTTGCCTATGCTGTATAAAGACGAAGATGTACATTTATTGCAGAGGCGAATTTCTGATGCGGTACTGACACATAACAGAAAGATTTTCAGGCGTATGGATGACAGTGTGTGTATTGTTGTAAATGGAAAAACTCACTTAATCAGGCGTGCCCGGGGATATGTACCTGAACCTCTTCAAATTGAAAACAATGATTTCAATATACTTGCGATGGGTGCTCAGCAGAAAAACACTTTTTGCCTTTTAAAACATGAAAATGCATTTATAAGCGGTCACATGGGTGATTTGGATGAAGAAGAGGCAGAGAAGTGCTATAAAGAAGAAATTGAATCCTTTATAAGGATTTTTGAAGCAAAGCCTGATGCTGTTGCCTGCGATATGCATCCTGATTATGTTTCTACGAGACACTCATTAAATTACGCTAAAATTCCTCTTATTAAAGTGCAGCATCATCACGCACATTTTGCATCTGTTTTGGCAGAGCATAGGATAAATGACTTAGTGGAAGATAAAGTGCTTGGTTTGATATTTGACGGTACGGGATATGGTGAGGATGGCTGCATATGGGGAGGAGAGGCTCTTCTGGGAAATATTAAGGAAAGCAGGAGAGTTGGACATCTGCTTAATTTTCCTCTTTTAGGAGGCGATGCCGCTGTGAGAGAACCTTGGAGAACAGCGCTGGCTGTGGCAGATATAGCTCTTGGCAGAGAATATGCATTATCGCTGTTTCCTGAGTACAAAGACGCTTCAGGGACACTGCTTAAGGCCGGTGATTCGGGTATTAATTCACCCTTCACATCTTCCATGGGAAGACTGTTTGATGCGGTTGCCGCTCTTACAGGGCTAAGAAAGACAACCGGCTATGAGGGTCAGGCGGCAATAGAGCTTCAGCAGATAATGGATGAAAGTGCTGGAGGTTCATACCATTTTGATATTATAAAAGATAATAATATGTTTATATTTGACTGGCGGCATATGATTTGTGAAATTGTTTCAGATTTGAAATTAAATATTGCACCCGGAGTAATTTCATTGAAATTTCATAATGCTGTTGTGGATTTAACAGTCAGGGCGGCTGCTTTGACAGCCGAAGGTAACAAAAGAAGAGTAGTTGCATTATCAGGAGGAGTTTTTCAAAATGATTATCTCCTTGAAAAATGTGCTGAAGCTCTTGAGGATAATGGTTTTACGGTGTATTCCAATGAAAAGATACCTGTAAATGACGGAGGTATATCCTTTGGGCAGGCAGCGGCTGCAGCTTATAGAATGAGGTGAGTATAATGTGTCTTGCAATTCCGGGAACAATTACAAAAATAGAGGATATGGAGGCGTATGTTGATTACGGCGGCGTTTCCAAATGTGCAGATATCAGGTTAGTGGAAAATGTTAAGGTGGGAGATATAGTCCTTGTGCATGCAGGCTTTGTAATTCAAATATTAGATAAGGAAAATGGGGAAGAGCTGCAAAAACTTGTAGAGGAAACCATGGGAATTATATATAAATGAAAAACAGTATAGAAGATTTAATAAATGCAATTAAACTGCTTGCAGAAACTATGAGTGAAGTTTCTATTATGGAAGTATGCGGAACACATACTGCCAGCATAAGGAAGTATGGCATACCATCAGTTCTTCCCGGGAATATCAGACTGGTTTCAGGTCCCGGATGTCCTGTGTGTGTCACTTCTCAGGAGGATATTAATATGGCTTTGTCCATAGCTGACAGTGAAAAAGTGATTTTTACCTGCTTTGGTGATATGATGCGTGTCCCCTGCGGTGATAAGAGCTTATACTCGCTCCGGGAAGCGGGAAGAGATATCAGAATTGTTACATCCCCGATGGATGCAATTGATATTTCTAAAACAAATCCCGAAAAACAGGTAGTATATTTTGGCATCGGCTTTGAAACAACTGCACCTCATACTGCCGCTTTAGTTGATGAGATTGACAAACAAAATATTAACAATATAAGTGTTTTAAACTCACACAAGACCATGCCGCAGGCAATAACACATTTATTGAAGGATGAATGCAGGGTTGATGCTCTGCTGTGTCCCGGACATGTGGCAGCTATAACCGGTTCGGATGCTTTTTCGTTTGTTCCCGAAAAGCTGAACCTTCCTGCCGCTATTGCGGGATTTGAAGCCTATGAAATACTGGCTGCAATCTTGTCAATATTGACAATGTTAAAAACTAACAGGAAAGAATGTGTTAATATGTATCCCGGGGTTGTTACGAAGTCCGGAAACCTAAAAGCACTTGAGCTTATAAATCGTGTTATGGAGCCGGAAGATGCGGTATGGCGGGGACTTGGAAGCATACCGGGAAGCGGCTTAAGGTTTCGTGATAGATATGCCGGATTTGATGCAACTAAGCGTTTTGAAATTCCAGGGAATAAAACACAGGAGCCTAAGGGCTGTCTTTGTTCAGGAATACTGCGTGGTGAAAATATACCAACCGACTGCGGACATTTTGGTAAGAGCTGTAATCCCCACAGCCCTATGGGACCATGTATGGTTTCATCAGAAGGAAGTTGTTTCTCGTATTATCGTTATAGGGATGTTTAGGAGGTGGTTTAAAAATGGAAAGCAAAATTACTCTCGCTCACGGTTCCGGCGGAGAAAAATACAGAGAGCTGGTGCAAGAGATATTTCTTCCTGCTTATAGCAATGAATATTTAAGTCCGCTTACAGATTCTGCCATATTGGAGGGCGGAGGAAAGATTGCAATGACTACGGACAGTTATGTTGTCAGACCTCTTTTCTTTCCCGGAGGAGATATTGGCAGTCTGGCAGTAAGCGGAACTGTAAACGATCTGGCAGTAAGCGGGGCATTGCCGAAATATATATCTGTAGGAATGATTCTGGAAGCAGGTCTTGAAATGGATGTGCTGAAAAGAATTGTTGATTCCATATCAAACACGGCTGAAAAGGCAGGTGTAAAGGTGGTTACCGGGGATACCAAGGTTGTGGAAAGCAAAAGTGCCGACGAAATTTTTATTAACACGGCAGGTGTGGGAATTTTTCCTTCCGGAAGAATAATACCGACACAGAAGATTGAGGCCGGTGACAGGATTATTATCAGCGGATGTATGGCATCACATGGCATGGCGGTTATGAACGCCCGCAACAACCTGGGTTTTTCCCCGCCTATAGAAAGTGATGCGGCTCCACTGGGAAAACTTGTTGATGCAATATTTATGAATGAGAACAACATAATACATGCAATGCGTGACCCTACAAGAGGGGGTGTTGCTGCTACGCTTTGCGAGTGGGTTACATCAACCACAGATATTATAATTTACCAGGGATCTGTACCTGTAAGGCCGGATGTGGCTGCTGCCTGCAGGCTGTTGGGGCTTGATCCCCTTCACATTGCAAATGAAGGAATAATATTGTTTTCAGTTCCTGAAAAATGTGCGGACAGTGTATTGGCAGCTTTAAGAAAGGAGGAATATGGTAAGGACTCGGCAATAATAGGAGAAGTGAGAGAGGGAAGAGGAACTGTCAGTGCTGTAACGGATTTCGGTTCTAAAATAAGGATTACGATGCCTAACGGTGAGCTCCTTCCGAGGATTTGTTAATTAAGAAATTTACAGTTCAACATGTTTATGAATGTAACTGGCAAATATTAATTTGCCCTGCATCATAACAAATTCTTTTAAAAGGTGATCAACTATGAATGGATTTATATTAATAGCAGGTACATTGATACCTCTTATTGGTTCATTATTCCTTCCGCTTATGGGAAGGTTCAATGAAAAGCTTAGAAATATAATGGCACTTATTTTTACATTAGCTGCCCTGATTTGTGCGGCAGGCGCGCTTCCCGGTGTTTTGGCCGGTGAGCCCTATTCAATTCGTTTTGAATTGCCCCTGGGTCTTAGCTTTGGTTTTTATGGTGATGCTCTTGCCGTATTTATGGCATTGACAGCAGCATCTGTCAGCTCGGTCATTGTAATATATTCTTACGGATATATACATGAAGACAATCAAAACGAATACTACATGATGATTTGTCTGTTTGTTGGAGCCATGATGGGACTGGTTTATTCAACAAACTTAATAGCAATTTATATATTTTGGGAAATTTCGGCGTTATGCTGTTGGAGATTAATCGGCTTTTATCGTACTGAACTAACTGTTCAGCGTGCAAATAAAGCATACATGATTACGGTTTTTGGAGCTCTCATAATGCTTATAGGCTTTGTAGGAATTTACGGGCAGACAGGCACATTTGAGCTTACGGCAATGAAGGGCATGTACATTCCGGCCTGGGCGGTTGTTCTGATTCTTTTCGGAATATTGTCAAAATCGGCAACATACCCTCTTCACAGCTGGCTGCCTGATGCAGGTGTGGCTCCGTCACCGGTTACCTCACTTTTACATGCGGCTGTGCTTGTAAAAATCGGTGTATATGCTTATGCAAGATTTTTTGTTTTAACCTTTAAAATTGATGAGATATTTACTGCTGCAGTGCCTGTTATTGCTGCTATAAGTGCAATTATCAGTGCAGGTGTGGCATTCCGTGAAAATGATATAAAACGTGTTGTGGCTTATTCTACAATCAGCCAGCTTGCTTTTATTTTGCTGGGATTATCAAGTGGAACCAAGATAGGATTTATTGGAGGTCTTTTGTACATTTTGGCACACAGTGTTGCAAAGGGAGGATTATTTCTTTGCTGCGGGATTGTGGAGCATACTGTGCATACCAAGGATATAAGAGTTATGGGAGGACTGGCTAAGAACATGCCTTTTACAGCATTAGCATTTATTATATGTGCGTTTTCTGTAATGGGAGTGCCGCCACTGGCAGGTTTTTTTGCAAAGCACCTGGTAATTGACGGCATCGTTGAAACAGGAAATGTAGCTTTGGGGGCTGTTTTTATTGCAGCTGCGGTAATGACAGTTATGTATCTGACAAGGCTTTTTGTAAAAGTGTTCTTAGGTCCTCAGACTTTTCCTGATGTAAAGGAAGGTTCACCTGTTATGGTAGCTTCAGTAATGATTTTAGCCGTAATGTCACTGCTTTTAGGTATATTTATTTATTGGCCGTCTCAGCTGGCAGCCATTGCGTGGGGAGGTATGTAGTATGTTGACATTTATTGGAGAACTTTTATGTCACGGGAGTAACCTGCTGATATTTATGATTATATTTCCCGTCATCTGCAGTATATTGCTGCTTGCCTTAGGAAAGCACAAGGCTTTTTCGACGGTAATATCCGGCGCTTTTGCGGTGTTAAATCTTTTATTCGCAACAGCTCTGCACGGGTATGGAGAATTTTTTACGGAAATTCCATACACATCCTATGGGTTTGAATTTGTGCTGAGAAGCTATAGTCTTTCGACTTTATTTCTTTTGCTGGTTGCGGCTGTGTTCTCATTGATTATCATATATATTTTGAATGCAATGAAGGATTCCGGTCACAGGCAGTGGTACTTGTTTTATATGTTCCTGAGCCTTGGAATGATAAACGGAACGTTGCTTTCAGAAGACCTTGGGATAATGCTTTTCTTCGCCGAAGGCTTGCTTGCAGTTATTTTCGGAATTCTGCTTCTTGGAAACAGTGAAAATCCCAAGGCGGCCACTAAAGCTATAGGTACCTTGGGTGTGGCAGTTCTGACATTTATGTTTGGAATTGTATTAACAGTACACATGGCTCACACAGGACTTATGGAAGAAATACAAAGACTTCCTGCTGAAGGCGAAAATGCCGCAGGCTTTTTATGTATTATGATTGGAGCTCTGGGTATTGCCGGTCTTATGCCGTTTCATGGCTGGACCATTGATGCTGCCGAGGATTCTTCAGCAGTATTTACGGCAGCTTTTCCTGGCAGTCTATTAAAAATACTTGGAGTGTATATTTCAGTCAGGTTGCTTGAAGTTTATGGTCTTATACCAGGAAGCAATGCAGCTACGATTTTAATTGCGCTTGGTGCATTGTCCTTAGTGTTTGGAGGAGCAATGGCATTAGTTCAGAAAAATATGAGCCGGCTTATGGCATATATATCTACCTCATTGTTGGGGCTAATAGTGCTTTGCATGGTAAACGGAGTATCCTCAGTGGTTATTGTAACAGTCCTTGGGCTGTTGATCCTCCTGAATATGGTTTTGCTGTTCACTGGGAACGGTAAATCCGGTTCTGAAGCTAAACCTGATTTTGAAGAAACATATGGTGTGGCTGATAAAGTACGAAATACTTTTTTACTG
The DNA here is from genome assembly GCA_002409285.1 of Firmicutes bacterium UBA5227. Taxonomy (GTDB): domain Bacteria; phylum Bacillota; class Clostridia; order Tissierellales; family Sedimentibacteraceae; genus Sedimentibacter. The sequence continues at coordinate 40,596 of DHUT01000063.1, read as the reverse complement.
AAAGGAATATACAATATTGCAGATAAGGGCTGGCTTGACCCGTACAACTGGCTGATGGCATTTATAGGAGTTTTTTCAGATATATGCACCACCATTGAGCATGGTATAAGCTGGATTTACGACAAGGGTATACCCGGACTGGTTAATAAAGCCGGAACGGTTCTTCAGGACTTCAATACGGGAAGTCTTACAAGGTATTTGTCTCTTGTGGTTGCAGGTGTGTTTTTAATTGTTGTGATATTCCTGATAATGCTTTTATAAATATTATGGATATATTGTTACAAGGTCATAAGTTTATGGCCTAATGGAGGGTGTTATGAATTATTTAGATTTATCAGCGGAGGCATTCCTACTTGTTCCTCTTGCTACAATCATCATATATAATATATGTCCCAAAAAACTTTCGGAAAAATACTTCTATGTATTTGCGGCAGCAGTTGCAATCATTCAGATTATTGCTTCGGTATCGATGTTTTACCTGATGAATGTTTTGCATATGCGTGAGCATAATTTTATTTTTCTGAAAGTGCTAGGTAAGTCCGGCATGGGTTCATTGTGTATAACTTATTTTTCACCGGTATTTCTGTTTTGCATTGGATTGGTTTCTTTTGCATCAGTAATGATTGCCATGCATACAATAGATGCTAAAAAAACTCACTATGTCAATCTTCTTATGACGCTGATTACAGGTATGAACGGAATGATTTTAGTGAAAGATTTGTTTTCTCTATATGTTTTTCTTGAAATTGTGGGACTTTCGAGCTTTGTTATGATTGCTATGTTTCAGTCTAAAAAAGGACTGGAAGGTTCTGTAAAATACCTCGTGATGTCAGAATTTGCATCCATATTTATTCTTACGGCTCTTGCTTTGATTTTTATGCAAACAGGCAGTCTGTCTTACGATGCGGTGGGAAGTTTCTTACTGGATGGTGCTGCTTCATCACAGAAAATGATGATTTATTTTTCTGTTATATTGCTGATATCTGCCTTTGCGATCAAGACAGGTGCGGTTCCGTTTCACAGCTGGCTGCCTGATGCCCATCAAAGTGCGGATACAGCCATATCTGTACTGTTGAGTGGTATAGTTATTAAAATAGCAGGTGTCTACAGTCTTATTGTTCTCACGAGACTGTTCAGCGGTATTGAAGCCGTACATGTAACCCTGGCCACAATTGGGATTCTTTCGATTGTTACAGGAGCACTGCTTGCTGCTAAACAGAATCACTTCAAGCGTATTATTGCTTATTCCAGTGTCAGCCAAATGGGATATATTTTGTTGGGGCTGAGTACGGGAACAACATTGGGGTTGATTGGTTCAGTTGCTCATGTGTTTAGCCATGCCGTATTTAAAACAACCTTATTTACCAATGCAGGTGCGCTTCATGAGCATTTTGAGTCTCTTGATATTAATGAAATGGGAGGGCTGCAAAGCCGCATGCCTGTTACGGCATTTTCCTCAATTATTGCATTTTTATCAACTGCAGGTATTCCTCCTTTTACAGGATTCTGGAGCAAGCTTTTGATTGTTATGGCTCTTTGGACCTCAGGTAATCCGGTGATGGCAGGAGCAGCTCTGACTGCAAGTATTTTTACTTCAGCATATTTTTTAAGGCTTCAGAAGAAAGTCTTTTTCGGACCGCTGCCTGACCGCCTGTCAGAGGTTAAAGAGGTTACGGGCAGTATCAAATTTATTGAAATTCTGCTTACGGCAGTTACGATAACAGTGGGAGTATTATTCCCAATGATTCTTGTATATCTGCAAAATGCGGGAACAATATAGGAAAGGAGTGGACACATGGAGACAATTATATTTATCAGTTTATTATTTCTGTTAGTATTCTGTATTATGGCAGTTATGTCACACAGTTTGTTAAAATCGGCCATATATCTTGGATTTGCCAGTGCCACACTGGGTATCATAATGTATGTCTTAGGTGCTAAATGGGCAGCTGTAATAGAAGTTTCTGTTTGCTCCGGTCTTGTTACGGTCATATTTATCAGTGCAATAAGCCTGTCAAGTATGAAGAAGGATCAGATACAAAGACATTATAATGATAAGAAACGTATGGCATACCTGCCAATAACACTGATTGTAGCCGGAGTAATACTTGTTGTAGTGGCTTTGACAACGGATTTTACGGTTACAGGCAGTGCGGTTGGGATTGCGGAGGATTTTCGCGAGGTTTTATGGAACGAAAGACAAATTGATGTTTTAGGACAGATAGTCGCAATACTGGTTGGAGGAATTGCGGTGGATGTTTTATTCAGAAGCGGTCAATTTAAGTAAAGGTAAGTAAAGGTAAGTAAAGGATGGTGTAATAAATGGAAATACTTGATTTGAAAATAATAATGCTTATTGCTGGTCTAATGATGATTGTTGCTGGGTGCTATTGTATTATCAGGACATATCACATGGTAAAAATAATAATCGGAATAGAAGTGGCCATGAAAGCTGTAACCATGTTTATAATTATGGGTGGTTATATGAACGGACATATGGGTCTTGCTCAGTCTTATGTGGTTACTGCAATAGTAATAGAAGTTATCGTTGCGGTGGTACTTGCAGGCGTGACAATGAATCTTTATAAGAAGTACGGAAATATGGATATCCGTAATTTAATTCAGTTGAAAGGATAGGATATTATGAAGGAAGTTTTATATTCTCCTCCGATTATATTTGCATTGTTCCTTATGGGTTTTGCTTTAATGTATAAATGGTTTTCGAAGTATTCGGCAGACGGTAAGGCAGGCGAACATACCTACGAGCCATACGCATGCGGTCAAAGGGATGTGGAAAATTACGTTAATCCTGACTACAGCCATTTTTTCCCGTATGCTTTTGTGTTTACTGTTGTGCATGTTTTGATTCTTGTTGTTGCAACGGCTCCTTCGGATGCAGTCTTGCTCCCGGTGGTTTATGTTGTTGCAGGCATACTGTCAATATTGATTTCATTTAAGAGGTGAATAAATTGGATCTGATAAAAAAAGCAATTGACTGGGGTACAAGTAAATCCCCATGGATATTACATTTTAATGCCGGAGCTTGCAACGGATGTGACATTGAGGTGGTGGATTCCCTGACGCCAAGATTCGATCTTGAGCGTGTGGGCGTCTTGAAACACGGAACTCCCCGTCAGGCAGATATTCTTGTATGTACCGGAGCGGTAACACTGCAAACCCGTGACCGTCTGATTCAGATATACGATCAGATGGCAGAACCGAAGTTTGTAATAGCAGTGGGCACCTGTGCGTGTACAGGCGGTATTTTTGACGGCTGCTACTGTGTTACAGGCGGGATTGATACGGTTATTCCCGTAGATGTTTATCTGCCAGGTTGTGCTGTACGTCCCGAAGCAATAATCAGCGCTGTGGAGAAACTTCTCAGCAGCCTTAAGGATGATAAAGGAGGAGCGAAATGAGTCGTGAAGAAGAAATTGTAAAGGAACTCTGTGACAGATTTCCATTTCTGCAGGACAGAATTTATGTACAGAAAGAAAAACGAATATTTACAAAGGAGCTGTCAAAAGAGGAATTTGAACAAGTTATTGCATTTGTTCATGATGAAATGGGCTTTTACCGTTCACACCATGTGATTGGAACAGATGAAGGTGACAACCTTGGTTTCCTCTACATTGTTTCCGGAAGTGATAACATACTGTTGATATTAAGGGAAATAGCTCCGAAGTCCAATCCGGTGATAAACAGCATATGTAAGCTGTATCCATCCATAGTTCTTCATGAAAGGGAGCTTGTAGATCTGTTCGGAGCTGTTGTGGAGGGGCTCCCCGAAGGTCCTTCGTATCCCCTTCCCGACAACTGGCCAAAAGGAAACTATCCTATGCGTAAAGAATGGAATCCAAAGTACCTTAATAAGGATACCATGACTTATGAACCGCCACAGGAAAAGGAGGCAGAAAATGAGTGAAACAGATAAAAATAAAGTTGTTATTCCCATAGGACCGCAGCATCCTTCACTGGATGAACCTGCAACATTTACAATTACCCTTGAAGGTGAAAAAGTTGTAAATGCGGTTATAGGCGTGGGTTACAATCATAGAGGCCTTGAAAAGGCATGTGAAAGCAGGACGTATATACAGGATTTATATATTATAGAACGTGTCTGCGGAATTTGCTCTCATGCTCACAGCACAGCATTCTGCATGGCAATAGAAGAGCTGACAGGTGTAAAAGTGCCTATGCGTGCAGAATATATAAGAGTTATAGTTGCAGAACTGGAGCGACTGCACAGCCACCTTCTGTGGCTTGGCACTGCCTGCCATGAAATAGGCTATGACACCATGTTCATGTATACCTGGAGAGATCGTGAAAAAATTCTGGACCTTATGGCTTCTTACGGCGGAAACCGAATCAATTACGGTGTAAATACATTTGGAGGAGTAAGAAGAGAGTTTGATGAAACAACAAGCTCTGATATTATTAAAACAATAGATGAATTAGATGAACATTTAAAACGTTATATGGAGATAGCCCTGACTGAAACTACTCTTGTTTCAAGGCTTAAGGGTGTAGGAATGCTATCTCACGAGGATGCTCTTAACTTTGGTGCTGTTGGTCCTGTTGCTAAGGCTGCAGGTATTGGCTATGATATTCGTGTGGCTGAACCCTACGGAGCATATAAGGAAATACCGGTTAAATTAATTACAGATGACCGTGCAGATGTTTACGGACGAACGGTGGTTCGTATTTTGGAGATGCAGGAAAGTGTTAAAATAATACGATATGCCATTAAAAATATGCCTGGGGGAGATATTGCGGTAAAGGTACCCAGGAGGATACCGGCAGGAGAAATTTTGACTCGTGTTGAGGCACCCAGGGGAGAAAATATACATTTTGTACGTTCCAACGGAACGGATATGCCTGACAGGGTTCGTGTCAAGGCTCCTACAGAAGCTAATTGGCATGGGGTTCAGCACATGCTGAAGAGCGGTAGGCTGGCGGATGTACCTATTACAATAGCTGCAATAGACCCATGTTATTCCTGTACAGATCGTGCTATTGTTGTTAACAGCGGTGATAATATTAATGTTATGGACTGGAAACAGCTAAGGCAGTACTCAATTGACTGGTATAAAAAAGAAGGCATTGATATAACGGCATTAAAGCTTTAACGGAAGGCGGATAAGATAATGGTTTTGGAAATGTTATTAAAAGTATTTATTTTCCCGGGTTTTTTGTTTATGAGCGCATACAGCTTCCTGGTGGAATATTTAGATCGTAAAATATATGCACGTATGCAAAACCGAGTTGGACCTCCCTGGTACCAGCCTATGGCGGATTTTTTTAAGCTTATGGGAAAAAGTGAAATTATTCCCGAAGATGCTAATCCGCTGATGTTCAGGCTTTTACCGCTGATTGCTTTGGCTTCTGTAGCAACAGCATTCACTTACATTCCGATATACGGTTTAAAAGCTACCTCCTCTTTTAGCGGAGACATAGTTATAGTACTGTACTTTCTTACAATGGTACCTTTGACAAGTTTTCTGGCAGGATGGTATTCAAGGAATGCATATGCCACAATAGGGGCTACACGTGTTTTAACTCAGATGTTTGCTTATGAAGTTCCCCTGTTTATGTCCATTCTTGCACCTGCTCTGATTGCAGATACCTGGTCAATTACCGAAATGGCGGCTTATTATGCGGCACATCCTATGCATGCTTTAATTAACATACCTGCATTAGTTGTAGGAATTATTTCAATTCAGTGTAAGCTTGAGCGTGCTCCTTTTGATACACCTGAAGCTGAAACTGAAATTGTTTCAGGAGTACTTGTTGAATATGGCGGAAAGCTTTTAGCCATGTTTAAATTGGCAGTGCATTGTGAACTTGTGCTGGTAATATCATTTTATTCGGCGATATTTCTTCCGTTTTTTACCGGAATAGCATGGGTTGACTTTATTTTGTATTTTGTAAAGACATTATTGACTCTCTTTATTCTTGTGCTTATGAGAGCTACAATGGCAAGACTTGAAATTAACAGCACTGTGCGTTTCTGCTGGAAGTATTTGTCGCCGGTGGCCTTTGCACAGCTTATAATAAATATTATTGCAGGAGGTGTATTATAGTATGGAAAAGAAAGGTCCGGGGAAAATAGCCAGGGATGCGTTGAAAAACTTGTTTAAAGATCCTGCCACCACATCTTATGCGGGTAAGGGAACGATAAAGGTTGAAAGAGGATATAGAGGCAGGCTTCAGTACGACCCTTCAAAATGTATAAATTGCAGACTTTGTATGAAAGATTGCCCCACAGGTGCCATAACTATCATCAATGAAGGAACTAAAGAGGAAAAGAAAATGAAGGCTGTCTTAAATGTCGGTCACTGTATTTTCTGCTGTCAGTGTGTGGACTCATGTAATAAAGGAAGTCTCACTTTTTCACAGGACGTGGATTTTGCCAGCCTTAACAAGGAAGATCTGACGGTGGAGCTATGAAAGAACTTCCTTGCTGTCTAAATTCTGTACTTTCTCAGGACAAGAGAATTGCAGTCATGGGAGTGGGTTCAGAATTAAGAAATGATGACGCTGCAGGAATGCGCCTGATTGAAAAACTTCGTAAATCAATAAATCGGGAGAATGTAATTTTCATAGTAGGAGGAACTGCTCCGGAAAATTTCACCGGCGTTATCAAGGACTTTAAACCGGATGAACTGATAATTGTTGATGCTGCCCATATGGGTGCTTCTCCGGGAGAGATTAGATTACTGGAATCTGATGAAATAGGCGGCTTGTCTTTTTCTACGCACATGCTTCCTCTGCCGATTATGCTTAAATATCTTGAACTTGAACTAAATTGCCGGGTTATGTGTATCGGAATTCAGCCTGAAAATACAGAACAAGGCTTTAGTATGTGTCAAGAGGTAACTGAAGCTGTTGACAAATTGGCAGATATGTTTAATGAAGTATTTAGCAAAAAATAAGCAAGTAGTATGTTTTGAAAAGAGAACATCGATTAATAATTCGTGTTCTCTTTTTTAGTGTAAGAAATCAGTTGCATAAAATTTTCAGATTAAATAATGCAAACATTTGCTTCCTATGATAGAATATAAAAGACATAATGCAGGTAATAAAAAATTATGGGGTGATGTAGTGTTAAGTGAAATTAAAGAATTATGGCAAGCATATGTAAACGATGGTACAGTTTCAAAGGAGATAAATCAGGATATATTGGATTCGTGGGAAAGATGCAGAAAAATGAAAGTGAATCACATGGCAGGCTATGGTACAACAGCAAGAGAATCAGTTCTTAAAGAAAGTATTTTAAAGCGGCAGGAACTGATTGAGCTTTCAAGACCTATAATGGAAAATGTGTTTGAGATGGTTAAAAATACAAGCCACAGCGTAGTATTAACAGATGAAAACGGTATAATTATCGATTTAATTATTAACAAGGATATTATGGACATTCACAGCAGCCTGAACTTTGTCACAGGCTCCTTGTGGGATGAAAAAAGCGTGGGTACAAATGCAATAGGAACATGTCTTGCAATAAATAAGCCTATTCAGGTAATAGGGGCTGAACATTACTGCGAATATCATCATAAATGGACTTGCTCTGCAGCCCCCATACATAACAGTAAGGGAGAAATAATAGGGTCTTTTGATATATCCGGACGTGCGGAGGATGTGCAAACCCACACATTAGGCATAGCTGCATCCAGTGCAAATTGTATTGAAAAGCAGCTTGTTATTTCAGAATCCTACAATCTTGTGGATACCACCTTCAATTCACTGCTTGACGGTATTATGGTTATTGACAATAAGCTGAAAATAGTAAAGATTAACGACAGAATACCGGAGCTTTTCCATATGAAGGAAAGCGATGTATTTAACATTGATATCGGCAGAATATTCGGAGGTGTGGAAATTGAAAAAAATATTTTTGTACAAAAGAATAAGCTGAGCTTTTCGGATTTAACTATTTCCGTTGATAACAAAAAAATTGAGTGTTCTTTAAATATTTCTCCATTAATAGAAGGAAATGTGGTTACGGGTGCAGTTATATTAATGAAAGAGGCTAAGCAGGTCATAAAGGAAGTCAGCAAATTGGCGGGATTCAAAGCAAACTATACTTTTGACAGCATTATAACCGTGAATGATAAAATGCAGGAAATTATCAATATGGCAAAGAAAGTTTCCAAAACTAACTGCTCGGTTTTAATAGAAGGTGAAAGCGGTGTTGGAAAGGAACTGTATGCTCAGTCCATACATAATGAAAGCACGCGGAAAAATGGTCCCTTCATAGCTATAAACTGCTCTGCAATTCCGAAAGAATTATTTGAAAGCGAGCTGTTCGGTTACGAAAGCGGTTCCTTTACAGGTGCAATGAAGGGCGGAAGACCGGGAAAATTTGAGCTTGCAAGGGGCGGAACTATTTTTCTGGATGAAATTGGCGAAATACCTCTGGAGGTTCAGCCAAAGCTTTTGAGAGTGCTGGATAATAATAAAATAGTAAGAATCGGCGGAACCTATGAAAAAGATTTAGACGTCCGGGTTATTTCCGCAACCAACAGAAATTTACTTGATGAGATAACAAAGGGTTCATTCAGACAGGATTTATACTTCAGGCTTAATGTCATAAATTTGAGAATACCTCCTTTAAGAGACAGAAAAGAAGATATTCTGGAGCTTGCCGGCTATTTTCTTAAGGGTCTGAATAATGAAAACAAGGGAATAAACAAGGCTAAAGTCTTCAGTGAAGCATTTGAATATAAGCTAATGGAGTATGAGTGGACCGGAAATGTCAGAGAATTGAAAAACATAATACAAAGAGCCTACTATATGACAGAAGGAGAAGTGATAAGAAATGTAGCACTTCCTGCAAGCAATGCTTCAAAGGGAACTAAAGAAATAATATCATTAAATCTAAAGGATATAGAAAGAGAAAGTATAGTACAGGCACTGTCCTTAAATAAAAAGAATGTTTTGAAGGCGGCAAGAGATTTGAATATCAGCAAGGCTACAATATACAGGAAAATAAAAGCATATTCCATTGATTTGGACAATATTGAAGAATTGGCGCAATAGATGAAGGTGTAAGTCTCAAAATGAGACTCTAATTAAGACCCTAATGTTGCTGACATATTAATTTGTTTGTACAAAAGTATCAATTTGAGAAAACAGTCTCATATTGATACTTTTTTCATGAGATAAATAAGCCTAACTCACATTTTTTATACTATATGATGGCTGAATTTCAACATTATAATTAATAATGATTTTTTTTATCAAATTGGCATATAAATTGCTCTACATAAGTATAAGTTTCGGGAGGTGATATATACGGACAGATTTATAATTGAATTCGGAATGGGAATTGATTTTCACGGACAAGATGTTACAAAGGCTGCTGTTAAGGCTGCAAAAGATGCCATATCTAAAAGCTGTCTGGTCGGGCTGAATGAGATTTGCGGATTTACCCAGGACAATATTAATGAAAAAGTATTTGTAAATGTTACGGTTGCTGTTACGAGACCGGAGGAAGTGGATACCGAAGAAGTGTCAAAATGCTTTCCTGTTGGAAAAGTAACCGTAGAAGCTGTAAAGGGAGGCTTAAAAACAGAGGGGCTTTATTTCACAAAGTTTGGAGATAAGGATGACTCAATTGAAGTTGCGGTAGCAGGTGTTAAGGTTGAAATTAAAAATTGATAGGAGGTAGTATTTTGAAAATTACAAACGAACAGGTAAATAACATGTATGAAACAATGTTAAAGATTCGTAAATTTGAAACAAGGGCAAAGGACTTATTTGCCGAAGGCAAGGTTGGAGGCTTTGTGCATCTGTACATAGGCGAGGAAGCTGTTGCAACAGGTGCATGTGCTAATCTGAGGGATGATGATTACATTACCAGCACCCACAGAGGACATGGCCATATAATTGCCAAGGGTGGAGATCTGAAGTATATGATGGCAGAGCTGTTTCAAAAGGAGACAGGTTACTGTAAAGGCAAAGGCGGTTCAATGCATATAGCTGATGCAACTAAGGGTATATTAGGGGCTAACGGCATTGTAGGCGCAGGTCATAATATTGCGGTTGGAGCAGGATTGGCAATTCAATACAAAAAAACAGACCAGGTTTGTGTATGCTTCTTCGGTGATGCCTCAACAAATCAAAGCACATTTCACGAAGCTCTGAACCTGGCAAGTGTATGGAAGCTTCCTGTTATATTTGTTTGTGAAAACAACGGATATGGCATTTCTGTGAGCCAGGCAAGGCATCAGGCTATAACTGATGTTTCAGTGAGAGCCTCTGCATATAACATGCCGGGAGTTACGGTTGACGGCAATGATGTGTTTGCAGTATATGAAGCCGTAGGCGAGGCTGTTTCAAAAGCCAGAAAAGGACAAGGTCCTACCTTAATAGAATGCAAGACCTACAGATGGAGGGGACATTTTGAAGGAGACCCGACAGTTTATAGACCCGAAGGTGAATTAGAAACATGGATTAAAAAAGACCCCATACCGAGAATGGAAAAATATATGCTGGAAAATGGTGTGATAACAAAAGCGGAAATAGACAAGGAAAATGCTGATGTGGATAACATGATTAAAGAGGCGGAGGTTTTTGCGGAGGAAAGCAGCATGCCGGCATTGGAATCAGCACTTGAAGATGTTTATACTGATATAGTTGAGGAGGGCAGAGTAAGATGAGAAAAATGACTTATGCTGAAGGAATAAGAGAGGGAATGAGTGTCAAAATGAGGGAAAATCCTGACGTATTCCTTTTTGGAGAGGATGTTGGAAAATTTGGAGGCTGTTTTGGCGTATCAGCCGGTATGTTTGATGAATTCGGAGAAATGAGGGTGAGAGACACGCCCATATCTGAAGGTGTAATAATAGGAGCGGCGGTAGGTTCGGCAGCATGCGGACTTAGGCCTATAGCAGAATTAATGTTCGTGGATTTTCTTACCGTGGGCATGGATCAGTTAGTAAATCAAGCGGCTAAAATGAGGTATATGTTTGGGGGCAAAATTAAACTTCCCATGGTTGTTCGTCTTCCGGGCGGCGGCGGCGCCAGTGCTGCGGCTCAGCATTCCCAGTCTCTTGAAGCGTGGGTTGCCCATGTTCCCGGGCTGAAGGTTGTATATCCGTCAAATGCTCAGGATGCATACGGCTTAATGCTTACCGCAATAGAGGATGATAATCCTGTAATGTTTATGGAAAATAAAATATTATATTCGGTAAAGAGTGATGTGGAGGATGAAGTAAAACCAATATCTTTCGGAAAAGCTGCGATTAAAAAAGAAGGAACTGATGTGACCGTGGTCAGCTATGGAAGACAGGTTCTGGATTCCATGAAGGCAGCGGACATATTGTCGAAAGATGGAATAAGTGTAGAAGTAATTGATATCAGAACTCTGTTCCCACTTGATAAAGAGACAATTTTCAAATCACTGTCAAAAACCCATAAGGTTGTGATAGTCAGTGAAGAAGCTAAACGAGGTGCATTTACAGGAGAAATTGCATCATTGATTGCTGAGGAATGTTTCTTTGAACTGGACGCACCTGTAAGGAGGATAGGGGCACTGAATACTCCTGTACCATTTGCTACAAATTTGGAGAACTATGTGCTGCCTAATGAACAGGACATTGTTATAGCAGTTAAATCATTATTATAAGAGCCATGATTTCCATAGGAATTATTGCAAACCCTGCTTCAGGCAAGGATATCAGGAGGCTTGTTTCTCATGCTACCGTGATAGATAATAATGAAAAAATAAATATAGTGGAAAGAATTGTACTTGGCTCACAGGCGTTAGGCGTTGAAAGGGTTTATATGATGCCTGATTCCTACAACATGGGCTACAGAGTTGAAGACAAGCTAAATACATGTGATGAATTAAAGTGCGAAATAAATGTAATAAATATACAGCGTTTTGACGGCATAGAAGACACGCTGAAAGCTGCGGAGTATATGGAGAGTGTAAATGTGGGATGTATTGTCACGCTTGGTGGAGACGGTACAAATCGGGCGGTTGCAAAGGTTTTAAAAAATACACCTGTTATAACTATATCTACCGGAACAAATAATGCTTACCCTGTCATGATGGAGGGAACTGTTGCGGGTATGGCTGCAGCAGCAGTTGCCTCCGGGCGTTTCAATAAAAGTTTGTTTATTCACAGAGATAAGCGCATAGAAATTTATAAGGACAATGAACTTAAAGACATTGCTCTCATTGATGCGGTTATTTCCAGAGATATATTCGTAGGCTCAAAAGCTATATGGGACATGGACAGTATCGAAAAAATATTTGTTTCCAGGAGCCATCCGGCTTCCATAGGGTTTTCAGCAATAATAGGAAGCAGAAAGATTATTTCTCCATGGGACGATTTTGGAGCCTGTGTAAGCATCAACAGCCAAGAGTGCAATAATATTGCTGCAGTGGCGGCAGGAGTTGTAATCCCTGTTTCGGTTTCTGAACCGATCATACTGAGTTTGAATGAAGAAAGCGAGTACATAACCCATTACAAGGGAACCATTGCGCTTGATGGTGAAAGAGAAATACAGTTTGCGGAAAATCAAAGATATATCTTTAAGATTACCAGAAACGGTCCTTATCACGTTGATGTGAAAAAGGCTTTGGAGACAGCCCAGTTAAATGGCTTTTTCAGGATATAAGAACAGATCCTTAAAATAGATGTTAGGAAGGTGTGTTGTATAGGATCACTTTAAAATTTAACAAAGACAGGAGGATAATATGGCAAATTATATAGTAATGCCTAAAATGGGTCTGACCATGACGGAAGGCACCATTTCAAATTGGAGAAAGCAGGAAGGGGATGAAATTAAAAAGGGAGAAATCATTTTTGACGTTGAAACCGATAAATTAACAAACGAATACGATTCAAAGGCAGAGGGTGTTTTGAGAAAAATACTTGTAAAAGAAGGAACCGTACCGGTTCTGGCCCCCGTTGCGGTAATAGGAGGCAGGAACGAAGACATAACAGATTTGTTAAATCAGGCAGGCACGGCATCAAATCCGGAAATAAAAGAACAAACAAACATAAAAGGAATAAAAGAAGAGACATCTGAAGCTTTTGTCCCGGCAAAAAGCGGAAGAATTAAAGCGTCCCCAAGAGCAAAGAAAATTGCACAGGAATTAGGGGTTGACATATCGCTAATTAAAGGAACAGGTCCGGAGGGTTCTGTCACTGAAAGGGATATCAAGGATTTTGCCGAGCAATCAGGAGATGAAAGGAAAAAAGTTTCCCCGACAGCAGCAGTAGTTGCAAATCAATTGGGAGTAGATACAAATGAAATAGAAAAATCCACACGGATAATGAAAGATGATGTTATAAAATATAAGCTTGCAGGAGATCTGACCAGGTACGCAGAGCCTCAGGAGTTGAGAAAGCCAATGAGCGGCATGAGAAAGGTAATTGCCAGGAGAATGCTTGAAAGCAAGCAGATATCACCCACGGTCTCATATAATTTAAAGGTTGATACTACAGGGATGAAACAGTTAAGAGATGAAATAAGAGATGTGGCAAAGGTTTCATATACCGATATCCTGGTAAAGATTGTGTCAAAAGTATTGCTCGAATTTCCGCTCTTAAACAGCTCGGTTGATAACGGTGAAATAATCACAAGAAATTATGTAAATATGGGTGTTGCGGTAGCTTTGCCCGAAGGCTTGCTTGTTCCTGTAATAAAGTATGCCAATGTTAAAGGGCTTAAGGAAATTTCAGAAGAAATAAAAGACCTGGCAGGGAAAGCGAAAACTAATGAATTGACACCGGATGACCTGTCCGGGGGAACATTTACAATCAGCAATGTAGGCATGTACGGAGTGGAATCCTTTACTCCTATAGTTAATCAGCCGGAGGTGGCAATACTCGGAGTCAATGCAATTAATGATGAAGTTAAGGTGGTAAACGGAGAAATAACCATAAGGCCAATGATGAATTTAAGCTTAACGGCAGACCACAGAGTTGTTGACGGTGCGGTTGCGGCGGCATTTTTGGCAAGACTGAAGGAATATACAGAGAAGCCGGGACTTCTTTTATTATAGGAGGATGCTGTGAGAATATTAATATTAGGAGGAGGACCGGCAGGCTATGTTGCTGCCATAAGAGCCGCCCAGTTAGGGGCGGATGTAATCCTTGTTGAAAAGGATAAGGTGGGAGGAACATGCCTGAACAGAGGATGTATACCTACTAAGGTTCTGCTTCACACAACAGTTGAGATTGAGAACATAAATAATGATTTTAAAGAAATGGGTATTAACATTGCCGGAGTTGAAGTGAACTGGCAGCAGTTGCAGAGAAGAAAAGAAAAAACAGTCAGTAAACTGGTGGGGGGAGTCGAAGGTTTATTAAAAAGCAATAAAATTGAAAAGATAACCGGGGAAGGCAGGTTTAAAAGCGCAAACGAAATTATGGTTAAAAATGCATTGGGAGAAACTATAGTAAGCTTTGATTATGCTGTAATTGCAACAGGCTCAGAGCCTGTAATAATTCCACTTCCGGGAGTAGATCTGCCGGGGGTTATAACAAGCGATGAGGTTCTCTCTTTACATGAAGTTCCAAAAAGTATGGCGATAATAGGCGGAGGTGTGATAGGTACTGAAATAGCCAGCGTTTATTCAACATTGGGATGCAAGGTATCAATAATTGAAATGCTCCCGGACATAGTATCAAATATGGATAAGGATATAGTCCGGCCGTTAAAGGAAAAACTGATTAAAAGCGGCATAGATATTTATCTGAATACAAAGGTCGTTTCTATTTCTGAATCTCCGGAAGGTCAAGGTCTAAGCCTGAATGCAATTTCACCTCAGGGAGAATTGTCTGTTCCTGCTGAAAAAATACTTTTGTCAATTGGGAGAAAGCCTGTAACCTGCAATCTTTCCTTAGATGAAATAGGTATAAGAACAGACAGGGGAAGGATACTTGTAAACAAGAATATGCAGACAAACATAGATAACATATACGCCGCAGGTGATTGCACAGGTGGGGTAATGCTGGCTCATACAGCTTCGGCCGAAGGAACAGTTGCGGTTGAAGCTATAATGGGTAAAAAATCTCAAATTGATTTCAGGACGACACCTTACTGTGTTTATACAAAGCCGGAGCTTGCCGGTGTGGGTCTGACAGAAGAGCAGGCAATAGAAAAAGGATATGAAGTCAGGATCGGCTCTGCTCCAATGTATATTAATGGAAAAGCAATGATAGAGGGTGAAACTGAAGGAATTGCAAAATATGTTACAGATGCAGGTACTGGTGAAATATTGGGGCTTCATATGGCAGGACCGAGAGCTACTGACTTAATTGTTGAAGGGTCGCTTGCCATAAGATTGGAGGCAACTGTGGATGAAATTACCTCGACCATACATGCACACCCAACCATAGGTGAAGTCCTTCATGAAGCGGCTCACGCAGTTCATGGCAATGCAATTCACATACCGAAAAGGTAGAAAGCAGCCTTAATCAGTGATAAAAGAGAAAATCAGATAAAACTTGGTTTTCTCTTTTTTGTAAAATACAACTAATAGTATGACATTTATATTATTTATGGTATAATATTGCTATCAATAATAGCGGTAATTAAAATATCTGATTAAGGAGTGTGTCATGCAATATTCAAATGAGGATGCAGTTCATGATTTTAACAGTGAACTGCGTTATATAAAGCTTTTATCAAAGCAATTTCCTACGATTGCTTCCTGCTGTACGGAAATAATTAATTTGCAGGCGATTTTAAACCTTCCCAAGGGGACTGAGCATTTTATGTCTGACATTCATGGTGAATACGAATCCTTTAATCATGTGCTTAAGAATGGATCTGGAAATATAAAGCGGAAGATAACGGAAGTTTTTGGAGAAGTTCTGAGCGAAAAAGAAATAAAGAGCCTTGCCACCTTAATTTATTATCCGGAGCAGAAGCTTGAAATAATTCATAAACAGGAAGAAAACATGGAGGAATGGTACAAGGTGACAATTTACAGACTTGTGGTTGTAAGCAGAAAAGCAGCTTTTAAATATACCCGCATGAAAGTGAGAAAGGCTCTTCCTCCGGAATTTGCCTATATAATTGAAGAATTAATGCACAAGGGATCTGAGGAGTACGATAAGGAGGAGTATTACAGCGAGATAATAAACTCCATTATCAAGGTGGGCAGGGCAGATGAATTTATAATTGCTATGGCTAAACTTATTCAAAGACTTGTAATAGACCGGCTCCACATTGTGGGGGACATATTTGACAGAGGACCCGGTGCAGACAAGGTAATGGATACACTTATGAACTATCATTCTGTGGATATACAGTGGGGAAATCATGATGTGCTTTGGATGGGTGCTGCTTCCGGCAGTGAAGCATGTATAGCCACTGTACTGCGAATTTGCACAAGATATGCGAATTTAGACACCATTGAAGA
>DHUT01000063.1:0-23963 GCA_002409285.1 Firmicutes bacterium UBA5227 | reverse complement strand
GCAATTTAAACCAAAGGTTGAAAGTGATATTATATATAACGATAATGACCTGAAACTTATTGCAAAGATGCACAAGGCTATTTCAATCATACAGTTTAAGCTGGAGGGTGAAGTAATTAGAAGGCGACCCCACTTTAACATGGAGGACAGACTTTTACTGGATAAAATAAATTATGAGGAAGGCACCATTGACCTGTACGGCAGGATCTATAAGTTAAATGACACTAATTTTCCTACAATTGATCCTAAAAATCCTTATGCCTTGAATAAGGAAGAAAGAGAAGTAATTGACAAACTGAAATCTTCTTTTATAAACAGCGAAAGGCTTCAAAGTCACATAAGGTTTTTATTATCAAATGGAAGTATGTACCTGAAAGTAAATTCAAACCTTCTTTATCACGGATGCGTTCCTGTAAATGAGGACGGTACATTTAAAAATGTTAAAATAGGTTCATCCGGGAAAGAATACAGTGGAAAAGCATATTTTGACAGACTTGAAATTTTAGTGAGGGAAGGGTATTTTCATAAAAATAATCCGGAAGGAAAGCTTTATGGGATGGATATTACTTGGTACTTGTGGACCGGACCGGATTCGCCCTTGTTTGGCAAGGACAGGATGACTACCTTTGAAAGGTATTTTATTGATGATAAGGAAACTCACAGGGAAAATAAAAGCTATTACTTCAAACTTGAGGACAGCGAAGAAATGTGCAATTTAATATTTGAGGAATTTGGATTAAACCCTGAAACCTCTCACATCATAAACGGGCATGTTCCTGTAAAAAGCAAGAATGGAGAAAGCCCTATAAAGGCAAATGGAAAACTGTTGGTTATCGACGGAGGCTTTTCAAGAGCATATCAGGGTACAACAGGAATTGCAGGATATACACTGATATATAATTCCTACGGCCTGATATTAGCATCACATGACCCATTTGAATCTGCTCAGAAAGCTATTGAGGAAGAAAAAGATATTCATTCAACAACAATTGTACTGGAAAAAGAGGTTGAAAGGAAAAGAGTGGGAGATACGGATATCGGAGAACAGTTCAGGGAACAAATCAAAGATTTACAGATGCTTTTAGATGCGTACAGAGTAGGATTGATCAAAGAACAAATCTAATAATTCGTTTCAAGCTTAAGCAGAAATGAGGGGCTATACATAAAGACGTTTTATTGCTCATAACCTTTAAAAAGAAATAAAAAGGTTTGGTGATGAAATGTCTTCTTTTTATATTAGTATCATTCATAATTTTTTAACAGCATTTGGCGTGGTTATAGGAGCAAGCCTGTTTTCGGGAGTAGGGGCAATAATAACCGGCAATCCCCCCTACAAGGTTATGATGGAAGTTGCTAATTCAATGAAAATATGGGCGATAGCTGCATCTCTTGGAGGAACCTTTTCGTCATTTACTGTCATAGAAAAAGGGATTTTTGAAGGAGAAATCAGGACACTGATAAAACAGGCTCTGTATATTCTGATTTCTCTTACCGGAGCAAACGTGGGATATGAATTTATCAGTCTTCTTCAAAGGTGCGGTGAAATATGGGGAAAGTGAAAACCGTCTGTCCTTCTATTATATGTTTTATATCCGGTATTCTATGGGGCGTAATTATTGGGGCTGTATCAATAAGCATGCTTGTGAGCTACAGAATGGATTCGTTTTACGAAAGAATAGCATATCTTGAAAATACCATAACCGACAAGGATGAAAAACTTGCCAGGCTTGAAAAGTCAATAAACAATTCAAATATTATTCTTAAGGATATTCAAATTGAATTAGAATTTGGAGGATTAAGTCCGGAACAAATTAATCAAATTGACAATATTGAAATTGAAAAGACAATTAAAGAAAAGTTCAGACCTCTGTTAGGTAAGGAGGTAAAAGGTCTTGACCCGGATATTCTTCTGCAGATTATAGAAAAAAGAATTTTAAAATTTGACGGTGCCGAATATCAGCTGACTGTCAATAAGCTGATTCTTACCGATGTGATGAAATTATGGGTTGAAGTATCATTGATTGAGGTAGAGTCATAATTGATTACTAATAAAAACACAGAAAAATCCGAACATATGTTTGACAAATATATTGCTTTATGATAATATATATTTACAAATTAATATTTAGAAAAAGCGGTGTATTATGAATGACAATGTATTTAAGAAACTGAAAATATTATCGGATGCTGCAAAATATGATGTATCCTGCGTTTCCAGCGGTGTAGAAAGAAAAAACAACACCGTTGGCGGAATAGGGAATGCTTCCTCTGCGGGAATCTGCCACACATGGGCGGCAGACGGCAGGTGCATTTCACTTTTGAAAATTCTGCTGACAAATGACTGCATTTATGATTGCAGCTATTGCCTGAACAGAGTAACCAACCCGGTTGAAAGGGCTACATTTACTCCTGAAGAGGTTGCGGAGCTTACAATTCAGTTTTACAGAAGAAACTACATAGAAGGATTGTTCTTGAGCTCTGCGGTGGAAAAAAGTCCTGATAATACCATGGAGAACATATACAGGGTTCTTGAGCTATTAAGGTATAAATATAATTTCTGGGGTTATGTTCATGTGAAAGTTATTCCGGGAGCAAGCCCGGAGATTATTCAAAAAACAGGAATGCTTGCTGACAGAATGAGCGTGAATATTGAGCTCCCCACAAGGGAAAGTTTAAGAATGCTTGCGCCCCAGAAGAAAATAGAAAGTATCATAAATCCCATGTCCCTGATTAATAACGAAATAACCAGGACAATCGAGGATAAAAGTCATTTTACAAGCACTCCGAGATTTGTTCCAGGAGGACAGTCAACCCAGATGATTATAGGGGCAACCCCGGATAGTGATAAAACAATTCTTGGTTTGTCACAAAACTTATATGAAAGATTTAATATGAAACGTGTGTTTTTTTCAGCATATGTGCCTGTTATTTCTTCTCCTAATCTGCCGGCAATCAGCACAATGCCTCCCTTATTGAGAGAGCACAGGCTGTACCAGGCGGACTGGCTCATGCGCTTTTATTATTTTCATTCAGATGAGTTATTCACTGAAATTGAGCAGAATCTTGATTTAGAATTTGACCCTAAGATAATGTATGCACTGAGAAATATTGACAAGTTTCCCATAGAAATAAACAAGGCATCCTATGAGGAGCTTCTGAGGATTCCGGGTCTTGGAGTAACCAGCGCCCGGAGAATAATAAGGGAAAGAAAAAATGCAGAGCTATCCTATGACTCATTAAAGAAAATGAAGACAGTTTTAAAAAGAGCAAAATACTTTATAACAGTAAAGGGAAGATACTACGGAAATGTGAAAATTGAACCTGAGATTATAAAAAGAGAGTTAAAACAGCAGGAGATTCAAAAGCAGCTTTCTATTTTTGATGTATTGTAGAGGATGAAATGGATTATTTATACGACGGAACATTTGAAGGGTTTCTTACCTGCATTTATTATCATTACAAAGCAGAAAAAGCATCAGGAATTTATGATGCATCATATTATCAGCAGTCCATGCTTAAAGCCTGCAAAGTAATTGAAACAGACATAGAAAAGGCACGGATTGTTTCTGATGCAATAATTAGGAAGATTTCAAGGGAAGCCTACGTGGATATTTATTATTGCTATTTGTCAAATAATGAACAAAGGGAAAATATTATCCTTGAATTCCTGATATTTGCATTCAGATATGGAAGAAAAACCATGAATTTTTACACTCACGAAAAGGTGCTCCCATTAAACGAGGCATCCTTGAAGGTATCGAGGGAGGTCCATAAATTTCTTGGAATACTGCGTTTTTCAGAAGCAGGTGGAGTATTATTTTCAAAATTTTCTCCTGACAATGACATTTTAATACTGCTTGCGGACCATTTTGCAGACAGGTATAAGTTTGAAAGATTCATTATTTATGACGAAAAAAGGAAAAAGGCTCTGGTATATACAGATGAGCTGTGGGAGATAAAAGAAAATATCAATATTGAAAATATTGAATACTCTGAAAACGAAAAATTAATACAAGATTTATGGAAGCAATACTTCACCGACTTGGCAATTAAGGAAAGAACAAATTTGAACCTCCAGTTCCAGTTTGTCCCTGCCAGATACAGAAAAAATATGGCAGAGTTTAAGTAACAATTAATTAAGAGCCGGTTAACCGGCTCTTAATTATCAATATTATATTTTTGAATTTTATTATATAAGCTGCTGCGGTCTATTTTTAGCAATTTTGCTGCTGCAGATTTATTACCGTTGGTTTTAACAAGTGCTCTGATAATTTTTTCTTTTTCTACCTCGCTTGTAACGTCGTATAAAGAGTTACCATCTGTATTTGATTTTTTTATATCGCTGTTTTTATACATTCTTGATAACAGAAAATCAAAATGCTCAATATTTAATTGACCGGAACCTTTAGGAATTGCAGCACAATTTATTTTAACAAAATTCTTATTTCTTCTTTTGCTTAATTCATGTATTGCGTTTGCAAAAACTTCCTTTCCTGTACCTGTATCGCCGGTAATCAAAAAAGTTAAATCAGATTCTGCAAATCTTTGGATAGTTTCTTTAATTGTCTTAATCGCCAATGAATCGCCAATAATTTTGTTTAAGGGGCTTTCCTTATTAAAAGAAGAGGATAATTCTGTAATCTGTTTTTTGTAATTTAAATTTTCCTCCTGTAACTTTTTGATTTGTTGATTTAATATTGATACCTCATCTAATTTATAAAATGTTGCAGAGCTAATAACACCTAAAAATTCGCCGTTGTCAATTATGGGTATTCTGTTGCAAACAACAGTCTTACCGTTTTTTAAAGTAAAAAGATGACCGATATCCTCCTTTTTTGATTCTAAAACATGAGGTATTTCAGAGTTAGGAATAATGTCGGAAATAGGCTTTCTAACATAATCTTCATCCTTTAAACCCAATAATTCTTCATAGTTTGTGCTTAATAAAATAATTTCCCCTTCGTTATCGGTTATTACTGTATAGTACAGTGATTTAAGAACTTTATATAAAAAATTGTATTTATGAGCACCCCTTATATCCATTTATACAGCCTCCCGGATTTTATAACCATTTCGGTAGTATACCTTTGTATCATTATAACATAAAAATAAACTTTTTTAACCGTTCTTTACAGATTGCCGATAAAATATATTCTTATTTTTTGGCTTTTGGCGGCAAAGCAACAGCTTCACCTGTTGTAACCACAATGCCGCTTTGATTGGTACAGAACGTGGTAAGAACTACCCTATTTTTTTCTTCTAAAACTTCTTTAACCTCTACTGTCGATGTTATTGTATCACCAAAGTAAACAGGAGCCAAAAATCTTAATGATTGGGATTCATATATTGTTCCAGGGCCGGGAAGCTGAACTCCGATAACCGCCGATATTAAAGCACCGGATAAAATACCATGAGCTATCCTGTG
This sequence comes from Firmicutes bacterium UBA5227, assembly GCA_002409285.1. Classification (GTDB taxonomy): domain Bacteria; phylum Bacillota; class Clostridia; order Tissierellales; family Sedimentibacteraceae; genus Sedimentibacter. The sequence goes on along the minus strand of DHUT01000063.1, from coordinate 18,538 downwards.
TTTAAAAAAAGTATTTTTAGCATATTCTTCATTTATATGTGCAGGATTAATATCACCGCTGATACCTGCAAATAAATAAACATCTGTTTCTGTGATGGATTTGGTAAAAGATGATTTCTGTCCTATTTTTAAATCGTTAATCGTATGGACTGTCATTATTTCCTCCTATATTTGTAATTTTAAATAAAGCAACTCTCCTGTCTTTTTGAATATTAGTGGGAGCAAGAAGATTAAAATACTTTTTTTGTCAATCCAAATATTTCCCTTGCTTCATCTGGAGTGGCAACCTCTAAGTCTGCTTCCTCGATAAGCCTTTTTGCCCTTGCAACAAATTGAGCGTTTGATTTTGCAAGCACACCCTTCTTATACATAACATTATCTTCCATGCCAACGCGAAGATGACCACCCATGGCTATAGTTGCATACATTATGGGCAAGTGGCCTTTTCCGATTCCGCAAGCTGCCCATGTTGAATCTTCTGGAATCATATTTTTAAGAAATACTAAGTTCTCTATTGAATTTGGCAGTCCCCCGGGAGCGCCTAAAACAAATTGGAAATGCAATGGTGCCTTTAATATGCCTTTCTTCAAATAGTATAATGCATTATGAACCATGCCACCATCGAATATTTCTATTTCAGGTTTAATATTAGACTTTTGAAGTGCGATTCCTAGTTTCTCCAAGAATCTCGGATGGTTTTCAAATATTGTTCTGTGCTGCCAGTTCAATGTTCCCGCATCATATGATGCCATTTCAGGCAACAGTTGCTGTAAAGGATATATTCTTTCTTCGTCTCCAAAATCTACACTTCCTGAGCTGGTGATATTAATACATACATCGCAGTCCTTTTTCGCTCTGATTAAATCAACGGTTTCTTTGTACTTAGCAAAATCCGTTGATGGAGAGCCGTCATCATTACGTACGTGTATATGCACTATAGCGGCACCTGCCTTCCAAGCTTCATATGCATCGTCTGCAATTTCCTGAGGTGTAATCGATAGATTTGGATTATTTTCTTTAGTTGGCCATGAACCTGTAATAGCACAAGAAATTACTCTTTTATTCTTTAAGGTATTCATTTTTCCCTCCAAATTAATATTTAAGCTTTTATTATTTACTTTTGCTTAAAATATATATTAGCAATACATATGCCAAGTTTTATAGTGTTTTAATATGCTTAGTATAAATTTAAATTTAATTAAAATAAACTTAAAATAGGCGCTAAATTTGTAGAGGTTCTAATCACGATATATAAATAAGCGTAGAATATTTCTGAAGTATATATTTTTTATTAAAAACATTATGTAGAATATTTAATCATATTTTGTGTAAATCTGTAGAAATTATCTACATAAATAATGGGTGAATCATTAAAAACTAATGAAAACAGCGGTTAATATTTCTTGGCACAGGATTTGCTTCATAGTAGGTACAAATCTTATTATGGAGGAAATCTTAATGAAAATAGCAATTTATGGTTGCGGTGCAATGGGTACTGTACTAGGTGCTTTTTTAAATAAGAATGGCATTGAAGTTACATTAATTGATAGTTACGCAGATCATGTGAAAGCTTTAAATGAAAAAGGAGCACACATAGTGGGATGTGCAGATTTTACTGTACCTGTTAGTGCAATAACACCTGAACAAATGAAAGAAAAATATGACATAGTATTTCTTTTTACAAAACAGACAGCAAATTCTACTGTACTTCCGCATCTTAAACAATTTCTTAATGATGACAGTATAGTATGTACATTGCAAAATGGTGTTCCTGAATACGGTATTGAGGAATATTTAAGGGGTAACAGAACAGTTGGAGGTACAGTGCTTTGGGGGGCGACATTTATAAGCCCCGGCGTATCTGAAGTTACTCAAGATGTTACTTCGGGAGATATTTTGTTTGATATAGGAGAAATTGACGGGAAAATAACTGACAGAATTAAAAGAGTTGCCAGTGTTCTTGAATATATGGGATCTGTAAATATAGTAAAAAACCTTATGGGAGCACGATGGTCTAAATTAATACTGAACAGTTGTATGAGCGGGTTGTCAGCAGTAACAGGCTCTGTTTTCGGAGATGTACTTAATAATCCTAAGTCATGTGCACTTTTAAGCTTTATTGCAAGTGATATAATAAATGTTTGTGAAAAAGCAAATGTTGAATTGGAAGATGTCATGGGAATGGATATGAGAGATTTCGGCAAAGTTAACACTTTAGAAAATTTTATAAAATCCCAAAATTGTTTTAGAAGATTCTATGCCGATAAATTAACAGCTAAGGCAAGTATGCTTCAAGACTTGGAGAAAGGAAAGAAAACCGAAGTTGATATGATAAATGGTTTTGTTGTGGAACAGGGGAAAAATTTCGGAATTTTAACACCATATAATGATATTGTAGTTAAAATTATCAAGGGAATAGAGAATAAAGAGCTTCCTTTAAGTATGGATAATCTGAGATTCTTTAATTTACCGGAATTTAAATAAATCAAGTCTTTACTAATTAAAATTAACAGATGAAATTATATTTTGAGTGATCATTATATAATATAAAAATCAAGGGAGGAATAAAATGAACGCAATAGCTGTTATTGGACTTATTTTAGGGGTATTAGTACTTGGCGTGGGAGCTTATAAAGGCTTGGGAGCGCTTACCGCAACTCTTTTAGCATCTTTAGTAGTGGTGCTTACAAGTGGTATGGATATATGGGAAGGGTTTTCCAGCCTTTATATGCAAGGCTATACAGGAGCATATGCAAGTTTTTTCCTTATGTTCTGCTGCTCAAGCTTGTATGCAAATTTTATGAATGTTTCAGGCAGTGCCGCTTCTATTGCTTACCAATTTATTGACTGGTTCGGGAAAAAGAAGGTTTTACTTGTTTGCTTTATAATAACATCGGTACTGACATATGGAGGTGTAAGCTTATTTGTAGTTGTTTATGCGGTTGCTCCAATAATGTTTACGTTGTTCAAAGAAGCTAACCTGCCGAGACATTTAACAATGGCTATAATAATTGCTGGTTCTGCAACATTCACTATGACAGCTCTGCCTGGTACACCATCACTTACGAATGTAATACCTACTGAGTTTTTGGGTACAACTTTAACGGCGGCTCCGGTTTTTGGAATTTTAGCTTCAATTGCAATATTTGTTATGGTTATGATTTACCTGAATCATTGTGAGAAAAAAGCAAGGGCAAATAATGAATATTGGACTTATCCGGAGGGAGTAGATCCTACAATTTATGAAATTGAAGACCGTAGTTTATTACCATCATCTTTGAAAGCCTTTTTACCTATGATAATATTAATGTCGATTATAATTATAGGAAGCAGGTTTGGGTTAAATTCTACAATGCTTGCTACCGGCGCCATGTTGGCAGGTACACTGGCTACGTATATTCTTAACACCGGTAAATTCAAGGGCAAAAATATGAAGAAGATTATTGCGGAGGGATTAGAAGGAGGAATTGACGGTATCGGAGGATATGCAGGAGTTGTTGCATTTGGTTCGGTTGTATCAAATTCTGCAGCTTTTGCGTCAATCGTTGAATGGGTTTTAAGTATGAAAATGAATCCATATGTACAGGGTGTATTTGCCACAATGGTCGTATCAGCGGTAACAGGTTCTTCTTCAGGCGGATTAAAAATAATGTTCACCGCATTTACGGAAGACTTTCTGGCCTCCAGTGCAAACTTGGAACTATTGCATCGTTTGGTATGTATATCAGCAGATGCTTTAGATACATTGCCTCATTCACCGGGATTATTCCTGATGTTTTCGGTACTTGGGCTCACTCACAAGCAAGCATACAAACATGTATTCTGGACTAGTACAGTAATACCGCTTATAGTAACATTTATAGCTTTAATAATAATAGTAATGTTTTTTTAATGTGGCAGCAGGTATGAAAGGTTCGATTGTGAATGTAACTTAATGTCACCTAATGGTATGGTTTGAAAAGAAGATTACAAATGTTTTACAAACTAAGTTATTAAAAAGGATTTGGACTAGAAAAAAGGTTCTCATTAAAACATTCATCATATAAAGAAGTATTTGTACAGCATATGTCATAGTCTGTTTTGACTATTACGTATATCCCCCAATGGAAGTCAGGACTTCCATTGGGGGGATAATTATGGACGGTTTTTTTTGTTTTTACTCTTTAAATATTTTTTTGCATTTTTCATTCCGCCGAAATCTTTAAACATTTCATCTAATTTCTTATTTTCAATTTGTTTTGAATTTAAGCTGTTATACTTAGCTTCTTTTTGCAGCTTAAAGTAGCTTGAAAGTCTTTCTTCTGACAATTGACCGCTATTTATTGCTTCTCTTATAGCACATCCGGGCTCGGATTTATGGCTGCAGTCATTGAAACGGCACTGTTTTGATAACTCATCAATATCCGCAAATGTCCTGGATAAATCAGCACTCTCAATTCCCAATTCTCTCATTCCCGGAGTATCTATGACAATACCTCCCATGGGAAGCGCAATAAGCTCTCTTTTTGTTGTGGTATGTCTGCCCTTGTCATCATCTCTTATTTCCTGTGTTTCAAATATATTATCTCCCATTAATTTATTGATTAGGGTGGTTTTACCCACACCTGATGATCCCATAAAAGCAATTGTGTTGTCACTTTTTATATATTTTATCAATTCTGAATAGCCGTCCTTCTCCATGCTTGATGTTACAATAATGTCAACGCTTAAAGCAACTTCTTCAAGCTTCTGCATTATATCATTCAGGTTATGGCACAAATCTGCTTTTGTAAGAACAACAACCGGTGTGGCACCGCTGTCCCAGGCTACTCCTATATATCGTTCAAGTCTTCTTAAATTGAAATCATTATTAAGAGACATGCAAATAAAAATTGTATCAATATTTGCTGCAACTACCTGGCTTTCCTTGGATGTTCCAGCGGCTTTTCTAATAAATACACTTTTTCTTGTAAGTACTTGATGAATAATAGAATTTCCACTTTCATTTTCATCCAGCATTACGAAATCACCTACAGCAGGGTAAGCGGTTAAGTTTATGGAATTGTAACGAAACTTTCCTGAAACCTCGGCTTTCTTCTCGCCGTTTTCTGTTACAACTTTGTATAATCCCTTATCTTGTGAAGTTACTCTTCCTACTGTATATTTTTCATACAAATTAGACTCGCTAATGAATCTTTCACTGAGCCCGTAATTTTTCATATCAATTTTAATCAATACATCCTCCTGAAATAAATACTAAAATGATTTTAGGAGGCATAAGTTTATAAATTATATACCTCCGCTTTTATTGCAATATCGTATATCATAATACAACACTCCCTTCGCGTTAGTTTGTATGGTTCTGCAAATTATTTTACAATACAGCATAAATAAATACAATACAATTATATAAAAAAATATTTATCTTTTAAGTTTTACTGTTTATAATGTAATTTTATGGGTATATATCTAAAAATATAATTATTTGGAGCAGTCTGTTGGAAGAGGATAAGATAAAGGTAAAGAATGGAAATGGGGAAAACATTTCTTTTTTAAAAAGGGCAGTAAATTCATACAGGAGCAAAGAAGCTGTAAATGTGGTGGTTAAATACGGCGTTTTTGGGGTACTTTGGATTTTGTTGTCAGATACTTTACTGGAGATGTTTGCAGGTGATTTTATTATTTACAAACACCTGCAGACGTACAAGGGCGGACTATTTGTTCTGATAACCATGGTTCTGGTTTATATTTTAGTAAACAGCAGGGTTAAAAAGGCGCAGAATGCCTTAGATGAATCCTCCAAGGCTATAAAGGATTTAAGGCATATGGCGTATTATGATACACTGACGGGATTACCCAACAGAGTTATGTTCGTAAGCAAAATAAAGAACCTTATTGATAAATCAAAGGAAGAATTTGCAATTGCATTTATAGACATAGATAATTTTAAATATATCAATGACACCATAGGTCATTATGCAGGTGATGATTTTCTAAAATTCGTAGGTAACAAAATATCAGCGGATATTAGAGCACCAAATTTAGTTGCACATATTGGCGGAGATGAATTTGCAATTTTGATTAAGAACTTTGAATCAAAGGAAAAAGTTATAAATAAATTAGAAAACATTTTAAACAGCATCGGCAGTACATGGAATTCAGGAAACAGGGAGTTCTTTATTTCCATGAGCATTGGAGTGGCGGTATATCCATATGATGGCAGTGATTTTGATACATTGTTTAAACATTCGGACATTGCAATGTACGCTGCAAAGAAAGAAGGTAAAAATAAGATATTATTCTATGAGGAGGAAATACAAGAAGAAATTTTAATGCATTTTAAAATGGCTAATAAATTGCAAAAGGGTTTGGAAAAAAAGGAGTTTGAATTATATTACCAGCCCCAGATAGAGCTTTCCACAGGCAGAATAACTGGACTTGAAGCTCTTGTAAGATGGAACAGTTCTGAGTATGGATTTATTTCTCCTGAAGAATTTATACCTGTGGCTGAAATTACAGGTCAGATATATGATTTGGACAGGCGTATAATTGAAAACGTTCTGGTTCAAAAAAGAGAATGGGAGCGGCAGGGTATAAGTGACTTAGAAGTTTCCGTAAATTTGTCCAGCAAGTCACTGATAAGCAGTCTAAACTTCAAAAGAATAGAGATTATATTATCTGAGTATAAGGTTGATTATGCAGATATTGTTGTAGAAATTACGGAGACAGCGGTAATTTCAAATATAGAAACAGTAATTGAAAGGCTGAATGTGTTAAAAAATAAGGGGGTTAAAATAGCTTTGGATGACTTTGGAACCGGGTATTCATCCATTACTTATTTGAAGATGCTTCCTATAGATATAGTCAAACTTGACAAAAGTTACATTAATTCAAAGAATAATGACATTAAAGATTTTTCAATAGTTAAATTCATTGTCATGCTTTCCCATGACTTAGGGTTTAAGGTTGTTGCGGAAGGTATTGAAACACATGGGCAGCTTGATTATCTTAAAAGCATCAAATGTGAGTGCGGTCAGGGGTACCTGTTGGGCAAACCCATGCGTGTCGGGGATATAAATGCAATAATAAATCCAAGGCATTAAATTGCGGTCTTTGTCAAAAATCACTTCCTCTTTTAACAACTTCTTTCATCCTGGACATGATTCTTTCGTAGCTTCCTTTGGAATGAGGCAGAAGGCAGTTGGTACAATCTTTGATGCCATGGTTTTTTACATAGTTTCCTCCGCAGTCCTCTTTTAGCATGTACAGAGGACAGTAGCAAAAAAGACAGTTAAAATTTTCTTCATCAGTGGTTTTGTGGCATGGAAAGTATTCACATTTAGTATTTTGAAAAAATTTATAGTTTTCAGTATTCAATTTTTACTCCTTATATGTTTTTCTATATTATATCATATATTTTTACATAGCAAAATACTTAATATTATTTACAGACAAAAGTCTAATTATTGAAATATAAGTGTGTTAGCCATTTCTCCGCATTTTATTCATAGCAATGACTGCACATATTAACTAACTTTAATTTATGCTTCATGTAGTGTTTCTACCTTTCAATATTCTGAATTTATGATATAATAATGAAAAGATTTGGAGGAATTTAATTTATGATAAAAGAATTTGAAGGAAAACTGCCTATAATCAGCGAAAAATCATTTGTGGCAGAAGGGGCTCAATTAATCGGAAATGTTATAATGGAAGATTACAGCAGCATTTGGTTCAATGTTGTGGCAAGAGCCGATATAAATGTAATTAAAATTGGAAAGTATACGAATATTCAGGATAATGCAGTGGTTCATGTGGAGGATGATTTGCCTGCAACCATAGGAGATTATGTTACGGTGGGTCATGGAGCAGTAATTCATGGATGCCGTATAGAAGACCATTGTCTCATAGGAATGGGAGCAACTATACTGAACGGAGCGGTAATAGGAAAGGGAAGCATTATTGGCGCAGGTGCCCTTGTTAAAGAAAATGAAGTTATACCACCATATTCAATGGTTGTTGGAGTGCCGGGAAAGGTTATTAAACGTCTTCCGGAAAATACGGATCGAATTCATGCTCAGGCCGTGAAATACAAAACCCTGTGGACAAGAAGATACGGATATATGCCTGAAGCAGGAGGGGAAGTATATAACGGAGAGCCTATAGTGTAAATAAATTTTTTATATCTTCGCAATGATATTAATTATTTTGCCTTTAAGGGGCAATACTAATAACATATTTTTTAGCGGAGGAGGCAAAAATGAAGGAACTATTTTTAAAGACAGCCAACGGACTTAAACCAATTGATGAAAAACTTATTGAAAAATACAATTTAGCAGAAGGGAAAATATCACCCTTCAGCAGGTATGAAATTGTGGATAGAAACGGAAGCTCAGGAATTAAAAATCATCATGATGACACTACCAGCCCCGGATTAGATGAAATGCCGGAAGGAGAAGGGCTTGATAATGATGAAATAGAAGAATTCTCAGAAACTCATGCGATTCTTTCTCAGTCCGAAATAATAGACTTCTCCCATGGAACAGATTCGGAATAAAATAATAAAATGATATATATCAGGGCGCATTTGCGCCCTGTTTAATTATGGGAAATTGTTAAGATGTTAAATATTCGTAATAAAATATATATTGACAGTTGAACAGTTGTTCAACTATAATTAGTTTAACGATTGAACAACCATTCAACTGAAAGGAGGATATAAATTGGCAAAGGATGAATTATTTTGTGACTGTGAAATGATACATGAGGATGTGGTTGAAAGTGCAAGAGCAAAAATGCCTGATGAGGATGAGCTTTATGATTTAGCTGATTTCTTCAAAATATTCGGTGACTCCACCCGAGTTAAAATAATTTGGGCATTGGATGAGCAGGAAATGTGTGTATGCGATATAGCGGCTTTGCTTAATATGTCAAAATCAGCTATTTCTCATCAGCTTAGAACATTGAAGCAGGCGGATCTGGTTAAGCACAGAAGAGATGGCAAGGTCGTTTATTATTCGCTGAAGGATGACCACGTTAAGGATATATTCGAAAAGGGTATGGAACATATTAAAGAAAAATATATTCAGGAATAGAAATTAATTATTTGGAGGATAAGATGAAAAAGAAATTTATACTTGAAGGATTGGACTGCGCAAACTGTGCGGCAAAAATTGAAAGAGAAATTAGCGAACTAAATGGAGTTGACAGTGCTTCAGTTAACTTAATGACCACAAAGCTTTTTATTGAGGGCGACGAGGAAAAAATGCCTGAAATAACGAGAATAGCAGAAAAAATAGTAAATAAATATGAACCGGAAGTAGTTTTTAAAAAAGCATAACAGGAGCATAAAATGAAAAAACTGATTTATAGGCTGGGAGTAAGCGCCGCATTATTTGTTTCCGCACTGTTAATTGAAAATGAATCGGTTAAGTTGATACTATTCATAGTCAGCTACATTTTTGCAGGAGGAGATGTTGTAAAAAGAGCCGTAAGAAATATTTCAAGAGGAAATGTCTTCGATGAAAACTTCTTAATGGCGATTGCTTCAATAGGAGCATTTTTGATTGGGGAAGCACCTGAAGGTGTAGGTGTAATGCTGTTTTACCAGGTTGGAGAAGCATTTCAAAGCTATGCCGTTGGTCAATCCAGAAAGTCAATAGCAAGCCTGATGGATATCCGGCCTGATTACGCTAATGTAAAGATAGGTGACGAACTTATAAAAAAAGATCCTGACGAAGTTAAACCGGGAGATATAATTGTTGTTAAGGCAGGTGAAAAGGTTCCGCTTGACGGAAAAGTAACAGAGGGAACGTCCATGCTGGATACTTCCGCACTTACCGGGGAATCAGTGCCCAGAAAAATTACTGTGGGGGATGAACTGCTGAGTGGCTGCATTAATGTTAACGGCGTTATCACCGCAGAGGTAACAAAAGAATTTGAAGAATCTACAGTAAGTAAAATATTGGACCTGGTAGAGAATGCAAGCAGCAAAAAATCGAAATCGGAACAGTTTATTACAAGGTTTGCAAGATATTATACTCCTGTGGTGGTTATTATAGCTGCGATTCTGGCAGTTCTGCCCCCGCTTGTTATTAAAGGAGCTACATTCAGTGACTGGATATACAGGGCTTTGGCATTTTTGGTAGTTTCCTGCCCATGTGCACTGGTAATATCGGTTCCCCTAAGCTTTTTCGGCGGTATTGGCGGAGCCTCTAAAAAAGGTATACTTGTAAAAGGAAGCAACTACCTGGAGGCGTTATCAAAAACTGAAATAGCGGTATTTGATAAAACCGGAACATTGACCAAGGGAGTTTTCAACGTTCAGGAAGTTCATTCAATAGGGATGTCTGAGCAGGAGCTTCTTGAACTTACCGCATACGCGGAAAGCTATTCTAATCATCCCATATCTTTATCATTAAAACGAGCTTATGACAATGATATAGATAATGATAAAATTTCCGATGTGGAAGAAATATCCGGCCATGGAGTTTTTGCAGTGGTTGGAGGTAAAAAAGTTCTGGCAGGCAACGATAAATTGATGGATAGAAATAATATTTCATACAGTAAGGTTGAGCAGGACGGAACAGTTGTTTATGTTGCGGTTGATAATGTATATGCAGGCTATATACTGATTTCGGATGAAATCAAGGAAGATGCGGCAGATGCAATAAGCAGATTAAAGCAGGCAGGCATCAGACAAGTAGTTATGCTTACCGGCGATACCAAGACGGCAGGGGAAAGTGTGGCAAGGAAACTTGGAGTTGACAGGGTTTATACCGAGCTTCTTCCTGGGGATAAGGTAAAAATAGTTGAGGAGCTGATTGGAGAAAAATCAGCAACCGGGAAACTTGCATTCGCAGGTGATGGAATCAATGATGCTCCCGTACTTGCGAGGGCTGATATAGGAATTGCAATGGGAGTATTAGGCTCTGATGCGGCAATTGAAGCTGCGGATATAGTAATTATGACAGATGAACCTTCAAAAATTGCAACAGCAATGAATATTTCCCAGAAAACATCTAAAATAGCTAATGAAAATATAGTATTTGCAATAGCAGTTAAGGTATTCATACTGATTTTAAGTGCTACCGGACTTGCCACAATGTGGGCAGCGGTGTTTGCAGATGTTGGTGTTGCAATAATTGCAATTTTAAATTCCTTTAGGGCACTAAATGTTAAGAACATAAAATAGTAACAATATCACATAAATTTAAATTTTCAGGTAACATAAAATCTTTTGAAACAATCGAAAAGCATGATATAATAATATGGGAAGTTTGACTATTGAGGAGGATATTATGGAGCTGAAAAATTTTCAGGAGTTAATCGAAAAGGTTCAAAACAGTGATGTTAAAAAACGAGTTGCGGTTGCGGCAGCTCATGACGAGCACACATTGGAAGCAGTGTTTAAAGCCAGCAGAGATAAGTTGGTGGATCCTGTTTTAATTGGAGACAAGGTTAAAATAGAAGAGATACTTCGCAGTCTTTCCATTCAGTTTGATGAAAATAAAATTGTTAATACACAAAGCGATGCGGAGGCATCAGAGAAAACAGTTGAGCTGATTAATGCAGGAAAAGCGGACTTTATTATGAAGGGAAAGCTTCAGACTGCCGATCTGCTCAAAGCGGTTGTAAATAAGGAAAAAGGACTGCGCACCGGCAACGTTATGTCGCATGTGGCAATATTGGAAATACCGGCATATCATAAGATTATTGCCGTGACAGACGGCGGCATGATGATGTATCCAAATGTAGAGGAAAAAAAACAAATAATTGAGAATGCGGTTAACGTATTTTTAGCCTTTGGATATGAGTGCCCGAAGGTAGCAGTACTTGCAGCTGTTGAAACTGTAAATCCTAAAATGCCTGAGGCAGTTGACGGGGATATTCTCAAAAAAATGAATCAAAATGGAGAAATTAAAAACTGTATAGTGGAAGGACCGATTTCGGTTGATCTGGCATTTAATAAGGAATCTGCAAAAATTAAAGGATATGAAAGCCCGGTTACGGGAGAAGCAGACATATTGTTAGTGCCCAACATTGCAACGGGAAATATCATGAGCAAGGCACTGCTGGAATTTGCAGAAGGTACAATGGCAGGAATGATAGTAGGGGCGAAGGTGCCCATAGTATTAACCTCGAGAGGTGCAACCTGGGAGGAAAAATATTTGTCATTAGTTCTGTCGGCTTCCGCTGTTAAATAAAAATGAAAAAAGGCAAAGTAAAAAGTAAGATAAATCCCCAAATTACTAATTTTATAATTTGGGGATTTATCTGCACCACCGAATTATCGCGGAATCTTTGGAATCACAATTTTCTTTTCACCATAGGGAGCGGCATCAGTTGGTGGAATATGTGTCATATTTACCACTAATTCTGTTGTGACTCCGGGGAAAACCTGAATGTCATAGACTAACGTGGGATAATAATAGTTAAATTCAACATTTAAGTTGTAGTCAGTATAGTAATACCTGGAATCCATTTCTTCAACGTTTGCATTATATGACACAGGCAGCGTTATTAAAGGAGCATAGCCCGTTGAGTCTGTAGTTACAGTTTGAACCGGAACTAATTCATCCAATGAGGCATATACGGTTACGGTTGCTCCGTCTATGGGATAATCCCCCAGTTCTGTTACAACACGTATTTTCAGATATCCGTTAGATTCATTATCTGAGGCTACAGCTGTACTTTTCAACAAATTTTTATCAGCATTGTCAGAATTAAGTTTACTATTTTTGGAAATCATATATATCTCTCCATTTCTATATTATAAATTAATATATGCTAAAATAAAAAATCCGAGACAATTCCGATAATTCTTTATTTTTTAAAAAATTTATGATATAAATAACTGGTATGTGGGTAAACATAGAAATAGTGGAAATATTCACGAATGTAATTACCTGAAATGACAATTAATCGATTGGAGAAATATATGAAATTGAATCTATTTATAACCGCAATAACACCCGGCATAGCTCTGGCACTTATAATATATTGGTTTGACAGGCATGACAAAGAGCCTATCAGAATGCTGTTGAAGGTTTTTTTAATGGGAATGATATATGTTATTCCAACAGTGTTTGTGGAAAATCTTTTATCCTATTATAATGTGTTCGCAGGTGTCTTTGGAGTTGCATTCACTGCGTTTGTTATTGCAGGCCTGACGGAAGAATTCATGAAAAGGCGGGTAGTATTGAAATATGTATATTTTAATCCGGTTTTTGATGAAAAGCTTGACGGCATAGTGTATTGCGTCATGTCGGCGCTTGGATTTGCAACTATAGAAAATATAATGTATGTGGTATTCAGATTTTCGGATGTGGAATCTGTGGGGTTGTACAGAGGATTTTTATCTGTGCCTGCACATATGCTCTTTGCCATTACAATGGGCTATTATTTATCTTTAGCTAAGTTTTCAACCGTACCAGAGCAATTTCAAGCCTATCTTAAGAAATCACTTACGGTTCCTGCAATACTCCATGGAATTTTTGATTTTATTCTGATGTCACAAATAGAAATACTGATGATTTTATTTGTACCCTTTGTAATTTATCTGTGGGTAACTAATTTAAAAAAATTAAACCGATATTATAAGGAATCAAAAACCTACAGCAAAGATTTCAATAATGACTATTACAACCGGGAACATTGGTAAATTACAGATTTGAATGTATATGAATGCAGTATAATAATGACCGCTGAAAAGCGGTCATTATTATACTTAATATTTGATGAACTTTGAGCCCGGAACACCGCAGATACTGCATTTATCCGGCCTTGATTTTTCTATGTTACCGCATACAGGGCACAGATAATAGAAAACTTCTTCAGTTTCGTCAATACCTTCCAAAGCTTCCTTGTATAATTTAGCGTGAACCTTTTCGGCTTCCATAGCTAAAGTAAATGTACTTATTGCCGCTTTGTTGCCTTCTGCTTCTGCATCCTTTATGAATTCGGGATACATGCTTTCATATTCGTAAGTTTCCCCTGCAACAGCATCCTGAAGATTTTCCTGAGTTGATTTTATTTTTCCTGCTACCTCTAAATGCTTTTGCGCATGCAGAGCTTCTGCATCAGATGCTGCCTGAAAAAGTTTTGCCGCATTAGTTTTTCCTTCTTTTTCAGCTTTCTTTGAATAAGCCAGGTATTTTCTGTTTGCCTGTGATTCTCCTGCAAAACCATCCATTAAATTTTTAAGCGTTTTGTCTTCCATTTTAATCCTCCATAATATATTTTAGTTTGATATTAATTTTTGGCATTCAGACATTTAGGGCATATACCTTTAAAGTACACATTCCTGTCATTGATCTGAAAGCCGTCAAGCCCGCGAGTTTCAAGTGAATCTATGTCTATATAAAAGTCATAAATTTTTTTGCACTTCTCACACTTAAAATGACCATGATTACCTGTATTTATGTCATAGTGGGCTTCATTGTCATCGATGTTTATTACCCTGATTAGTCCGGCCTCTGCCAGCGAATTTAATGTGTTGTACACGGTCGTTTTCGATAATGTGGGTACATCATCGTGCAGACCGTTATAAATCTGATCTGCCGTAGGGTGATTATAATTTTGTGTAAGGTATTCTAAAACCTTCAGCCTTTGGTGGGAGAGACGAATATTTTTGCTTTTTAATTCACCTAACAAATCTTCAAATTGTACGTTCATAGCCCCTCCTTGCAAATTTTAAAATCATTATTAACTTGTAATGATTATAATATAATAATACATACATTATTTTGAAAAGTCAAGAGGTATTTTTTAAATTTTAGAACCTCCTTGTATAACGCTGTTGCTATAGATTTGATAAATAACCTTTGTAGATAATATTACTTCTTCTGACCTTCGGAAATTTGTTGAAAAAAACGGGATATGAGAGTTGTGATGCAAAATTAAATATGCAGCGTGGACACCGAGTTATAGACGATATATATGGACCAACCGTGGAATATTTTTGGTGATGAAATTGTTACAGTTATTCGATTTAGTGAATGGAACATTGGTGATGATCCATCAATGGATTTTACCTACTAAATTTATTAAAACTATGACCTACGGAGGCGCTTTTTGCCCGAATTTTTGTCAAAAATGCCTCCTTATTGTTTGTTGCTGCATAGGTTCAACTTCCTATGAGTCGTAAAGGTCGCTAAAAAGTTGACAACGACCTATATAGGATTGTAAAGTTAAGGAAAATATTGTATAATGTGTTCTAACATTATAATGAAAATAAACGAAATTTGGAGGTGTATAATGATAACGTCGATTTATTCGTTGGGCAAAGTTACGGGTGCCGGGATGTGGGTCTTTGGATACTTTGTTTGTATACTTATATTTGTTCTTATATGTGCAATGTTCAAAGCTAACCGAACAAGAAAAGGAGTAGTCACTCTTGCTCTAAGCCTGATTATCTCCGAAATAATATGTGATACAGCTTGGTATCTTATTTTTTATTCCGGTGGCAGTTATCATAATTATGGCATACGTGGGGCATATAGCATTTTCTTATGGCCGGTGATTTTATTGATTGCTGGATTAATTGGGACGAGACAAAATATGTCCCGTAAAGCATCATAGTACCAGTATAGTGTTCAAGAAAAGATAAGGTTTCTGGTGTTGGTCTTGATGCTGCCCTTCCTTTATATTATTGACAAATACAGCATGGCTATCTTTGAACCCTTTAAGAGCGTGATGCCTTATATGCCGCAGAATTTCGTAAATCAAAGCATCAGTCTGTACACGGTTCGCTTTATCGGAGACACAGTCCTGCTATATGCGGCTTTATTTTTAAATCTTCAAATATTTCTGATTTTACCGTATCATCTTTGGAATACATCATAGGCTCTGAATAAATTCCATTTTCTTTTAATAAAAATATTTGGACGGTGCTGTTTTGCGAGAAACTATCCAGTATTCATTTATACCTGTATTCATGTAAATTGCCATCTTTTTTATAAAATCAACAGACTCGGTAGCCGTGGATAAAACTTTCGCGACCAAATCCGGTAACAGAATCATTTATTCTCCTTTACTCCAAAGGTTGAGATTCCTCGGGCTACTCCCTTATATTCCAATAAGGTGATTTTCGATTGTCAATAGTACCGATGAAAAATGTTTTAACAAATTTTAAAAGGGTATACTTAAGAAGGTATTTAAGGTTATTTATATGAGGAAGATATTATAAAATAAATAAAACCCGAAATTCGGGTTTTATTTAAGTGATGAATCGCCTGAAGTTTAGTGAAAAGAATTATTATTGTCAGTTTGATTATTTTTGTTGTTAATCATATTTTTGACAACAGGTGTCATTGCCGCTGCCGCTGCTGCAGTTAATCCAACTCCAAGCATAACTTTTCCGGGTGTTTTTTTCATTTTCATTTTATCACCTCAGCAATATTTTTAGCAGAAAATTTTTTAATATACTTTATTGATGCTTCCAGATTTAATCATAATTAAATAGAAATTACTCAATTCAATAAATATTTCTAAAAATTTTTATAAAAGCGGTTAATGTTTATACGGTTCAAATGTATTATTTGAATGACAGCTAAGAATCTCGCAACTTTGAACTGCAGAGAAAAGTAATGTACAACATCTGGAATTATGCTATAATTAATTTTAAATTAAATGAATTTAGAAGATATACAAAACAGTTATGGTATATGTTCCAAATAAGACAAGGAGTGTAAAAATGCATTGTGTTCATAAGATAAGTGAAAATATTTATTGGGTGGGAGGAAATGACAGAAGGCTTGAACGTTTTGAAAATATGTTTCCTATTCCCAACGGCGTGTGCTATAATTCGTACTTGATTTTAGATGAGAAAACTGCACTGATGGATACGGTTGATAATGCTATCAGCAGATTGTTCATTGAGAATATTACTCATGTGTTGAATGGGAGAGACTTGGATTACCTGGTTATAAATCATATGGAACCTGACCATTGTGCAAACATTGAGGAACTTGTGAGAAGATACCCAAACATTAAAATTGTTGGAAATAAAAAAACATTTCAGTTTATAGGGCAGTTTTATGATTTTGACTACAGTATGAATATGCTGGAGGTAAAAGATTGTGATACACTGTGTTTAGGAAAGCATAACCTGAAGTTTATAACTGCCCCCATGGTTCATTGGCCTGAAGTGATGTTTACATATGAAGAAACAGAAAAAATACTGTTTTCGGCAGATGCCTTCGGTACATTTGGTGCTCTTGCGGGAAATTTGTTCAGTGACGAAACGGATTACGAGCATTTTTACTTAGACGAAGCAAGGCGATATTATGCAAATATTGTTGGAAAGTACGGATCTCAGGTTCAAGCTGCGTTAAAGAAGGTAAGCAATTATGAAATAAAAACAATCTGTTCATTGCACGGTCCGGTGTGGAGAGAAAACCTACCATTTTTAATTGATAAATATACTAAATGGAGCAGCTATGAGCCGGAGAAATCAGGGGTTGTTCTTGTTTATGCCTCCATGTATGGCAATATGGAAAACACCATGAATGTTATTGCTAATAAGCTTGCACAAAAAGGTATAAAGGATATGAGAATGTACGATATCTCAAAAACTCATCCCTCATACATTATTTCTGATATTTGGAAGTACAGTCATGTGATTGTTGGTTCAGTAACATACAACATGGGATTGTATTACGGAATGGAATCATTCTTAAATGAGCTAAAAGCTCTTAATATGCAGAACAGAAAAGTTGGAATTGTGGGAAGTGGTACCTGGTCTTGTCAGGCGGCAAAGCTTATGCAGGAGATTATTTGTTCTATGAAAAATATGGAGGTTATTGGAAGTCCCTTTGAAATAACATCTTCTATGAAGCAAAACCAGGAAGAAACTGTTGATAAATTTGTAGAAGAGTTTTGCAGTTCAATAAATTAGATTCTGATTGTAAGCAGTAACGCAGTTTACTCCTTGTTAAATTATTTTAGAATATACTTGACAAGTTTAGTGTGAGTAATTTATTATATGATATAATTATAAATACTAAAATTATTTACTTAAAAAGGAGTTTATATGAGATTAAAAGATAAAACGGCAATTGTTACTGGAGCCAGTTCGGGAATGGGAAGAGAAATAGCTTATTATTTTGCTAAAGAAGGGGCAAATGTTCTTGCGGTTGCAAGACGTGCGGAAAGATTAAGCCAGCTGATTGAGGATACGAAAGATTTTGAGGGAAAAGTAGTGGCGTTTGCGGCGGATGTTACTAACAAAAATAAGGTTGAAGACATGATTGATGAAGCAGTTAAAATATTTGGCAGCCTGGATGTTTTGGTAAACAATGCCGGAATCATGGATGATATGAGCGGAGTTGGGGATGTAAGCGATGAAATGTTTGATAAGGTTTTTGATATAAATGTTAAATCGGTTTTGTTTTCCATGAGAAAGGCTGTTAAATATTTTGAGGAAGTTGGAGGCGGAAATATAATCAATGTTGCATCCATAGGGGGATTGCACGGAGGTATTGCGGGCTCCACATATACGGCAAGCAAGCATGCGGTTATAGGATTGACTAAGAGATAGTGTAAAGTAGCTTATGAA
>DHUT01000031.1 GCA_002409285.1 Firmicutes bacterium UBA5227 | reverse complement strand
TCACTTATTTCATTGACAAAAATTGCAATTGCATTAAACTGCAAAAAAATTTAGGTATCAAAGATATACTTAAAGCTGCAAAAAACATAGGAACACAAGAAAACAAAGCAAAAAACATTACCGATGAAATCAAGACTACCATTGAAGAATGCGAAATATTAAAATTATGATTTCTTCCACCTACCTCATCAAAAAATCTCTGTTGCTGAATAGCATCTGTGCTGCAGCATACAATGCCAAGGTAGCTGTAAATAATGCTATGCCTACTGCATAAGGAGTAAAGAACGGATTGGGATTTCCCCACTGTAAGGGATATATACATAACGATGCGCTTCCCCTGGTTAAATACATGAACATGGATAATATCCCTGCTGCAGTCATTACTGTGACACTGTTTCTGGTAATTACAGCAATTAAAAAATTGAAAGCAGAATAAAAAAATATTGAAAGAACCGGAAGATATATGTCCTGAGCCTCCATAACAACATTTCTTCCTATCATCAGTACTGCCAGAGCAAAAAAAATATAAAAAATGATTATGTATAGAAGCGTATACCTGATAACTCTTTTCAATCCGTATTCCAGATTTTTATAGGGCATGGACAAAAGCATTTCTCTTCCTTCGGAATTCAGTAAATCCTCAAACAGGCAGGAAATCCAAAACGAAATGCATATAATCGGAAAAATTCCGTAGCTTTCTCTGACTATTTCTATGGGAACACCGTAGCGTCCCCGTGTTAAATAGCAATAAACAGCATTTACAGCCATAATTCCTATAGGAATATAAAAAAATGCTCCCATACCTTTTATATCTACTAAACCTTCTTTTATTCTTGTTCCATGTTCCATACCAGATATCCCTCCTCAATCGTCGGTTCTGTTTCTTCAGCTTCGGGACCGGGCTTTACACCTGCAATGATTCTTGCTTCCACATATTCCTTATGGATTTTCGATGAAACTACATGAACATCCTTGCCCAGGCTGTTGTAGTCAGCATTGCTTAATTTCCATGTCCATACCTTACCTTCGGCAATTGCTGACAGCTCCTGCTGGGAAGAAAATTGTACAGATGTTCCGTTTTTTATCACCGCAAGGCTTTGGCAGGTTGCCTCAATATCCTCAACAATATGTGTTGATAAAATTACAATCCTGTTCTTTCCCAACTGGCGAAGTAAATTCCGAAACCTTATACGTTCTGCAGGATCAAGCCCTGCGGTAGGTTCATCCACAATAATCAATTCAGGATCGTTCAAAAGAGCTTGAGCGATTCCCAGCCTCCTCCTCATCCCTCCGGAAAAGCCTCCCACCTTCCTGTCCTTTGCTTCAAGCAAATTTACTTCTTTCAATACCCTCTCGGTCTGAAGCAGGCATTCCTCACTACCCCTTATTCCTTTAAGCTGAGCAATATATTTCAAACATTCTTCTGCAGTTACATTTTTAAATGCACCAAATTCCTGAGGCAAGTAACCTAATATTTGTCTTACCTTATGTGAATCCCTACTCCATTTAATATCTCCAAGGGTTATCTCACCTGCATCAGGCTTTAAAACTGTGGCAATTATTCGCATAAGGGTGGTTTTGCCTGCGCCGTTTTCTCCAAGTAATCCAAAAATACCAGTGGAAATTTCCAGACTTGCCTGCCTCAAAGCCCTAATTCTGCCAAATGATTTATCCACACTCTGTATAATCAACTTATCCATTTTTTCATCCTTTCTCTTTTAGCTCATCTATTTTATCCAGCCAGTAACTTAATGGCAGCTCCGGATTTTTTTCAATTTCGCCGTACATATCTCTTAAAAGCTCCTTCAAGTATTCAGAGTTTAATTTATGAAGTTTGATTATTTCAGTAGAAAGCTCCTGCAAAAATTCAGAATTATCTCCCCTGTTTTCTGTTGCAAAAATATTGATATAGCTATATTCTTTTTCAGGTTCCTCCATATATTCCAATACAATTTCGAAAATGTACGCATGAGCATTATCTGCCTCTCTGTAAATATCATTCCAATAAAATGACCTGAACACACCTTTAATGTCATTTAATGTGCTATATCGGCTGAAACTTGCAGTAATATGATCCTGGGCAAAGATATAATTATACTGATGAAAGGAAGAATATTCAGGTTTGACAAATATTTTTTCAGGAACCTTTTTTGCCGGTCTTTCAATTATTTCGGAAATATAACTTATTTTTCCTTGGATTTCGGGCATTTTAGATATTATGTCATCAACTCTGTCCGGAGGCACAATGTATTCTATACCGTTAATATTTTTTGAAATAAGCATTCCTTTAAACAAGCTGACACCTTTTTGCAATCCCTGAAATTCATTTTTTGAGACCTCCTCAAGGTTGCTGTAAAACTGGTCATTCCCTTCTATTTTCACATGGAACTTTGCAGGTTCTTCCAACTCTAAATTTTTAAATTCCACATCTCCGTACGGAAACCCCTTTTGAGCTATGACAAATTCACCCGGAACAGGATACCATGGGAATGTAGAAGATATATAAACAGCATTTTCATATATGGGGAAAAGGTTGCCGGTACTGCCTCTTACCTCAAAAGTTATAAGGCTCTGCTCCATTCCTTCAGGAAGAGTAAGATACAAAATGTCTCCTTTTCTTTCAAAATCAATATTTTTATCTTCTGCTTTCACAGAAATTACTTCAAGGCCATGGTAAAGCGTAAAAGGAATCCTTCTGTCATATATATTGCTTATGTATTCCTGTGCAATATAACTGCAGCTGTTTTCTGTAAAAGATATTTTTATATTGCATGACTCAATAAGAAGTCCCCTGTTTCCCGATCTTTTTACAGGAATGTTATCCAAAGCTCCATAGTATATACTGTCTTCGGCATGTTCAGTCCAATTCATCGAATTGAACAGAAGGCATGTGAAAAGCATTGCCAGCAGTATTACAACCAACATGGTGTATTTTTGTCTTCTTCCTGTTTCATCTCTTTTTTTGTAAGCAACTTCACTGATAAACAAAGCTATAGAAGTAAGTAAAAACACCAACGCATTTTTAATATAGTTGCCGGAAATATGAAGTCCTGAATATTCGTCATAGTATGCCTGTGCATCATTTTCTCCTACATTAAGCAATTGAAGAACCCTTTCGGGCAAAACAGGATATAAAATCATATTAAACGGTGATATTATAAGCCATAAAAGCAGTGCCACAGGAATAAGAAGCCTGTTGGAAGAAATTGCAGATTCAAGAAAGTACCCAAGCACCCCACAGGAAAAAAGAGGTATGCCCCAATATATTATTACATAGGTCAATATTTCTTTATTAAACAGAAGATATTCACTGTCTGCCATTTTAAATAATACCAGTACATCAAGATATCCAAGCAATGTGAGGATGGCTGAAGCTATAAACCATGAACAGATTTTCGCATGAGGTCTCACCGAATCTCCCGGCAATGAACTAAGCACTTCCTGAAAATGTGCCGTCTTGTCTCTCCTGCCAGCCATAATCCCCGAAAACAGTCCCAACATAGCTGCACTCATATTGATATATGATGAACCTTGCAGCATAACTCCTGCTTCCATGTAATCTTCCCTTAGAAAATGATACCCCCCAAGAAGTAAGTATAATAACAGTATTATTCCTGTAAAATAATACAGCTTGTTTCTTCTGTAAGTCAGAAGTTCCATTTTCATAATAGAGTTAAATAAATTCATATACCCTCCATGGATTTGCGCAAGGAGCACAAAGTATGTCTTCATACCCCTTGCTTTTGTATTTCGCATTAGTAAGTTAATGCACACTCTTCAGTTGTCCCCATGCACTCGGCGCTCCAGATACTCTAGTTAATTTCACGTAAAACAAATTCTCATATGCATCAAGGCTAATGCCGTCTAATGTTTGAGAGCTTGTACTCGATGTTTGAAAACTGGTTACTTTTGTGTCAGGGTATAATGCTAAGACCTTATATGCAGCCACTTCTACTGTCCCACCTGATGAATTTAAAGCACCGCTAAGTGTTCCACTTCCACCATTTATGTTGCTTCCTTTAACTGAGTTTGATGTAGAATTAAGTGTAGCGTATGAATATTGTGTAGCACCATAAGCAACTCCGAACGATAACAACATGCAGCAAAGAACCATCACTGATATTATCTGTCTTTTACTTATCAAAACACTCACTCCTTTCTATTATTTTATTTGAAAGCTGGCCCGCTTTTCAAGCAATTTAATATTTTATTTCCAAAAAACATTATTTTATTAATATGTAGCTGTTATTGATTTTTCTACCGTTTCGTATGATGAACCGACGTATACCTGTCCTGTTACAGTTAGCTTGTATGTATTTCCCTTCACGTAATAATATGAATTTGATTTTGTAATAACATTTGTATTTGAACTACCGCTTGTCCTGCTTACCTCTGAATATGTCCCGTTTGAATTTTTCACACTCAAAACAACAGTCATGGATATTTTGGTAACATCTGAATTACCATATATTTGCCCTGAATATTTGCTGTTTGTAAAGGAAATAACAGGTTTAACATCTTGTGCATAATCCCAAAACGGAACGATAATGATTTCACCGCTTTCGGGTACATTCGTTCTTATTGTCTCTGCATAGGCAGTTGTCCCTCCTGCCACCATAGCTAAAATCACTACAAATGCTAATAATTTCTTGCTCATTTCTTGTAACCTCCTGATTAATTTTTTATCTTTACTATAAGTACGTTGAAAGTTGGACAAACGTTGCAGCTTTTTTAACTTTTCTATTTAAAACTTTTTGCCATCCTTATTACCTCTATGACACCTATCCATGAATCAATGTCGTAGACTACATTTTCATGAATCCACATCGCTGAAGCATAGTCATAATTATCTTCTTTGCCCGAAAACAAATAAACTTCATTTCCGTTGATTTCTATAATTTCATAATCTGTATGCTCGTTATCTATAAATGTCTGGCTTTTGTCTGTGACAACCTGGGCTGTGAATACAAGATTTTTCCCTTCTTCATTTTTATATAAATAAAATTTATAATCGTCATATTCTTCAGATTCATCTAATTTAAATCCTGTGGGTATATAGGAAGGCATCTTTATTTCTGACTCCTTCAGAATTTCTTCCGGGGACTTGCCGCTTGTATTTTCAAAGGTAAATCCGTTGTGATCCTCATACCATTCAACCATTGTATTTATAACAGCTTTTTGTACAGCCTCCGCAGTCATCAGTGTACCAAAGCTGAGGGATACAATCACAGATACAAATACGGCAATCCTTTTGCCATAGGAAAGTACTTTTTTTTCAGTTCTTTTATTTTTACGTCTGCTGATGAATGTATTCATCCTGTTTTCAAATGATTCTGAAAAATGAATTTCTTCTTTAATCTGTTCCTCAGTTGGCATTTCATTAATTTCCTGAATTGCGCTTTCTTTTACACCGTAGCGTAACAGAGCTTCAAAAAGTGAATCTTTCTGCTTTTTATTTAGTTCCATCACTCCATCTCCTTCATTATTATTTGTTTAAGCTGTTGTTTTCCTCTGAAAATCCTTGTTCTCACAAGATTTTCAGAAATACCCAATATACCGGAAATTTCTTTGTGGTTGTATCCATACAACAAGCTTAATTCAAGGGGAATTCTGTACAGATCGTCAAAATTTTTAATAATTTCCGTAAGTCTATTCATCCCGTGAACGGACATGATTTTATTCAGGACCTCTTCTGCAGGTTCCTCTTCCGTATCTAAAATATCATCAATTGGTATTATTTCTGTCTTTTCTATTTCCTCTTCTCCCTCTAAATTATTTTTTTTTCGCCCTTTTTCTCTTTTTCTTATAATATCAACAGCTTTATTCTTCGTAATAATTACGACAAGTCTGCGCAGTTTGTTGCAGTCTTCTATGGAAATGCATGAAATATTTTTTACTATAGCCATAAACGCCTCCTGAACTGCATCTTCTGCCAGATATTCATCTCTTAATTCGCCCCTGGCTGCATAAAGCATGGTATATCTGTAATTATCATAAATAAATTCAAACTTATCTCTGTCTACCTGATTGTCAATCATCGATAAATAAATTATCATACTGCCTCCTTATGTAAAACTTACTATTGCAATTATATCTGAAAGTTAAAAACTTATCAATTTGATTTACTACACAACTTACTCATTCATACCATATACGATAAAAACTATATAGTTGTTGCAAGAATATATTTTTTTTGATTAAAAAAGCAAGATTGGAAAACATTCGGAAATTTCTAATTTTATCACTATACATTAGATTGCTCAACAACATTGTCTCTTTGACTCCTTTAGTTGTGATTATATTTACATTATATACCAATTCATTTTTTTGTTATTTTGCCGATATTTATATTGGAATTGTTTAGAAGATGGAGGCTAATCTTAAAATGTCGAGATTTTTATCAAAAAATAAAATAGCTAAGAAAACAGCTTTAAAAGTTGTTATGGCTATATTGTTAGTAACAATTATAATTTGTGTT
This sequence comes from Firmicutes bacterium UBA5227, assembly GCA_002409285.1. Taxonomy (GTDB): domain Bacteria; phylum Bacillota; class Clostridia; order Tissierellales; family Sedimentibacteraceae; genus Sedimentibacter. Next base: position 9,811 of record DHUT01000031.1, on the reverse strand, counting down.
TTGTTGATTCTTGGTCCTTTAAATGGTATCAAGTTAAATTCAGGTGGTGCTGCAGCCGAAACATTTATATTATTAATTGCAGGTATTATTATTTTATATTTTATAGTTTATTCCATGGTTAAAAAAATTTTTATGCCCGTCAATTATGCAATCTCTTTGGCAGAGGACATGAAAAATGGCATACTAAGCTCGGAAACAGAAGTAAAGGGCTATTCAAATGATGAACTGGGACAGCTTTGCAAAGCCTACCAGGAGGCAGCTTTGGTAATTAAAGAGCAGCTTTCTGATATTCATAATGTCTTAAGTCAAATTGAAAACGGATACTTCAACATAGTTATCGAAAAAGAGTACATAGGAGATTTTAAAGCCATAAGCTCTTCTTTAACTAACATAGTAAATGACCTTAACAGAACTTTTAAAAACATACATATTTCTTCACAGGAAATTGCTTCCGGCTCAGAGCAGGTGTCAAGTTCATCACAGCTTTTATCACAAAGTACTGCTGAACAGGCAAGTACAGTTGAGGAATTATCTGCTTCAATTCAGGAAATATCACATGAGGTTAATATAACCGCTCAAAATGCATCGGATACAAGCAATAAAGTAAAGATTCTAAGCAATGCACTGGACAGTGGAATTGCTCAAATGAGAGATACTGTTGATACCATGACACTAATCGACGGAAAATCAGATGAAATAATAAAAATAATCAAGACAATAGAGGACATTGCTTTCCAAACCAATATACTTGCTCTGAATGCAGCAGTGGAGGCTGCAAGGGCGGGCGAAGCAGGAAAGGGCTTTGCAGTTGTGGCAGATGAGGTGCGCAATCTGGCTGTAAAGAGTGCCGATGCCGCAAAAAACACAACGGACTTGTTGGAAGATACCCTTAAGGCTGTAAAGGAAGGAACTTATGCCGCAGATAATGCATCTAAGGCACTTGCTGTAGTGGCTAAGGACGCAAATGTCATAACTGAAAGCATAAACGAAATTTCTGCAAGAGCCCAGGAGCAGTCAGTATCCGTTAATCAGGTAACTGTAAGCATAGAACAAATTGCAGACATTATCCAGACAAATTCTGCAACAGCAGAAGAAAACAGTGCGGCAAGCGAAGAACTTTCAGGTCAGGCAGAAACTCTGAATGATATGGTATCAATTGTACAGCTTCGGGATGATACAGTTCAGACCGCATAAATATTATTTGTATATTAAAACCCCATAATTTTCCTTCCATGGAATTACGGGGTTTCTTTTATTAAGAGTTGCTGCCGTTAAATGAAATCTGAACAGAACCATCGCTTCTGCTTTAATGTAAATAACAGTGCTTAGTTAATAAGCATTGATATAATTGAAAAAATAATAAAACATAGACCAGTCGCTAAATTAGAACTAAAAACTATGATCAGCTCTTCTTTTTCATCAATCACATACATAGATTCGGGTTCTTCTTGTGTATAATCCGTCATGGTTTTTATTTTATGCTTGGACTCTTTCTTCTTTGGCTCATTCATATTAACATGTTTTATCTTAAGGCCATCTATTTTCAGGTAATTAAACCATGCCAATGCAAGAAAGAAAAAACCTACGGTAAAAAACGCATAGGCTGACATTGAAAATAGATTCTTCACATTTAAAAATCTATCCCATAAAATTGCCAGAATCAAACCTATCCCAAATCTTGTAATTATTTTATAAAGAATAGGACGTAACATATAGGGCTTGTAAATTTCACTTACTTTTTTCATAGTCTTCCTTCCTGAAAAAGCAGAAAGAAGACATACCTCTTTCTGCTTTTTGTGTTCTAAAATAATATTAATCTGTTAAATAAACATTATTACGCCTTTTTAAGTTCCTGCCTATATTGGTCAAGCTCTTTCTGGTTGCCATAGATGAAGTGACCTTCAAGTATTTCTTCCCAGACAGGTTTATCCACTGAATAGTCATGAATCGACGGGTTATAAACAAATAGCTTTTTCTGCTTCTCCATTTCAGGATCAGGCTGTGGGACTGCAGATAGCAATGCTTTTGTATATGGATGCAGCGGATGAAGAAATAATTCTTCAGACTCTGCAAGTTCAACAATTCTTCCTTTATGAATAACTGCAATTCTATCGGATATAAATCGTACCACTGATAAATCATGAGAAATAAACAGGTACGTAAGATCTCTGTTGATTTTCAAGTGATTCAGCAGGTTCAGAACCTGAGCACGGATAGAAACATCCAGTGCGGAAATTGGCTCATCTGCAACTATAAATTCAGGCTCCATAACCAATGCCCTTGCAATACCTATACGCTGTCTCTGACCTCCTGAGAACTCATGAGGGAAACGAGAAGCGAATTCAGGCAGAAGGCCTACTTCACGCAAAGCCCTCTGGACCTTTTCTTCACGTTCAGCTTCATTTTTATAAAGATGATGATTAATTAGTCCCTCTGATACAATATAGTCCACCTTAGCTCTTTCATTAAGAGAAGCCATGGGATCCTGAAAAATCATCTGGCATTTTCGGATAACCTCTTTATCAAGCTCCTTAGAAATTTTACCGTTGATTTTCTGACCCTTGAAATAGATTTCTCCGTCTGATGCAGGATTAATCCTGAGGATTGTACGACCAATAGTGGTTTTTCCGGAGCCTGATTCACCTACAAGAGAAAATGTCTCTCCTTTATAGATGTCAAAATTAACATCCTGAACGGCAACAAATTCATTCTTGCCTGTTCCAAAGCTAACCTTTAAATTTTTAACTTCAATCAATTTTTCCTTTTCTGCCATGCCACTAACCTCTCTTCCTTAATCTCTCACGCATACGGCGAATTGTTTCCGGCTGCTCGATTTTAGGAGAGCGTGGATCCAGGTACCAGGTTTTTGCCTTGTGAGTTTCAGAAATACTGAAAAATGGCGGTTCTTTAGCAAAGTCAATCGCCAGTGCTTGCTTATTACGAGGTGCAAAGGCGTCTCCTTTAATTACATTAAATAAATTCGGCGGTGTTCCTTCTATGGAAGGAAGCTCCTCACCTTTAACCCCAAGCTGCGGAAGGGACGATAAGAGCGCCCAGGTATACGGATGCCATGCATCATAGAAAATTTCATTTACAAGCCCATATTCTACTATCTGACCTGCATACATGACAGCAACACGGTCTGCCACATTGGCAACAACCCCAAGGTCATGGGTGATATAAATAATTGTCATTTTAAGTTCACGCTGCAGATTCCGGATCAAGTCCAGGATCTGTGCCTGAATTGTAACGTCCAGTGCAGTTGTAGGCTCATCACAGATAAGAATCTGCGGTTTGCATGCAACGGCAATCGCTATAACAACACGCTGTCTCATTCCTCCTGAAAATTCATGAGGATACTGATTAAAGCGGTGTTCCGGATCGGGTATACCTACTTTTTTAAGCATTTCAATGGCTTCTGCCTTGGCTTCCTCACCTTTTAAGCCCTGATGCAGTTCAATAGATTCCTGAATCTGAACACCAATCTTCTTAAGAGGATTTAAAGAAGTCATGGGATCCTGCATAACCATTGCAATTTTTTTACCTCTGATTCTAAGCCATTCCTTTTCGGTTTTATACTTTGAAATATCCACTCCGTCATACATAATTGAGCCGTTGGTAATGCTTCCGTTTGAATCAAGCATTCCAACAAATGCTTTTGTAAATACAGATTTTCCGGAGCCTGATTCTCCAACAATTGCCAGTGTCTCACCTTCATATAAATCCAATGAACACTTTCTTATAGCTGTTAATCTGCGGCCACGTAAGCTGAACTGGATTTCCACATCCTTAGCTGATAAAATACATTCTTCTTTTGCCATTTATGTTTTCCTCCTGTTCCTATACGTGATTTCTTGGGTCTGAAGCATCAGAAAATGCGTTGCCTATCAAGTAGAAAGTTACTGTAATGATAGATACGATAACCGCCGGGAAAATCAGTAAGTACGGATAATCCAGGAAGTAGCTTCGCGCATTTCTAAGCAGAATACCCAAAGAAGGCGTATTAATATCAAGACCCAGCCCCAGATATGACAGCGTAGTCTCCATAGTTATGGTACCCGGAATTGACAATGCCAGCCTTAAAATAATAACGCTTATAAGCTGTGGCAAAATATTTTTAATCAAAACTCGGTGTACAGGTGTACCTAATGTTCTTGAAGCAAGGTTGTATTCCCTATCTCGATATATAATAACAAGGTTCCTGACATTTCTTGCCATAACAAGCCAATCGAAACAAATAAGAGAAATTGCCATTATTTTAAAGCTTTGCCCAATCAGTAAAGCAATCAGTGTCATATATATAATCATAGGTACATTGTTTATAAGGTTGTAAAGCTCGGTAAAAAAACCGTCAAGTTTACGAACATATCCCCAGACACAGCCTATGGTAATACCTAAAAGACATTCCCCCACTGCAACTATAAACGCAAGCTTTATAGATGTCTGGGAAGCATACCACACCTGGCACCAGTAGTCACGGCCTATATTGTCCGTACCGAACCAGTATTCAGAATCAGGACTTATAAAAGATTGTGAGCTGTTCGTTTCAAGAGTTTTATAGTCATATTTTCCTATTGCCAGTGCAACAAAAGAAAAAATAACCATCAAAATAAATATAATTGTAAGCACTACCGCCGATTTTTTCTTAACGAAGTTCTGAAAAACAGACTTCCAGTAGGAATAATCCGAATACCCTGTCATTTCAGCAGCTTCAGGAGAATACTCAACGAATCTGAAAAGATCATCTTCACTTTCAAGGATATCATTTTGTGTATTGTTCTGATCTTTCATTATCTCGTACCTCCCTTGTTTGTAAGTGTAATTCTTGGGTCAACAACTATCATGAGCACATCCCCCAGGAACACGCCCAGTATACTCAAAACGGAATACATAATTACAAGAGTCTGTACAACGTTTAAATCATAACGGTGTATAGAATCTGTTAACAAAGGGCCCATACCCGGAACAGAGAAGAATCTTTCAACAAGCAGGGAGCCTCCCACTGTTGTAAGTATGGAAGCAGGCAGGTACTGAGCAAGAGGTACAAAAGCATTTCTCAGTACATGCTTTCTCATAATTTTTTTGGTAGGCAAGCCCTTTATTCGGGCAAGCTTTATATAATCCTTGTTAATTTCATCAATCATGTATCTTCTGGTCCACAGCGCCCACCATGCTATAGAAAGCATGGCGAGACATACAATAGGTAGAATGCTTGATGGGCCTGGGTTTCTGGATGAATAAATGGATGGCAAGCCTAAAACCCGCGAGCCGAATATCAATACCAGAGAATAAGAAACCAAAGGCGGAACGGCATTTACAAAAATCGTATATGCCGTACCTAAATGGTCAGGAATTCTATTTTTATACTGAGCCTGTATAATGCCCATTACAATACCTATAACCACTGCGATTCCAAGGGAGGTTAGTCCCATTTTCATGGAAATTTCAAATTTAGTTCCAATAACTTTAACAACCGGAACACCGTTTTGAATCCTTCGCGACTCACCAAAATCAAGACGAAGTAATTGCCCATAGAAACGTAATAGCTGTTCAGGGACAGGATCAAGAAGTCCTGCCGCCAAAAGCTGATCATTTTTCTGTTGCTCTGTGAATTTCATCAGCTGTTCTTCCGTGAAATAATAATCGGTTGGCAACATCCTCATTAGCAGGAAGACTAAAGTCACTACAATAAATACTGTTATGAAGGACTGTGCCAGCCTTTTTACTGTATATTTAAACATATTCTTTTACTTACCTGCCTCATATTCTGCTTCAAGTTTTTCTGCCTGTTCTGTAGTGTATCCGTCTTTATTAGTTCTCCAGTTTTTAATCTTTTCGTTCTGAATACCGAACATAGCGTCCATTCTGCTTGTAACGTCAACCTTTGATAAAGACCATCCAATACTGTAATTTAATGGGAGAATAAGCACATTGTCAAGCATATATGCTTCAGCTTTAGCATATGCATCATAACGTGCATCAAGGTCTGTTGTAATCGCATCAGCTTCTTCAACTAATCTTGTATATTCCCTATAAGCTGCAAGAAGGTCTTTAGTTGCTTCTGTGTCTTCGGTCATAAAGTTTATATTTGAATAATGTCCAGAATAATAAGCATTATCATTTCCGTACGTTTCTTGTCCGAGGTAGTTCTGCGGATCACCATAGTCTGCACCCCATCCGTTAAGTGCGATAGATTGAAGCTTCGGTGTTATAACTTCCTTGTTTAAGCTGGAAACATAAGTCTTAATATTTAATTTAACAAAATCATCTCCAAGAGTATTTGACATTGCCTGTTTAAGAACATTGGCACTGTCAAGAGCAGTCTGGCTGGAAGCAGAAATATAATGGTCTACTTCTACCGGGAAAGTTACGCCAAGAGCAGTAAGTTCATCCATAGCCTGTTTCTTGTATTCTTCAAATTTAGCTTTGTCAAGTCTTACCATATTTTCACCGTTTTGTTCAGGTAAACCTAACTGCTGCCTTACAAGCTCAGTATATTCAGTGCCCTTTGAATTATATACAAGCCCTTTCATAGTATAGAAATTATTTTCACAAACCATTGGTGTGATTGGATTTGTTCTCTTATAGTATTCTTTCAGGTCAAGACCATAGTACCATGCTTTTCTGAAAGCTGTATTGGCAATTGCCGTATTCCAGTTTGTATCCGGAGTACCATCTTCTTTGTTCTTTTGGAAATTGAAGTGGAACTGATATGAATACTTGGATGGAACGTCAGGAACCAGGTAATCGTGGAATTCGTGGTTTGGATTTTCGTTTATTGTCTTTACATTGCTCTCTGTAAGTATAACATAATCAAGTTCTCCTGACTGGTAAAGCTGGAAAGCAACATCATTGGAATCTACCATCTTAATGGTTACTGTATCAAATAAATCACATTCTTTATCCCAGTACAAAGGATTCTTTGTAAATATCTTTTCATTTCCCTGAATGTATGAGGTCATTGTATATGCGCCGTTATACCACATATTTTCATTATTCATGGCTGTAACACCATCAACTCCGCCTAATTCGTCAACCATTGCCTGAGCCATTGGATATAGACAATTGTAAGTTGCTACTGTGTCAAAATAAGGTTTTTCTGTTATACAGTGATAAATAACTGTATAATCATCAGGAATCTCAATACCAACCATCTCTAAAAATTTAGAGCCTTCTCCGGCAGTAAGAGCCTTACCTTCTTCAGGAGAAAGAGCCTTTGTATATTCGTAATATTCCTCTGCACCCTTTATCATTTCAATAGGCATGGATGTATTGTTAGAATCATTTTTATGGAAATTCATTATCCATTCAAGACCTGTTGCAAAGTCCCAAGCTGTGGTGTTTGCTTTTTCATTGCCATTTATATCAACCCATTTTACATCGTCACGAAGTTTAAATGTCCAATTAAGCCCACCATCTTCTGTTCCCCACTCTTTTGCTATTGCAGGCACAAGCTTGCCATAAGTATCTACTTCAAGAAGCGGATCCACAAGATTTGTCAGATTTTCACTGTCCTCTGCCCTCTGGCTGTAAAGAGTGTTAAACGTTTCAAGTTCTCTTGTTAAAACCTTTGAAATTACCAGATCCTTGATTGGTTCAGAACCTGTTTCAGTCGCCGGAGTTTCCGTTGTCCCCGGTGTCTCATTTGTTCCTGACGGCTCATTGTTAGCAGTATTGCCGCCACATGCGGTTAACACAAGCATAACCGAAAGTGTAAGTGCTAAAACTCTGGATAATGTAGATTTTCTCATTGTATACTTCCTCCTCTAATATTTTTATTGACAATGCCTTCAGCATCGTTGCTGCCGCATGCGCTTACGAACGCAGGCGTCAAAATTTGGAATAATGTTTTCCTCAAAATGTTTCCTCCTTCAAATATTATATATATATTATTCCCTATGAAGCACCTCACAGGAAACCTTCCTGTCTGTTATCACTCGCACAGAATCAGGGATAAATGAGCAGTGACATCAGAGAAACAAATTGTAATAAACTAAATAAAGACCATCTCTGATTACAGAAAGAACCTGACCACATTCACCATTCTAAGAATAGCAGACATCATGCTATTTGTCAATCAGGAAAATGCTTATATACCTTATTTTATATACATGCAAACGCTTATAACTGCATAAAATGTCATAGATTGAACTGAACCTCACTAAGGTCTTTCTCTATGCTCTGTGATAAAATGCACCCTTCCTGGTGCTTTAACTTATAAGACAGTATGGGTTACCTGTTTCTGATATAGGTACATTACACAATTTTACTATTTTTTATTCAAAATTTTTTTCAGATATTGTCCGGTATAGGACTTCTTTACTCTTGCAATTTCCTCAGGAGTTCCCTCCGCTACTATTGTTCCTCCTCCGTCTCCTCCTTCAGGTCCCAGATCTAAAATGTAATCTGCCGTCTTTATAACATCAAGATTATGTTCGATGACTATAACGGAATTTCCTGCTTCCACCAACTTGTTCAGAACCTCAATCAGCATGTGTATATCAGCTATGTGAAGTCCTGTTGTAGGTTCGTCAAGAACATACAAGGTTTTGCCTGTTCCTCTCTTGCTTAATTCAAATGCAAGCTTAACCCGCTGGGCTTCTCCGCCGGAAAGTTCAGGAGATGGCTGTCCAAGCTTGATATATCCCAGCCCAACATCCTGAAGGGTTTTTATTTTATTATATATCTTAGGAATGTTTTCAAAAAATTGCAGTGCTTCATCTATTGTCATGTCCAGTACTTCTGCAATGTTTTTTCCCTTATATTTAACTTCGAGGGTTTCCCTGTTATATCTCTTGCCCTTACATACATCACATGGCACATACACATCGGGAAGGAAGTGCATTTCTATTTTTAAAATGCCGTCACCATGACATGCTTCACATCTTCCGCCTTTAACATTGAAGCTGAATCTTCCTTTTTTATAGCCTCTTTCTTTTGCCTCTAAGGTCATGGAAAATACATCTCTTATATAGTCAAATACTCCTGTATAGGTAGCGGGATTTGACCTTGGTGTCCTTCCTATGGGGGATTGGTCTATGGTAATTATCTTATCAATATTTTCCACACCAAGCATTTCATCGTACTTTCCGGGACGGTTGCTGTTTTTAAACAGCTTCTGGTGTAACCCTTTGGACAAAATTTCATTTATTAAAGAGCTTTTCCCTGAACCTGAAACTCCTGTTACGCAGCACAATACGCCTAAAGGTATTTTTACATCCAGGTTTTTCAGGTTATTTTCTCTTGCACCTTTAATTTCAATAAATTGTTCGGCTTTTCTTCTTGTTTCAGGTACTTCAATCTTCTTCTTTCCGCTTAAATACTGACCTGTGATTGAGTTCATATTATTTTTAATATCTTCAAATGTACCTGCCGCAACAACCTCCCCTCCATGAATTCCTGCTCCCGGACCGATATCCAGAATATAATCCGCATTTTCCATGGTTTCTTCATCATGCTCCACCACTATGAGCGTGTTGCCAAGGTCAGTGAGATTCCTGAGAGTTTTAATCAGCATGCTGTTATCTCTCTGGTGAAGCCCTATACTTGGTTCATCCAGCACATACAATACTCCCACCAAACTTGAGCCTATTTGTGTTGCAAGCCTGATACGCTGGGACTCGCCGCCTGACAGGGTGCTTGCGCTTCTCTCCAGTGTAAGATAAGTAAGACCTACATCGGATAAAAACTGTAGCCTTGATATTATTTCTTTTATTATCTGTTCTCCGATGACCTGATTTATGGGACTTAGCTTTAATTCGTTAAAAAACTTAAGGCTTTTTGAAACAGAAAGTCTGGTTACCTCATATAT
>DHUT01000046.1:17726-44308 GCA_002409285.1 Firmicutes bacterium UBA5227 | reverse complement strand
CTACATATTTGTTTCAAACTTTACCTGTTTTGACAATCTCAAAAATTCATCCTCAGTCGCTATTTTTATCCTTTCTATTTCCTTTCTCAACTTAAATATTTCCAACGGCAGTAATGAATATAACCCTTGTTCCAGTTTTTCTTCCTCGCTGATTTCCCACACCTTTTTTACTATAACCTTGTATATTATCTGCTGTTCACCTTTATCTGTTATCGGAAAAACTACCTTTAGCTTTAGTTCATCAGGAATACCATTTCCCTCCTCCAAATATAATACAGCCTGCTTTGGAAAATGTATTACAGGCATATTATCTTCATCTGTCTTACTCAAAGCGCTCCTGTATCCATACTCAAACATTCTCAGCACCATGTATTTCTTCCCGTTTAGCTGAAATTCAAAATGATAGCTGTTACCCTTCCCTATTTTAATTAATAAATCTGCTCTCTTCAGCTCCATACCCAAATCCGTACTCTCCGTTGACATGAATTCCACGTCATAATCCTGATTTGCATCAAAACTTTCATTAAAGAAGTAATTCACAATATTGATTACTAACGGTTCTGACACACTAAACAATAATTTTAATGTTTCATCAAGTCTTATTTTTTCCTTAGGTGATCCGGATCTTTTTTCCTTTCCTTTTTCCATTTTCATCTCCTGAAATTTTATTTTTCTACCGAATTAGGACTAAGTCTCTTAATATCTCATCATGTGTAATTTTCGGCAAACGCTTTTATTCTATTTTACCAAATGATTAAATAAAAAGCAAGAACTTTTTCGAACGTACGTTCTTTTTGCTCAAAAGGACAGATAAAACGTCCCCGTGTCCCCCGTGTAAAATTTTTCTTATATAATGAAACTTATTTGAACTAAAATCAGTCTTACAGTTGAAATCAATTTACATGCATGTAAAAATAGTTGATGCTCTAAATTTTTTAGAATATACTTTAAGAGTGTTCTACTTGAAAATAATACAAAACAGAGGTTTTAAATGGCAGGAGAACTTAATAAACAAGAACAAATTGAATTGAGCAAAGAAGAATTCTGCAGGCTTATTAAAGACTGTCAATCAAGTATGTATCGCCTCGCTAAAAGTATTCTGTTGAATCAACATGATGCAGAAGACGCTGTTTGCTCGGCTATTTGCAAAGCATATATAGGCAGGAATACAATACGGAAAATAAGTAGTTTTAAGAGTTGGGTACTTAAAATAGTATCTAATGAAGCTTATACGATACTAAGAAATAAAAAAAAGGTCGTTTACATGGAAACAGCCTTGGAAGATAATGCCGATGCCTACGAATCTGAAACACCTTATGATGTTTGGGAAGCTGTGCAAAAATTAGATGAAAAATACAGGGCTTTAATAGTTCTATATTATTATGAGGATTTTAGTATTAAACATATAAGCGAAATATTGAGCATGCCCCAAAATACTGTAAAGACCAGGCTTTCAAGGGGTCGAAACAAATTGAAAAAAGAATTAATGAATCAGGAGGATCTATAGATGAATAAGAGTTTTGATGAAAAAGTAAAGTTAATGATAAGTAATGAACCTGATTTTACGCCACCTACATGTATAGAAAAAATAGATAAAACACTTGATAATTTACCTGGAAATGATGCAGGACTTCATATAAATAAAACTCATAGGCCTAAAACTAAAATATTCTTAGTTGCGGCGATAATAACAGTGTTAATGATGACAACTGCAATTGCAGCTCCCAGATTATTTAAGATAGGTAAGCATTTATTAAATGAATTTGCCGGTATTAATGACCCAAATCTTGAATCAAAACGAGATGAAATAGAAGAACGTAATTCTTATATAGAATACACAAAAGAAATTGATGGAGTCAAATTGACTGTTAATAATATAGCAATTGATGATAATTTCATTGTAATAACTTCTACAGTAGAATCAAAAACTCCCTTAAGAGATATTTTATTAGAGAAAACTTATTATAAGGACTTTTTAGAAGATACAGGATTAAGCCACCATGAATATTATTTTAATTATTTTTCTCCGAATTTTTTATTTAATGTCAATGGTGACGAAATTGAGTTTTCACTATCAGATAATTCAAGTTATTTAAAGGACAAATACACCTTAGTGAGTATCCAAAAATATGTTATAGGTAAAGAAATTCCTGATATTTTCAATTTGCATATATATTGCGCTCAGGCAGTAGTTTTTGTTAATGGAGACTGGTCTTTTGATATTAGTATAGACAAAAGTGAAGAAAAATCAAGAAGCAAGACTATCACTCCTAACATAACAAAATATATTAAATCTGTTGTATATGGAAGAGAAATAGAACACGAGATTACAATTGACAAAGTTTCAATATCTCCTCTTGGTGGAAAAATAGAAATCAGTGAAACTGGGCATGACATTTTCAGGGACTTTGTTTTAAAAGATAATCTTGGTAATTACCATTTTGTGTTTAATGAGTCCGTCTCATATAAGGAAAAGGGAGATATTGTAAAAAATATTTTTGAGTTTACTGTGGATAGTTCGGAGATTGAAAATATTAACGAATTGGAGTTTATTCCAATTTTACTCAAAGGTGATTTTAAAGAAAAAACAGTTATGCTTCCAGAAAACATAGAAGATACTGATATAAAAATCAGCAATATTGGTGGATATAGAATTGAAAACATCGAGTTTAACAAAGAAGAAACAAAAATTACCCTAAAGCCGTATGGAGCAGTATTGCAATACAGAAGTATTATTAATGGGGCTTTTAGCCCCGTAGATAAAGAAGGTTTACAAATTGATGTTAATGGTTTGATTACTCAAAAGTATGATAAAAATAATGGTAATTTAATTGTGTCATTCTTTTCAGCACAAGAAGAGACTGAAAGGTTGCAAAGTGAGCTTGGTGGATTCCGGTTCGTAGAAATGCCGAAAATAGAAATAAATGAAAAAGAAAAAATAGAATTAAATTTTTCTCATTAGTATAGGTTGACTTTTGTCTTTAAAAAACCTCCCTAATAAGTACAAGACAAACACAGGGTCCTGAATGACTGCAGCATTACAGACCTTGTATTGGCTTAATACTATTATATAAGAGAGGTGTTTATTATGAAAAACAAAATTGCTTTATTCCTGATGGCAATTACCCTTGCTTTCTCTCCTTTTACATCTTTAGCTCCTGCCTATGCAGACATTCTTTCAGAAGATGTTGGACTTCAGAGTGTATATGTATTCGAGAAAAAATTGGCTTCCGATGAATATGCTACTATTCAAGATTATTGGGTCGGATCCAACCAAACCATTACAGTAAAGGTTAATCCTGTAGGCAGCACTCAGCACAAGATTATCGCAGCTTACCTTATTGATGTAAATACTGGAACAGAACTCACATGGGATGCTATGTGGGCTGATACTGGAACTGGAATAACCATTTCCGCTCAGGGGCAGGGAAAATACATTCGCTTGTCAGCTTTAAATGGCACCACTAGCACAGTAACCATCAAGGGACAAACAACTATTAATTAATAAAAAAGGTAGGCGTTGCAAAAAACTTCGCCTACCTTTTACTATTTATATAAAATCATGCAGTTTATTTAAAAAATAAATTTTAAGAGCAGGTTTTACTAAAGTGCACCCCCTTTGTCAAGACAAAAATTTTAAAAAACAAGTTAGGTTGACATCCAATATCTGTAAATATTTAGCGATAACCTATGTGGTTGTCAAGGGCAGACGATGGGTCTTTCAAAAGATGGCTCCCTTATCATCCGGTGAAATCCCCTTCATAATGCTATGTTCTTCTCTTATCCAAGATGCTCATCCAATTCTGCATCTAACATTATTTCTAATGTTACGGCAAATAATTTTTTTAGTTCTATTATTTTAGATTTTTTTAACATATTTCCCAAAGAGCACCCAGGTACACCGGGTGCTCTTTATTCCTTAAAGCTCTCCTCTTGCAATACTCTCAACCTGCTCAGTACTTAATCCAGTCTTTAAGGAAATGGTTTTATGTCCAATACATCCAGGAGTTTCTTGCCAGTTCAATTTTCTCCTTATTTCTTCCCTCTTGTATTCCTTCTTTTTTACCTTCTATTTTGCCTTCTCTTATTCCTTCATCTTTACGATGTCACTCTGCCAACTAACAGCGTTATGCTGGGAAGCGGAACACCTACTTTTGTTTCGTATGCTATGTTTGGATGTCATAATAAGTGCCGGTAACTTTGATGCGGGTATCCAAGTCTATGGTGGCGGAAAATATAAGCTTATTCTTAATGGTGGAACTGTATTAAAACCACAAACAAATGGATCAAGGTGGTATGAGACAGCAGCATTTACTATAAGTAACAACACTTCAACTTTGACGGTTGAGCTTATTTATTCGTCGAGCACTGAAGGAAAGGTTACCATCAGTGGTTTTGGTAAATCATTGTCTGCGGATTTTGATGAAGGTATGTGGCAAAACAAATTTCAGAATGGAGTTAAGTTCTGGAAAGAGATGACTATTGCATCAAATTTGAATCCCTTTACTGATTTGTGGTCATCAAGTAATATAACAAAAACGCAAACTGTATATATGAACGATCTAACATTCAAGGAAGTAAAATTGTTGAGACATTCAGGTGGGTCAACGCAGTATAGTTTGGATTCCAACTGTACGACAACTACCGGAACCCCAAAGCTTGATCCATACACTTCAGGTTCTATGCCTGCTTGGCAGCAGATGAGATACGGAGGTACACCAACTTCGGGATCAACAAACTTGTTCAGTATTGACTGTAGACCATTATAATTATATAATTAATTAAAAAATTTCTGTAATTTGTCCAAGAAAGTCTTGACTGCTTAAATTTATGCGGTCAAGACTTCAAGGCTTGTGTTGAAGCAGCATCACAGAAATATATTTTCGTTTTGAAAGGTGGTTTTTATGTTAGATTTGAAAAATTTATTTAGGGCAGCAGCAATAACACTCATGCTTATTTCACTTGTCTTTACACCTATGGTTGCATTTGCAGAAACTGAGGGACAAACGCTCGTTAAGGAATCCGGACTCTCCGTAAAATGGATTGAACCAGAAATGAACTATAAAAGTATTTACGCTAATTATTTCTTTAGCGAAGGGTTTGGCGTGATTCATGTTATCATGGATGGCAACATTTCTAAATTTGGAATCGTGGACGAGACAGGCGAAATAGTAATACCTGTCATATATGATGATTTAGGAAGGTTTTCAGAGGGATTATGTTATGCCCGATTAGGCAGCAAAAAAATATTTATTGACAATGCAGGCAAGGAAATACTTAATGTAAGTGATTATGATGAGGTGGGCACCTTTCGTAATGGATTTGCCCAAACTATATCAAAGGGGAAATTTGGTCTGATTAATAAATCAGGGGATGAGATACTGCCATGCAATTATGATGAGGTTTTTAACAATGAGAGTGGTTTAGTCTGGGCACGTAAGAATGGTTTCTATGGTTTTTTTGACAACCTTGGCAAAGAAATAAGCGGGATGATATATAGCAATATAGGAGTTCATGGATACAATGACTTTGAAAAATTGATGGTTGTTGAAAAAGATGGGAAATTTGGAGTAGTAAACAACCAAGCCGATGTGGTGGTTCCTATTATATATGAAAATGCCATTGTTTGTGATAACGAAATTATTGCATTGTCTGAAGACGGCAAATGGGGATATGTAAATATCAAGGCTGAAAACATTACTCCGTTTATATTTGATTATCCCGGAAAGTTCAGTGAAAACCTTGCAACTGTGTCTGTTAACGGAAAGTACGGCTATGTAGATAAACAAGGCGAGACGGTGATCCCATATCAATATGATTCCGCATCAGATTTTTATAAGGGTATGGCCAGTGTTACTGAAATTGTTAATGGCGAGCATCGTTATTACATTATAGATAAAACCGGCAAAAAGCTGGCTGAGCATAAAGATTATCCCGTTAAGAGGCAAGGTGATGCATTAATAGGCCAGCATGAACCTGTCGGGGGATTGGTTGAATGGTTTGGTGCTCCAAGTTACATGGAGGCTGTTTTGGATGGTGAAGGTAACAGGCTGACAGATTTTTCATATACAAATATTTCAGAATTTAAAGAAGGCGTCGCTGTTGCCATGCGATATGGAACATCCTTATATGGGGTGATAAATAGATATGGGGAAGAGGTTGTTCCATTTATATTTGATAGTATAGAAATGATCAATAAAGATTCGTGCATAGTAAAGATACGTGACTACAACGGCAGCAATGAAAAACTTGGTATTCTCACACTTCCCGCTGATGCTGCAACGAAGGAGCCGTCTTTTGAAAGACCCATTACCGTATATCTTGACGGTCTTGACCTTTATTTTGATGCTGAACCGAAGATAGTAAACGACAGAACTATGGTTCCTATGAGAAAGATCTTTGAAGCTTTGGGTTCTGATGTATCTTGGGATAATCAATCAAGAAAAGTCACCGCAATTAAGGGAAATATTAAAATTGAACTAAGTATAGGAAGTAATGCCGCTTTTATCAATGGTGAGGCTATTACGCTGGATGTGCCCGCAATAATTGAAAATAATCGTACGCTCGTTCCACTCCGATTTGTCTCCGAAGCACTTGATTGCGAGGTTAAGTGGGATGCTGATATTAGAAGGGTATCAATTATTAAACCAGTTAACATGCAATAATTAGTAACCGTTAATTGGCATATGAAAGATAGCAGTATTTCTGGTGATAGGCATATTATTTTTGTTTTCATCTTGCGCGAAGGAACTCATTCCGGCGGAATCACTGCCGACGGGTATAAATCCCATTAATACTTCGGAGAGTAGTAATTATGTTACTGAGACTTGTGTTCAACCATTCTACAACGTACACCCGGCTTCGCTATCAACAGCTCCCAATCGTAGTTATTATTATACGATTGGGAGCTTCTTTGCAATGGCCGTTTTTTACGACGCAGTGCAAGATTACCGCAGACTTTCTGATTGTTATATTGAAACTAAGCAGAAACTGCTTGTGGGGTAAGGTGACCCCATGCCTGCAAATTTCTGTATCAATTTCTGTATCATTTTTCTTGACATCACCACAATCTTGTAGTAAGATGTAATCACTACAAGATTGTAGTAACATTGTCGCAGACGTGTAACAATGAATGGAGGGTGTACACCATGAACAATTTTCAAAAATTATCAGAAACTGAAATGGAAGTGATGGAGATTATCTGGGCTTCCGGTCATCCTATTACTTCCAGCGAACTGCTTGAGATTTTTGTACGGGATAAGGGGAAGGAATGGAAAGGGCAAACAATTGCAACCTTCTTGGCTCGGCTGGTTGAAAAAGGCGTCTTGATTATCACCGGGCAGCAAGGTCGTACAAATATTTATGAGCCTTGCCTGTCACCGGAGCAATACCGGAGCCAGGAAGCAAAAAGCCTGCTGGAAACACTGTATGAGGGTTCGATCAAAAACTTCCTTGCAACACTTTATGACGGCAAAGAACTGACAAAGGATGAAATAGCTGATTTGAGACGGTGGTTCGCGGAAAAGGCAGGTGTGAAGAATGAGTAATCTGTTTTCAAATCTCCTTGCCATGTCCATTGCGGGAAGTGTGGTTATCGGGTTGATGCTGTTACTTCGGCCTGTAACTGCTAAAATCTTTCCTGCCAAGTGGCAATACGGAATTGGGAAAATTGCTATTGCTTTTTTTCTCTTACCTGTTTCCCTTATTGTGGGAAAGGTTTCTTTTGTTTTGCCAAAGACGACAATAACGCCAAGGCTCCCTTCTGGAACACCGCCTATGGCTATCCCTGAAGCATTACAGCCAAACAGTTTTGTGGATGCAGTAGATACCCTGATGGAGAAACATCTTCCTGCTGCTATGGAAAAACACCTGTCTTTAGAAGTAATGGGAGCCGTTTTGCTCATTTGGTTTCTGGGCGCAATGGTATTTGCCGGATGGCATTTCTATTGCTACCGCAGATTTAGCAAGCGGCTTCTGGAAAACAGTATTCCCATACCGGAGGATACGGCCGCCGCCCTGCTTTCATCACGCAAAGCGGCTTTGGGCGTCCACGGTGATGTAAAACTGATGCTGAACCATAAAATTACAAGCCCTATGCTTGTGGGGCTGCGCCGCCCCATGATACTGCTGCCAACATCCAGCATATTGGAAACGGACTTAAAGCTGATCCTGACCCATGAACTCATGCACCTGAAACGGAAGGATTTATGGGTGAAAGTGCTTGCGCTGATTGCAGGAACGCTGCATTGGTTTAATCCCTTCGTCCATGTTCTCCGCAAAGATGTAAGCATATGGGGCGAGTTGTCCTGCGACGAGGCGTTGGCATCCGAAATGTCCCATGAGGAAAGAAAGCATTATGGCGAAGCCATTTTGAACACGCTGGACAACCATTCTGGCATGAACACGGCTTTTTATTCTCCCTTATGCGAGAGTAAGAAGCACATTAAAAGGAGATTGATAAGAATTATGAACGTTAAGAAAACAAAGAAGTCTATTACGGTTTTAGCCGTTGCAGCAATCCTGGCAATCGGCGGTATAGGATTGGCATTGGCTGCCAGTTCGACAGGGAATGACATTAACAATGTTATCGATACCAGTTCGACAGGGAACGACATTGACAATGTTATCAATGTCAGTGCTGATAACCAGAACGATAGCAATATCGACATGAAATATCTGTGGCCAGTAACGGGGTATAATCATATCACCGCTGCATATGGTAACCACATGCAGCCCGTGAAGCAGGAAATGATGTTTCATAATGGGATTGATATTCCGGCACCTGAAGGCACACCTGTACTTACTGCCGATAAGGGAACAGTCGCTGAGATAGGAGATAATGAAACGGATGGTAATTATGTCATTTTGAATCACGGCGGAGGTATTCAGACTTTTTACTCGAAATTGTTTGGATTTGCAGAAGGACTTGCAGATGGAGATACCGTGCAGCAAGGGGACGTTATCGGCTATGTTGGTTCGACAGGCGAAGCAACAAGCCCTCATCTACATTTCCGCCTGATTATTGACGGTGAATACACTGATCCTACGAGTGCTTTTGCATCGGAAGATTGGTCGGATGACTGGGTTCGAAGGCCTGGTTATAGTGCTCCGCTGGAGAGCGACACGAGCAGTATGTGAGGTTTGTGAGACGGCTTCCTTATCATTCTGTGAAATGAAATTCCCTTCATAATACTATGTTCTTCTCTTATCCAAGATGCTCATCCAATTCTGCATCTAACATTATTTCTAATGCTACGGCAAATAATTTTTTTAGTTCTATTATTTAGATTTTTTTACATATTACCCAAAGAGCACCTAGGTATACCGGGTGCTCTTTATTCCTTAAAGCTCTCCTCTTGCAATACTCTCAACCTTCTCAATACTTAAGCCGGTCTTTAAAGAAATGGTTTTTATGTCCAATACGTCAAGAAGATTTCTTGCCAGTTCAATTTTCTCCTTATTTCTTCCCTCTTGTATTCCTTCTTTTTTACCTTCTCTTATTCCTTCATCTTTACCCTTTGTATAGATATATTCACTCACCTCGGACACCTCCTTCGACAATTTTAAGTCCGCATAGTTTTCTGAAAAATACCCCAAAAGATACGTTGTCGCTTCTGTTATCTTTGTATAATCTTCTTCTGTTATTTTTCCTTCGTTCATAAGTTCCATTGCAATATTTATTATTTTAATTGTATCATTTTTCACCTGTTTTAACAATCTCAGGTTGACTTTTGCCTTGCAGAATTTATGTTTACTCAGAATCATCAAGTTAAACGAATTAAACGTAATTATTGACCTTTTTTCTGTAATATGCTATGATTTTTGGAGGTAGTACATCTTTCTTTGCGATTTGTCATCAATACTGACGCCGGAACGATGTAAATCAATTCTTATAAAAACGGAGTAACTATTATGCTGGATAAAAGCACTGTTGTAAAAATATCCCTGTTAGTTAAAGATGGTAAATATTTTACCATTTTTTTTATCCCAGTGCCACGTCCAATATCATCATTATTACAAATCCAAAGGCTGCTCCGATAGTTCCGATGTTGCTGTGTTCTCCGCTTTGTGCTTCCGGTATAAGCTCTTCGATGACAACATATATCATGGCTCCTGCTGCAAAGGAAAGCAGGTATGGAAGAGCCGGTTGAATAACACTTGTCAAAAGTATGGTTATAACCGCAGCAATAGGCTCCACAATTCCTGACAAAGTACCGTAGGCAAAAGATTTTTTCTTAGAAAACCCTTCACTATTTAGCGGCATTGAAATAATCGCACCTTCTGGGAAATTCTGAATGGCAATACCTATGGAAAGTGAAAATGCACCTGCCATTGATATTAATGAATTCTCTGCCAGGACTCCGGCAAATACGACTCCTACTGCCATTCCTTCCGGAATATTATGCAAAGTAACTGCCAGAACAAGCATGGTAGTTTTTCGCAGCTTTGCACTCTTTGACGTAATTCCTTCAGGTTTATCGTCGTTCAGGTGCAAGTGGGGAATTACATTATCAAGCAGCAGTAAAAAGAATATTCCCAACAAAAATCCAACTGCTGCCGGTACCCATGCAATAGTCCCCTGTTCCGTAGCCATGTCAATTGACGGAATCAGCAGTGACCAGACAGAAGCTGCAATCATAACTCCTGATGCAAATCCAAGCAGGGACTTTTCTGTCTTATCTCCCATTCCATTTTTCATAAAAAAAACCATGGCAGCACCTAATGTGGTGCCAATAAATGGTATTATAACTCCAATAAAAGTATTTAAGTACATATGGATCCTCCTTACGTATGTCTTTAAATTATGACAATATAATTATGTGATTACATTATACAAACATAAACACCCTTTCGTCAACTGATACTATACCCCTTTTTGTGGCGAAGAAACATTATTGTTCTTACAAACATTTTAATACGTAAAATGTTGACAAAAATAGAGGTATATTTTGATTATATTAAGGAATAAATGTTATATTAACAATATGATTAAAAATATGATTGTGGGATATATTTATAATAACTAAAAAATATGTAAGAGGTGAGTTTTCGTGGAAATTTCTTTAAAAAATCTGCTGCTGGCAGGAATAGGCACTGTTTCTTATTCCTATGAAAAGGGTGAGGAAATTGTGAAAGACCTTATTGAAAGAGGAGAAATAACTGTAAATCAGGGAAAGCAATTGAATGAGGAGCTAAAGCGCCAGAAATCCGGTGATAAAAATCATGCTAAATCCGATGGTATTACTGTTGAGCAATTGAAAGAGATGCTGGCAGACTTGAATTTGGCGACAAAGGATGATATACAAGAATTGGAAAAACGAATCAAAATACTTGAAGAAAAATAGCTGAGGATGAACTTCAACCATGAGCATAAAAGAAGAAAATGAGCGGATGCATGAAATCATTTCCGTATTTTCTAATAACGGAATTAAAAAAATACTTGTGGGTAAAAATGTTGCACCTGAATTGAGAAAATCATTTGAGGAACTTGGACCTACTTTTATTAAAATCGGTCAAATTTTGTCTACAAGCTCGGACATTCTTCCTGAAGAATATATAAGGGAACTCAGAAAGCTTCAGGATGATGCCCAGCCGGAACCCTATGAAAAAATTAAAAATGTTGTTGAAAACAGTGTGAAAAAAAACATGGAAGATGTTTTTTCCGAGTTTTGTCATGAGGCATATGCCAGTGCATCTGTTGCCCAGGTGCATCTGGCATATTTAAAAGATGGAACAAGGGTTGCGGTTAAGGTTCTAAGACCTGATGCAAGGGAGCAGATGGCAAGCGATATAGCTATTTTAAAGAGATTGGCAAGACGTACAAGGTATGCCCCTCAAAACAAGACTGTAAACTTATCTGAAATAATTGAAGAACTGGAGAATTCAGCAAAAAATGAAATGGATTTTCTGAATGAAGCTGAGAACATAAAAAAATTCAATGACTATAACAAGGATGTCAGGTTTGTTACAACTCCAAAAGTATATGGCGATTACACAACAGACAGTATTTTGGTAATGGACTATATTGACGGAATTAAAATTACAGATGTTGAGAAGTTGTCAAAGGAAGGCTATTTCATAGAAGATATAGCCCTGAAGCTGACTAATAATTATTTGAAACAGATTTTTGAGGATGGATTTTTTCATGCTGACCCTCATCCCGGAAATCTGCTGATTAATGATAATAAAATTGCATATATTGATTTCGGCATGATGGGTAATTTAAACAGCTCCCTGAGAAAAAGCTTTAACAATTTTTTACTTGGTATTATTTCCGGAGATGTTGAAGAAATGTCCAAAGCAATCCTGGAAATAAGCTATGGGAAAGATGAAATCGATATAAAGAAATTTAAGGCAGATGTTGAGGAAATATACGGCAAGTACATAGAAACGTCCTTAAATGATGTGGATTTAAACATGCTTATAAATGATATCTTCAAGGCATGCAGGAGAAACAACCTGAAGGTCCCCAAGGAAATAACCATGCTTTTAAGGGGTATTGTCACAATTGAAGGGGTAATCGAAAAACTGTCTCCAACTATTAAGATTACGGAAATGTTACTGCCCTATGTAAGGGAGCAGATAATTAAAAACACGGATATAAAAAAAGAATTGAATGACAGCTTAGCAAACATATATTTTCTGGCAAAATCTGCTCCTGGAACATTTAAAGATTTCACCAGGCTTGTCAGCGATGCCTCTTCGGGAAAATTTAAAATTCAAATGGAACCTATCAACCTGAAGGACTCCATAAAGCAACTGAACAACATCGCCAACAGGCTGGTATTTGCCATAATCATAGCATCAGTAATTATGGGTTCTTCAATAATGGCAGGTACTGATATGGGTCCAAAGCTGTATGGAATGCCGGCGCTTGCGGTGGCAGGATATGTGGTAGCTCTTGTAATGGGTTTATTGCTGCTCATATCAGCAATTATATCCCGCAAGTAACGAGACAGCAATAAACACATAACTTAATCTTACATTCTTTCCGGTTCTTCGTATGTTTCTCCGAAGGTTTCAACTGTGACATTCTTGAGCTTTACGGTTTCTTCCGGCTTATCTCTGTAATCTGTCTTTGCTGTTGCTATTTTGTTTACTACGTCCATTCCTTCTGTAACTTTACCGAATGCCGCATATTGCCCGTCAAGATGCGGAGATTTTTTATGCATTATAAAGAACTGGGAACCTGCGGAATCAGGAGACATTGCTCTTGCCATTGAAAGAACGCCTTCATCATGCTTCAGGTCGTTATTAAATCCGTTGGATGAAAATTCTCCTTTAATTGAATATCCGGGTCCTCCTGTTCCGTTTCCATCAGGACATCCTCCCTGAATCATAAATCCTTTGATAACTCTGTGAAATGTTAATTCGTCATAAAAGTTTTTGTTAATCAATGATATGAAGTTTCTTACTGTATTTGGAGCCACTTCAGGATATAGCTCTGCTTTTATAATATCACCGTTTTCAAATTCAAATGTAACTATAGGTAATTTCATATTTCCTCCAATAAATTTATTTGTGTTATTACTTTACACTATATGGATAAAAAGTTCAACCTACGATTTGCAGTCTTTTTAATTTACTTCTATTTTTAATATTATGACTGTAACAACTATTACCAATTAGAATATATTAGAGTAAAGCAACAGTAAATATGAGGAGGTTATATAAGCATGAAATGCTCAGATAGAAGAGATGTTCTTGGTACCGGCGGAGTAGCTGAAAGATGCTGCACAGCTCAATCGGGATGTGATTGGGACGGAACCCTGAGAAATGTTGTAACAGAACCAATATATGTGCAAAAAGTTTATGACGCAGTACTATTTAATTTACAAGGTTTAAAAACCGCTCCCGATACTGTTTTTGAACCAAGATTAGGCTGCGGAACAAATATCATCAGAATAGCTGACATAAGGTGCAGGAAATTCTTCAACCCTGACAATATCAACGATGAATGTAATTTAAGAATTAACCCTAACACACAGTTGTCAGGAGGACAATTTGTTAAAAAAGAGGATGGATGTGACTATAAGGTTATTGGTCCCGACGGTACATTAAGTCAGAAATTAATATGGGCTGACACTCAATTCTGTGATGATGAAGAACAAGGCACTCCTGTTTTCGGGACTCAAAATATTGAAGTATCAGGATGTGTTGAAATTGAGATTGATTTAGTAGTAACTCCATGCGATTCAAACAACGAAAGCATAATTACATTAAGTGCCATAGTTGAAATTGCTCCCCAGTGCAGTCCATTAGTATTGACTAATTTCTTTGAAATTTGTGTACCTTCGGTATTTGATACGGCTTTCATGCCAAGATTTACTGAATTCTGCAATCTTGACTGCATAATAAGGCTTGCAACCAACAGCATTCAAAGAGATTTCACCCTTGATCCGAGAACAGGTGAATTGTCAGTTAACTTAATAATTTCACTTTGCATCTCCTGTGAGAAAAAGGTTGTAGTACCCGTTCAATTATGTGTTCTTTCCACAGGCTTTGTAGAGCTGACTCCGGAACAGGCAAGTATTTGCCCATCATTCCCTCGCTTGTTCCCAAGGCAGATTGACGAAAACTCTGTGGGCGGAACCGGTGGTGGCGGATGCTGCAGACCAAGAGCTCAATCAACGGAGGATTAACAATTACGAAAGCCTGCCAACACGGCAGGCTTTTTTACTTTATTTTCTTGTTTTTTCAATTTCTTTTTTTTTAACTCTAAGCTTATCCTTTTCTATGTCTCCTATCCCTTTTTCGATTAGACGAATATTAACTGATTCTTCCACTATTGTTTTAATTAGAACAACTATGGGTACCGAAACAATCATACCCCATATACCGAATAATTTACCTCCTACCGTAACGGATATTATAATCCAAAATGGGCTGACACCTACATTTACTCCAACGATTCTGGGGTCCAACAGATTTGCATCTAATTGCTGAACAACTATTATTATAAGCAAAGCAGTAAGTGCCTTTGGAGGATTTACAAAAAATGACACCAAAATCACGGGAATTGAACCTATAATTGGTCCAAAATACGGAATTAGGTTAAATGCCCCTATTATTGTTCCCATTAACGGGGCGTAAGGCACATTAAATATGAAAAACACAATAACGCTAATGATTCCTACAATCAATGAATCAAGCAGCTTGCCATTTAAGAAACTCTTGAAAATTTTATTTGCCTGGGTAAAGATATGAAGTATTTTCCTGGAATTTTTATCCTCAAAAAATGCATATATAAATCTTTTTCCTCTGGCAAGTATATCTTCTTTCTCCACCAGCATATATATGTTGATTATAAAACTTGTGATAATGGCAAAGGCACTTGAACCGATATTTGTTACAAACTGCATAAGTACACCGGATATGGCAATCAAAGTATTATCAATCATATTTCTTACGGATTCACTTGCCTGTAAAATATAATCAGCAGCAAATTGTACATATTGATTATTTATTTTTTCTTTTATACCGTTGAGTATTTGTACTATATCAACATTACCTTCCATTAAATAAACCACATTGTTGATATTTTCAAGAATCTGCGGTACCAGCATGTAGAGCAGAAAGCCTACCAATATCAGCAGAATCAGACAGGCTAAGAGTATTCCCTGAGAACGTCTGACCTTAAGTCTTTTTACAAAAAATGACACCACTGAATCAAGCAGGTAAGCAAGTATTAGAGCATAAATAACCGGCTGAAATGCCTCCTTTAACCAAAATAATGTTGAGCTGCTGAAAACTATCAACAAAATTATTAATACAATAAACAATATCGGCAGCGATACTCTTAATATACTTTTGTACTTTTCTATATTATCACCCTCTACATTATTTTTGCCTGTCCCCTGTATACAGCACCTTGTTTTCCGTTAACTGTCAGCAGCTCCCCGTCCTTAATCATCTTTGTACAGTTTTCAGCCCCAACAACAACTTCCTTGCCCAGGTTCAATGCAGCAATGAATGCATGGGATGTAAGTCCGCCTTCTTCTACTATTATTGCAGATGCTCTTGAGATAAAGTCTATTACATCCTTATCTGTTGCCGTCATAACTATTATATCCCCATCTTCAAATTTATCTCTAAGTTCTTCAGCATTTTTTGCAACTCTGGCTCTTCCGATTACAGTTTCTTTTCCGGCACCGGTCTTTTTGTAAAGAAGTTCACTTACAATATGAACTTTAAGCAAATTTGTGCTGCCGGATATTCCCACCGGTACGCCTGCTGTAATGATAGTTAAGTCTCCATTTTCAATATATCCCAGCTCCAATGCCCTTTCCACAGACATTTCGATAATTTCGTCAGTTGAGTTCATTTTGCTTATTTTTACCGGATAAACCCCCCAGTAAAGAGAAAGCTTCCTCATGACTTTTTCGCTTTCCGTTGCAGCTATAATAGGTGCGGCAGGTCTGAATTTTGATACTGCTGCTGCAGTATACCCTGATGAAGTTGCGGAAATAATGGCAGATGCTTTCAAATCCAGGCATGTTCTGCATGTGGCATAGCTTATTGAATCAGCAATTTTGTTTGTGCAGCCTATTTTTTTGGCTTTTAATATATCTTCATAATCAAGAGAGTTTTCAATCATTTCCGCAATCCGAGCCATCGTTTGAACAGCCTCCACAGGATAGCTTCCGGAGGCCGTTTCTCCTGAAAGCATTATGGCATCAGAGCCTTCAAATATGGCTGTGGCCACGTCGGAAACCTCGGCTCTTGTAGGTCTTGGGTTTCTCATCATGGAATCTAACATTTGAGTTGCTGTGATAACAGGCTTTCCTGCATCATTGCATTTCTTTATAAGCATTTTTTGAACCAGCGGAACCTCTTCTGCAGGAATCTCCACCCCTAAATCTCCTCTGGCAACCATTATACCATCGGTAACTTCAATTATTTCATCAATGTTTTCCACGCCCTGCCTGTTTTCTATTTTAGAAATAATCATAATGTCAGCATTTTCTTCTTCCAAAATTCTTCTTATAGAAATAACGTCCTTCACACTTCTGATAAAGGACGCAGCTATATAATCCACTCCTTGCTCAATGCCAAATTTGATATCTTCAATATCTCTTTGCGTAAGTGCCGGAAGGTTTATTTGCACATTCGGTATATTAATTCCCTTTTTATTCTTAACAGTTCCTCCGTTTTTAACTACACATTTCAAATCGGTATCATTGATTTTTTCTGTTATTTCCAGACAAATAAGACCGTCATCAATAAGGACAATATCTCCTTCCTTAACATCACGTACAAAACCTTCATATGTAACACTTGCAATCTTATTGCTGCCCAAAATGTCTCTAATAGTCAATATGAATTCCTGGTCTTTAACTAATTCGGCACTTCCATTCTCAAAATCCCTTGTTCTGATTTCAGGTCCTTTTGTATCAAGCATTATTGCCGTAGAGCTGTCTAAGTCTTCTCTTACCCTTTTTATCACATCTATTTTCGCCTTGTGCTCCTCATGTGTTCCATGGGAAAAGTTAAGTCTGGCCACATTTAATCCATTCAATACTAATTCCCTGAATTCTTTTTCATTTTCAGAGGCAGGACCAATAGTACATACGATTTTAGTTTTTCTCAATTAAATCCCTCCTTATATGGACAATATCTTTGTTAATTCATAAGTTGTTTCATCAAATTTTTTTTCCATTGACAATGCTTCCGCTATATCCATATCAAATATTTCATTGCCTCTTACACCCAGAACCCTGTTTTTAACTGAATTAATCAGAAGATCCACCGCCCTGGCTCCCATCTGGCTACCTATAAGTCTGTCAAAAGCAGAAGGCGTTCCTCCACGCTGAGTATATCCTAAGACTGAGTATTTTGTACTTATGCCTGTTTTGCCTTCTATTAGTTCGCTGATATCTTTAGCATCTCCTGCCCCTTCCGCAAGAATTATAATGCTGTGCTTCTTGCCTCTGGCTCTTCCTTGCATAATTTTGTCACACACCTCATCAATATTATACTCAACTTCGGGGATTATAACCATTTCAGCTCCTCCCGCAAGACCCGCATACAATGCAAGATCACCGCAATCTCTCCCCATTACCTGTATTACATTGTTTCTTGAGTGAGATGAAGATGTGTCTCTTATTTTCTCCACCGCCTCAAGTACGGTTGTTAATGCAGTAAAAAAGCCCAAGGTATACTGAGTATATGGCAAGTCGTTATCTATAGTACCCGGTATTCCGATAACAGGCACACCAGCATTACCCAAAGCACTTGCACCTTTGAATGTACCGTCCCCGCCTATTGCCACAATGCCGTCTATACCAAGGTACTTAATGTTTTTCAACGCACTGTTAAAGCCGTCTTTCTCCAAAAATTCCTCACTTCTTGCACTTCCCAGAATGGTTCCGCCTCTGTGTATAATATCAGCCACAGAAGAGAGATTCATTTCCACACTTTCACCGTCTATCAATCCCCTGAATCCGTTCTTAATTCCCAATACGTTTACATTATTATAAATTGCGTCCCGAACAACAGCTCTGATTGCAGCATTCATTCCAGGTGCGTCTCCACCGCTGGTAAGCACTCCTATTTTTTTCATTATTAACATCCCTTTCTGTATAATTGATAAGCATCCTCACTGCCCGTTACTTCTGAATTACCACATTGTTGTTGCCAAGCAATGCCTTAAGACTGTTTATCAATTCCTCATCGTCTATATTTACCCAGTTTTTTTTAGGCAAAACCATTGTTGCTTTTTCCTGCTGATTATAAATAATAACACGGTCATTACCTAAATGCTTGAGAATAATATTAAAAATATTTTTTTTTATTTTTTTGTACTGTTCAGTATTTTCAACTTTCAGATAAAGTCTTACGGCACTTACTCCCTCATTTTCGAGAGCGTCTGACTTCTTAAGCTCCCTGATTTTATTGCAAATGAGCTTCGGAGCCTCCTCTTCAGATGCATCAATTGTACCTTCAATTAATACTATATTATCCTCATATAAAATATCCTTACAGTCTTCGTAAACTTTTGGAAAAATTATTCCTTCAACTGTTCCATACAGGTCTTCTAAAGTTACAAAAGCCATCATGTTGTTGTTTTTAGTTATTTTATTTTGTTTTTTTATAATTATTCCGCCTATAACAACTCTGCTTCCATCAGACAGGCTTGTAGACTCCTCCGTTTCCCTGATTTCAGCTATTTCACTTGTATTTGAGGTTGCTGAATTTTCAAGTTCCTTTTCATATTCCGAAAGAGGGTGTCCGCTCAAGTATACGCCAACCATTTCCTTTTCCATTGAAAGAAGTGTTTTTTCGTTATATTCAGGAATATCAGGCATATCCTCATCCCGGAAATTCATATTGCCTGAAGCTGTGGCATCGAACAAAGAGAACTGACCTTCAATAGTTCTTTTCTTCTGGCTAACAACAGTATCTATTGTCTTTTCATATATTTTCATTAGCTGGGAGCGCCTTACACTTAAGGAATCAAATGCTCCGCATTTAATCATGGACTCTATTTGCCGTTTGTTAAGCACACTTTGATCAACCTTGGAGCAAAAATCAACAAAAGATACGAATTTACCTTTTTCTTTTCTTGCCTTGATTATTTCTGCGATTGCGTTAGTTCCAACATTTTTTATGGCAGCCATTCCAAAACGGATTTTACCGTTTTCAACAGTAAATTTATCTCTGCTTTCGTTTACGTCCGGAGGAAGCACATCTATTCCAAGCCTTTTACATTCTCTTATATATCGGGAAACTGTACCTGAACTTCCCATGATGCTTGAAATTAATGCAGCCATGAATTCCACAGGATAGTACAGCTTAAGCCAGGCAGTTTCATAAGCCAATGCAGCATATGCCACTGAATGAGCCTTTGGAAAAGCGTATTTTGCAAACTCCACCATTAAGTCGTATATATCGTTGGCGGTTTTTTCATCAACGCCATTGTTTATTGCCCCGAGTATTTCCGGTTCATTGTTTTCAGCCGGCTTTCCGTAAATAAAATTATGTCTTTCTTCCAGCATTACGCTCATTTTTTTCTTGCCCATGGCACGCCTCAGCAAATCTGAACGCCCCATGGTAAACCCACCTATGTCTCTTACTATCTGCATTACCTGTTCCTGATAAACCATACAGCCGTAAGTTACGTCAAGAATTGGCTCCAGCTTTGGATGCAGGTATGTAACCCCCTCAGGGTTTAGTTTATTTTTAATATAAACGGGAATCTGACCCATGGGTCCAGGCCTGTACAAGGCGTTTGCAGCCGAGATGTTTTCAAACTCGGTAGGTTTTAATTCACTCAGAAATGCTCTCATCCCTGAACTTTCAAATTGAAATATTCCAAGAGTTTCAGCACTGGCAAACATCTTGTATACTTCCTTGTCATCGTACTGGCAATTGCTGAAATCAACCTTTATATTATGGTTTCTTTCTACGAGTTCAACGGCATCCCGTATTACCGTAAGTGTGCGAAGTCCAAGAAAATCCATCTTTAAAAGACCAAGCTCCTCCAGCTCAATCATATTGAACTGAGTTGTAATAACATCCTTGTTTCTTGACAGAGGAACATATTCTGTCACTTCTTCCTTTGAAATCAATACTCCTGCGGCATGAGTAGATGCGTGCCGTGGAAGCCCTTCAACCTTCATGGCAATGTCAATAAGCTTTTTAACCTTCATGTCCCCATCGTACAAGTCCTTGAGCTCCTTATTTACTTCCATTGCTTTTGATATAGTCATCCCAAGGCTCGTGGGTATTTTCTTAGCTACAAAATCCACCTCTTTGTAGGAAAGATTCAATGCTCTGCCCACATCCCTTATGGAACCTCTTGCAGCCATAGTGCCGAAGGTAATAATTTGTGCAACCTTCTTTTCACCATATTTCTGTTTTACATACTCTATTACCTCTTCGCGTCTTTCATAACAAAAATCAACATCAATATCAGGCATACTTACACGGTCGGGATTAAGGAACCTTTCAAAGATCAGATTGTATTTAATTGGGTCTATGCTTGTTATTTTCATGGAATATGCCACAAGGCTGCCCGCTGCCGAACCTCTGCCGGGTCCAACCATTATTTTATTGTCCCTTGCATATTTTATAAAATCCCATACGATAAGGAAGTAGTCCACATATCCCATTTGTTCAATTACACCTATTTCATAGTCAAGCCTTTTTTGAATTTCGGACGTTATGTTCTTGTATCTGTCTGCAAGACCTTTCTGGCATATTTCCCTGAAATATTCTGTCTTTGTGTAGTTTTGGGGAATTTTAAATTCAGGGAGGTGCACAGTGTTGAAATCCAACTCCACATTGCACCTCTCCGCAATTTCAGCAGTGTTATTCAAAGCCTCCTCGGGAAAGAGCTCTGCCATTTCCTCATAAGACTTTAAATAAAATTCATCTGTAGGAAATTTCATTCTGTCCTCATCCATTATGTTTTTTTGCATCTGGATACATAAAAGAACATCGTGAAAGTATGCATCTTCCTTGTTTATATAATGGACATCATTTGTAGCAACCAACCTTAAGCCTGTTTCATGGCTCATTTTAACAAGTCCTTTATTTACATGCTGCTGCTCCTCCATTCCATGATCCTGCATTTCCAGGAAGAAATTATTTTCTCCGAATATATCCTTGTACATTAATGCTGTTCTTACAGCCTCTTCATAATTATTGTCGAGCAAGTAGGACTGAACCTCCCCAGCAAGACACGCACTTAAAGCTATTATTCCATTACTGTATTGTCTCAGGGTTTCATGGTCAATTCTTGGTTTATAGTAATATCCGTCAACAAAACCTATTGAGCAAAGCTTAATTATATTTTTATAGCCTTCATAATTTTCTGCAAGCAGGACTAAGTGGAACTGGCTTTTATCCTTTTGTGGATCCTTATCCATCATTCCACGAGGTGAAACATATGCTTCAAATCCAAGTATGGGCTTTATTCCGGTTTTTTTTGCCTGCTTAAAAAATTCCACAACTCCATACATAGCTCCATGATCTGTTATCGCCAGAGAAGTCATGTTCAGTTCCTTTGCCCTGTTCATCAGCTCTTCAATTCTGCAGGCTCCGTCAAGAAGGCTGTATTCGGTATGTACATGTAAATGTGTAAATTTATTGTTCATATATGACTCCTTAGCGGTATTTTAACACCTTTAATCTATATATTCAATTAATTCCACAATAAAATTAATTTAATCCGTATATAAACACTCCCTCCCTTTCTACCGCAAGCATACACTTAATTGTATAGTTTAAATCTTATTAGCAATAACATTATCCTTTATCTATTACAGCAATGGTGCAAAAATTTTCAACACGCTGCGAAAAATCCTTTTAACCTTTGGAATACTTTTAACATATTTCAGGGTTATTTTCTCACTTTGCTCAAGAGCCTTAAGTGTGCTGTTTTTCACCTGCTCCACACTACTTGTTTTATACATCCATACTCCACATTCAAAATGTAGATACAGGCTTCTGTAATCAAGATTTATTGTCCCTACTACAGCATAATCATCGTCCACAACAAATGTTTTTCCATGGTTAAAACCCGGTGTATACTGATAAATTGATACTCCCGACTCCAACAGCTCTTCATAGCTGCTCTGGGTAACAGCATATGCATACTTTTTATCAGGGATTTTCGGAGTAAGAATTCTTACGTCAACTCCCCTTTTGGCAGCCAGTGAAAGGGCAACCATCATTTTATTATCTGCAATAAGGTATGGAGTTTCTATGTAAATGTACTTTGTCGCCTGATTTATTAAATTCAAATAAACCGCTTCACTGACATTTTCATCATCAAGAGGACTGTCATCAAAAGGCTGAACATAACCGCAGCAGCCTGATTTGTCTTCAGATGGTATGGGCATAAATTTGCTGTAATCTTCTTTGGTATTTCTCAAAAATGTCCACATGGACAGAAACATCACCATCAGGCTCCAGACAGCATCGCCCTGTATCTTAATTGCACAGTCTCTCCAGTGCCCAAATCTTTTCCGTTCATTGATGTACTCATCCGCAAGGTTTGCTCCTCCAGTAAAAGCCGTATTGCCATCAATTACAGCAATTTTTCTGTGGTCCCTGTTATTTAATCGCAGCGATAAAATTGGAATAAATGGATTAAACACACAGCATTTGATTCCTTTCTGCTCCATTTTTTTGTTATAACCGGACGGAAGCTTGGAAATGCACCCGAAATCATCATATATTAAACGTACATCCACACCTTTACTTACCTTGTCTAATAAAATGTCCAGAATAGTGTTCCACATAATCCCTTCTTCTATAATAAAAAATTCAAGAAAGATATATTTTTCCGCATTTTTCAATTCATTTACCAACTCCCGGAAAAAATCTTCTCCTGACGGAAGAAACTCCGTAGATGAATTATCATAAACAGGGCATAACGAATACTTTTCAATATACCTTGCCTGATTGCATGCAATATTGCTTTCCTGTTGAAGTAAATCCATAGTTTCTTGACTCTGGCTCAGATGTTCCTTCATCTTGTCTGTTATTTGTGACATTTTCTTTTTCATACTGCCTGATAGACCGGTACCTCCCACCATAAGGTAAAAAAGTCCCCCAAAAATCGGAAATATCAATATAAGAATTATCCATGGCATCTTGTATGCAAAGTCTCCCCTGCTGTTTATTATGTACAACATTGCAAAAATACTTATAACAGCAAAAACAACATCAAAAATTACAAAATAGTTGCTAAAACGCCAGATCATTACAATTACAGCAAAGAGTTGTATTAATATTGCTAAGATCACAAACACAACCCTGTTAAAAAAAATATTTTTAATTTTTTGCATAGCCACCAACTTATTACTTATATTTTAATCATTATTTCAAAATTAATAAGTAAATTGTATCAAAAATTAAAATGTTTGTAAACAATCAAATAGAACCGCCATAATGGCGGCTTTTAAATTTCAGTTATTTAATTTAATTAAATAATATATTGCGCAGTATTTTAGCCATAGAAAACTAACTTTACAACTATTTGCTGCTTACATATCTGCTTAAGGAATAGGAAGCAATAAAACACAACAACAGAATTAATAAATTCATAAAATAGTATGAAGACATTTCAAATCCGGGAAATATTGATATTATTGAACCCAGAACCAGACCAAGTATTGCATAATATGTGAAACCATATGCTCTTTCAAAAAGCATGGAAATTAATTTTGCAAATAATACAACACTTAAAATGAACCCTATCCCTATGTAAAATATAAAAACTATCTGCAAATTTGATATGGCTCCAATAACAACCTCATAGGCTCCCAGGTACATCAGGATTATTGATGCGCTTACGCCTGGTACTATGGTGCCAAACCCTACTATTAATCCGTAAATAATAAGATGAACCGGGCTTGTATCAGCATTGCTTATCATTATGACAGAATTATTTTCAAGATAAGTAAGAAGGAACGTTATACTTAAAGTAATAATAAATGGAATCAAATATTTTGGTTTATATCCTTTTTTGTCAGCTTCCATTACAACTGAGGGGAGCGTTCCAATCATTAGCCCGACAAATGCGTATCTGACTTCTATTTCATAATTTTGAAATAAAAACTCTATAATTCTGCTGAATATCAGCACACCAAAAGCTGCTCCTATTCCTATGGGAATAAAAAATATTAAATTTTTTTTAAAATCCCTGCTTAAATGTGCAATGAAATCTGTAATTTTATCGTAGAGACCAAATATTACTGCCAAAGCACCTCCGCTGACTCCCGGAGCTATTGCCCCGGCACCCATTGCAACCCCTTTTAAAAATCCGGAAATAAAATTCATATTATCACACCCTATGTCAAATTTTACCCTTTACATAATTATATAGAATATTTCTGATATTATCAAACAAAATTTGGGAACAAACCTAAAAGAGGTTGTTCCCGACAGCTCACCGATGCAACATGTCACTCCATCAACAGCTAAAAGTTTTCACAGTTAAGCTGGTAATAAGCCTGAGGATACAGGCAAATTGGGCATACATCCGGAGCACATTCGCTCCAGACTAAATTGCCGCATATAATGCATACCCAGACCGTACTGTTTGGCTTGCAAAACACCTGGTTATTCTGAATATTCATCGCTAATTGATTAAACCTATACTGCTGATGCCTTTCTATCAGAGCTATTCCCTCAAACATATGGGCTATGTCCGTATACCCCTCCTCACGTGCCGTTTCGGAATATTGTAAAAATAAATCGCTTCCTTCATATCTTTCAGCATTTGCGGCCTCCTGAAGATTTTCCAGCGTTGTAGGCATATTGCCCTCAAGTATGAACTTCATCCATATTTCCGCATGCTGCTGCTCATTTCTGGCAGTTATGTCAAATATATTTCCAATCTGCTGATATCCGTCTCTCCTTGCTTTCTCCGCATCAATTCTATATCTTGTGCTTTCTACCGACTCCAGATTAAATGCACTTTGTAGATTCACATATGTTTGGCTGTTAGCAAAATTATTTACCATACGTTCACATCCTCCGAATAGTATACATTATATTATGTATATTAATTTCAAAGTTGAAAACAAAATAAACCAATTTTCAGACAAGAAAATGTTAACATTCAAAGTATTTCATATTTAAAAATATATAGCATATTTTAAAACTTAAAAATATCTCTAACTTGTTGTACCTTTTTCCAATAAAAGAAGTTTCTCTTTTATGTCAAGACCTCCTCCATATCCTACCAGACTGCCATTTGAACCTATAACTCTATGGCAGGGTACAAAAATTATTATGGGGTTTCTATTGTTAGCCATGCCTACAGCTCTGCAGGCTTTAGGATTTCCCACAACCTCAGCAACCTGCTTGTAGCTTCTCGTCTCTCCATATGGAATATTGCAGAGCGCTTCCCATACCTTTTTCTGAAACTCCGTACCTTTCGGGTTAAGGGGCAGTTCAAAGTCTTTCCTCTTTCCTTCTAAATACTCGTTAAGCTGATTAGCTGCAATTTTTATAAGCTCCGTTTCGCAAACATTCTTGTCCTTGCAATCAACCCTGTCTTTAAGTCCCACGGCGGTTATTTCCATCCCATTGTCAATTATAGCAACTCTTCCTATGCTTGTATCATAAAAGAATATGTTTTCCATAGCTGCCTCCCAAACTACTATTTTGTTTATATAGTATATCATTCTTCAATTTAATTCAATATTTTATTCCATATTTTATTCCATATTCAATGCCTGAATATCCAACTAAAAATTTAACCCTGAAAGAAATTTTTAAAAAAATATTTTAAATAACTTGACATATATCGCTGCAAGTTGTATAGTTATATACATAGGTATATAACCGTTAAACCTATCTCTTTAGAAGGGAGTGAATTTTTTTGAATAAATACCTTGATGGTAACAAACCGATTTTTATTCAAATTCGAGAAATAATAGAGGATCAAATAGTTAACGGGCAACTCAAAGAAGACGAACAGGCTCCATCAACTAACCAATTGTCAGGCTTTTATAAGATAAATCATGCTACTGTTACAAAGGGGATTAATCAACTGGTTGATGAAGGCATACTGTACAAGAAACGGGGAATAGGAATGTTTGTTGCTGAAGGAGCAAAAAAAA
>DHUT01000046.1:0-17650 GCA_002409285.1 Firmicutes bacterium UBA5227 | reverse complement strand
ACTGTTACAAAGGGGATTAATCAACTGGTTGATGAAGGCATACTGTACAAGAAACGGGGAATAGGAATGTTTGTTGCTGAAGGAGCAAAAAAAAAGCTTATGGAAAAAAGAAAAGAAGCGTTCATGAATGAGTACGTTGAACCTATGGTTTTGGAAGCATCAAAAATCGGAATTTCGTCAGAAGACATAATAAATTTAATAAAAAAAATAAAAATAAAGGAGAGTGAAATTTAATGGTTTTTAGTATTGAAGTAAACAATTTGTCATTAAAGTACAAAAACTTTGAAGCATTAAAAAATGTATCTTTTAACCTTGAAAACGAAAAAATATATGGCTTGCTCGGAAGAAACGGTGCGGGCAAAACTTCCCTTTTATCCGTTCTTGCTTCATATAGAAATCCATCCGGTGGAACGGTAAAAATTGCGGGGGAGTGCCCTTTTGAAAACCCTAACATTATGCAAAATGTGTCCTTCCATTTTGAAACAGACTATCATGAAGAAACAACGAAGGTTATAAACATGCTAAAAGCTGTAGGTAAGTACAGACCGAATTATGATGCTGAATATGCAGAATACTTGATTAATCTATTTAATCTTCCATTAAATAAACCCGTTAATAAGCTGTCTAAAGGAATGCAGTCAGTTTTGGAAGTTACCATGGGATTGGCAAGTCGCTCTCCGGTAACAATTTTTGATGAATCTTATCTTGGTATGGATGCTCCAACCAGAATGAAATTTTACGATGAACTTTTAAAGGATCAGGAAAGAAATCCGCGTATATTTATTTTATCGACTCACCTTGTATCTGAAATGGATTACCTGTTCGATGAGGTCTTAATACTCCAGGAAGGAAAACTTCTGCTGCATGAAGATTATGAATCATTAACATCAAGAGGATTTTCCGCAACAGGGTATATCAACAATGTAGATAAATTTACTGATGGCAGAAAAATACTTAATTCTCAGCAGCTTGGAAACACCAAGTCAGTAATGATTTATGAAGAA
This sequence comes from Firmicutes bacterium UBA5227, assembly GCA_002409285.1. Taxonomy (GTDB): domain Bacteria; phylum Bacillota; class Clostridia; order Tissierellales; family Sedimentibacteraceae; genus Sedimentibacter. The sequence continues at coordinate 16,646 of DHUT01000046.1, read as the reverse complement.
AAAACTGAAGATATAGAAAATGAAGCTCGTAAAATGGGGTTGGAAACAGGACCCATTTCACTTCAGGATCTGTTTATTCATTTAACCGATGGGAGGGAATAACATGAAAAAGAACTCAATTAAAAAAATTGCTGCAGATATGTATGTTGAACAGATGAAGTGGAGCGTATGGTTCATAGGTATCATCATGATAATATATTTGGCATTTAGGATTATTGGAAGACTGCTTAATTTCAGCTTCACTCAAAATTTACTGGTTTTTTCAGCAGGTTCCTCAATGGTTTATATGTTTGTAATCGGAATAATTGCCGGAGCAACATTCCTTCCTCAATTCCTAAAATTGGGAGTTACAAGAACACAGTGGTTTTATGGAACTGTTGTTTCGGCAATATTAAAGTCAGTCACACTTGCGCTAATATTCAGTATTTTTGCTGGAATCGAATATTTGTTTTCTATATTATTTAATTTTGAAATTGATGGTTCAATCTTAAACAATTTTCCTGCTTCATTTTTATTATACAGCTTTAACCTATTTGTGGGTTATCTGACGGGTTGGCTGATAAATATAGGATATTACAAATTTAACTGGATTGTGGGATTTTTATTCATAGCATTGTCTGTTGCTTTTAATGCTGTATACGCTTTAATCTGGGAAAACAGCATCATAACATTGTACAGCGGGAACCTAAACAATTTTGAGTTGGAAGCTTTGGCTCCCTCAGGTTTATCATTTCCGCTATCAGTATCAGGCACACTTGGCATAATGTTATTAATTTTGTTTATCATCAGAGCATTAACCAGGAAAATTTTTGTAAAAATAAAATAATTAAAGGAAAATAATATAAATATGTCATCCTAAACTTGATAATTTTTATAAAGGTGATAATTACTTATTATTTTTATGAGGATATTATGAATAATCAATTTACAGATAATAAAATATTATTGAATAATTGCACATTGTGCCCCAGGAATTGCCACACTGACAGAATTAAAGGAAAAAAAGGATACTGCGGTCAGACTAATGAACTAATTGTTGCCAGGGCTGCTCTTCACATGTGGGAGGAGCCCTGCATTTCTGGAACAAATGGTTCTGGTACGGTTTTTTTCAGCGGCTGCTCTTTAGGATGTGTCTACTGTCAAAATCACAATATTGCAGCAGGTAAGGCGGGAAAAATCATCACTCCCGAAAGGCTTGGAGAAATATTTATTGAATTGCAGAACAAAGGGGCACACAACATTAACCTTGTAACCCCTGGACATTTCATACCTCAAATTATTGATGCCGTTAATTTAAGCAGAAAAAACGGATTTTGCATACCCATTGTCTATAATACAGGCGGATATGAAAAGTCAGAAATAATACAGCTATTAGACGGAATTGTTGATGTCTACCTGCCAGATTTGAAATACATGGATGGAAGTATCTCACAGAGATATTCAAATTGCAGGGATTATTTTTTGTATGCGTCAACTGCCATAAATGAAATGACCAGGCAGGCTCCGAAGCCTGAATTCGATTCAAACGGCATAATGACAAGGGGTGTAATTGTACGTCACATGATGCTGCCTGGATATTTGGAAGATTCAAAAAACATAATAAAATATTTATATGAAACATTCGGAGATAAAATTTATATAAGTATAATGAATCAATACACACCTCTTCCCCATGTTGCCGCATATCCGGAAATTAACAGAAAAATTACAGATGCCGAGTATGATGAGCTGGTGGACTATGCCATTGGATTGGGAATAGAAAACGGATTTATCCAGGAAGGCGGAACCCAGTCTAAAAGCTTTATTCCCGAATTTAACGGAGAAGGCGTATAGAAACAGGAGCAGTAAATTATTATTTCCACTTCTCCTGCTTCACTTCATTAAAGATATTTTGAACAGTTTAATTTATATCGACTTAGATTTAATGCTCGTAATACTTTTTATTTGATAACAATTCTTAGAATCTACAGGTCTATACCTAAAACATTTTTCACAATAACACCAACGGCAAAGGAAATCACCGCTACGCCAAGGCTTATGCCTGACATTATGAAAAAGTTGCGTTTAAACGGTCTGCTTTTCGCTACAGAAATATAAAAATTAAATAGTGCAATTATAGCAACGGCTATCAGCAGGGTTATTATCAATGCCCTGAAATATCTGTCAACAGGCGAAAGCAAGTGAGGGATAATCAGCAATGCGACAGTAACCAGGTAGGCAATGCCAGTATAGGCTGCAGACTTGGCTGCATTTTTTTGCCCTGCCTCGCGAGATGAAAGATACCCTGAAGCAGCCATGGAAAGTGTTGCTGAAATTCCCGTGATAAGTCCTGCCATAGCTATGACATGTGTATTCTGCATTGCAAATGTATATCCTGCAAGAGCACCGGTAAGCTCTACCAGGGCATCATTCATGCCCAGCACCATATCTCCCACATAGTGTAAGCGCTCCTCATCCAGCATATCTAAGAGCTCCTGCTCATGGACTTCCTCTTCATCCAGTATTTGTTTTAATTCAGGAATCTGAGTAATCTGATTTTCATAAGCCTTGATTCCAAGCTCCTCTCCACGCTCCAGCAACTTAATCACAAAAGTATATCCAAGTATACGTGCAGCCAACGTATAGCAAAACAAACGAAAGCGTCGAGCCTCCAGTTTACAGCCGGAATACTTTTCAAATATAGCTGCATGCTTATATTCGTCATCAGATATGGCAAGCAGCGTTTCTCTCTCATTTTCATTTTTTGTAAGCATGGCAATTTTACGATATAAGGCCGCCCCGTCTATTTCCTGCTGCTGAAGTATTTTAAAGTGAGAAGTATTAGGATTCTTCTCCATATAACCCTCCAAAAATATTATATTTTCTTTATATTATGTGAATACTTCACCATAATTATTTGATTTTTATAATAATACTACTTTTTATATACTTTAGCAACATTATCCTTTCAATAGAGTATATTTCTTTTTGGCTTTCGTTATCAAAGCTGTAGATAGAGTTTTCTTCCCAAAAACTCTGCATTTCTTTTTCTGTCTTTTAAAAATCATAGTTTTTCTGCATGGTAATGCCTCTAATATTTTTATGAACACAAAAAATCCGCCCTAAGCCTTTAATTTTGCTTAGGGCGGATTGTCTGTTATTATCACTGTCAATTAATGCGTCCAAAGAATAAACTTTAGAAATAACAACAATTATAATTATGGCAATTTGTTTGGTCATTTCTCATGTCTGATATATATTTTATAACGATGACAAAATCAAATTCTGTTCTTGCCAAATGCCTGGTCTGAAAGTTTCTGAAACATATCAAACTTTTGTATAGCTATTCCACGTTCAACATCTGCCAATAAAACAAGTGTATCTCCCGGTTCAATATTAAATAATTCTCGTGCCTCCTTTGGGATAACGATTTGACCTTTTGAACCAACCTTAACAGAACTCATGTATTTTCCTTCTATCTTTTCTTTCGGTTTATCTATATTGTTTTCCTTCACTTTCTTGTCTCCTTTGATCTGTTTATATTTTCATTTCAGTTATACTTGTATTATAAGTTATTCATGTTACACTAACAATACTCTACAAATATTTAACTGTCAATAGATATAATAATTCCATATTTATATTAACAAAGCCTCCCTTTGCAGGGTAGTTATATTTTTCCGGAACATTTAACGGATATATGCCAGTATTAAGTTAACCGAACGTTCATAATACTGCTTCTTAGATTAACTATTGATTATTAGCTTTAATGCCAAGCACAAGATATCGAATCACCGGAACTCTCTTTAACAATTCATAAATTAGTACAGTGCATGTCAGCTCAATTGCTAATGCCAAAAAGTAGTTTATTGCCCTTGGAAAATTACCGTAATAGTAAACCAAGTAACAGGTCAACTGTGCAACTAAGTAATGCACCACGTAAAAACCAAAACTGGATTTCGTCATATAGGAGGCAAAGGCAGATGTATTATTGAACCAGGCTTTTCCGCAGCCAAGGATTGCGAGAACAGCAGCCCATAAATAACAATTGGTTAAAAAACTCTTCAGGCATTCCTCGGAACTGTAGCTTACGCCAAAGTAGCGAACCGTAAAAGCAACACCAAGAATTATTGCGGCAATCAGCATCAAAATATGGATCTTTTCGATGGAATTCTGGACTTCATCATGAGAAAAAACAAAGTAGCCTATCAAGTAAGCAGCACCATAGATGCCGAAGCGATAGGTTGACAGAACAGGCAGATTTAATACCTGCGCTGCTCCCCAGATTAAAAAAACTAATAACACAATCATTACAATATTGATTTTCCCGCAAAATGCCCATACCTTGTCTTCCTTGTCAATATTTCTAAGCACCACCAATAATACAGAAAACAAAAACAGCATTTGGATAAACCATAGAGGTCCGATTCCGGCCATGACAAATACAGGATAACGAATAAATCTGGGAATATAAGCAAGACCGCCGCCGAATTTAACATTCAGATAACCGGAAATCCAGTGATAAACAAATAATCCAAGAGTTGAAGGAATCAGAAGTTTTGTCACTTTGTTTTTCAGAAATTCCCGGTTAGTTTGTTTTCGCAGCGCATACCTGGAACTTATACCTGATATTAAGAAAAGAATTACCATAAACCATGGATAGACAATATAAGAAAAAGTATCAAATGCACGTATTCCAGCATCTTCGGCAATCGGAAAAGGTACGCCTACTGTATTGTACAAGTAAAATATATGATAAATCAGTACCAGAACCACCGTTACCCAACGGATATTGTCTAAATAATGTTTTCTACCAGGCTTATAAATATCTGTGTTTTGAACCTTTGCCATCATTGTTCCTCCTTACAGGTCTGATTGTCTTGGCAAATTCTATAAAAAAATCTTCGTTTTTTTTAGAATATTCTTTTTTCATTTTTTCAGTAATAAACTTTCCACTTATATTTTTTAATATCATAAATGGCATTCCTTTTAGTATGTTAAGTATGATTTATAATACTAATTGGATAAATTATACCCCAATGCATTAACTTTGTCAATACAATAAACATATAAGACAGTATAACAACACAACCTCTCTATTTATCTCAGCGGGGTTGTGTTGTTAATATTATTTATATAGTATGTTCTGTCAGCCCGTCCGTAAATCCATTAACAGCAAATAAAATATTCGTTTCGTTCTCCCTTTCTCCACTCTACTGGTTTTGCCGGTTTTGCTTTTTCTGCACCTGCCAAAAGTACCCTGAATAAATACAACACTCTTATCCCTCCTTTTGTATGGTTAGAAGAAACAGCATCCTGGTTATTACAAAATAGCAGACAAACAATATCAAAATAATTACCGAGATATAGGAAATTTGCAGCGTCAATGCCTCAACACCAACATATGCAGAAATCTGTGCTGAAATTGCATTAAAAAAATACCAGACGAAGGCTACAGCAGCGATCACAGCTACACAAACCGGTAAACCAAACCAGAAACTTAACTGTTTTAATACAAGACTGTTTATATGTTCCTCCTCCACTCCAAGCTTGCGAAGAACATTGAAACGGTATCGAAAATGCGCGGAAGATCACTATCTGATATTCCAATGCCGTTATCAAGAATCTTCAGGGCAATCTGACCCTTTCCGGAATCCGCCTCAAAAATAATCTTTGGCTCCTTCTTGCTGTATTTCACCGCATTTGCAATTAGCTGGTTAAGGATAAACCCAATCCATTTTTCATCAGTAAAAACAGTGTATTCACAATTTCTTACCTCTACCGCAACATGGTTCTGAAGGAGAAGCTGCTTATTCTCTGCAACAGCTGCATGTATCATTTCAGAAAGTGAAACTTCTTTTATCAGATAATCCTTTTCAACGTTTTCACTTCTGGCATAATAAAGTGCCTGATCCGTGTAGTGACTTACTTTTTCCAGCTCTGCCATCAGTTTCCTCGTAGTGTCGGATATATTGTTTTCACATAAGAGTTTCATTGCAGAAATAGGTGTTTTGACATCATGTATCCATTGCTCAATATATTCCTTGTACTCCCTACGCTCTCTTTTGGATTCCGATACCTGCTCTGTCATGGATTTATTTGCAGCCCTTAAAATATAATAGTAAATTTTATCCTCTGACCGTACGGGACGATTCATAACCTCAGAAATCAGATATTTTTTATCTAACTGCTCTAACTGTATAAGAAGCTCTGAAAAATACTTTTTTCGGTAAAAGAAACGTATATTAATATAGCCTGCAGCAATAAGAGACCAGCCAATAAGCAGAATTAGAATAATACTTCCATTAATATGGGCTGTCAGCAGGAAAGCCGCGCATAAAAGCATGGACAAAGTATTTGTTATAACGGCAGGGAACTGATCTTTTAAATAATCTTTATAACTCATATCAAATATCCCTGTCCGTGTTTTGTCCGGATAAAATCTGTTACACCAACTTGCTTTAATTTTTCTCGTATTCTCGTTATATTTACACTTAGAGCATTGTCATCCACATAAAGCTGACTGTCCCAGAGATATTCTGTCAAATCCGCACGGGAAACTATTTTTCCCTCATGGCGAAAAAGATATGCCATGATCTTCAATTCATTTTTTGTTAGTTCTGCCGAATGTCCCCGATATTCAACTTCACCCTTCTCAATATGCAAAGTTACTTCATGACAGGTCACTACTTCTGTATGTTGCAGTCCATATGACCGTTTCAGCAGTGATGCAATGCGAGCCAACAAAATTGGGGTATTATACGGCTTTGTGATAAAATCGTCTCCTCCAAGCATGATGCTTTTCAGCTCGTCCATATCCGTGTTACGACTTGTGACAAATATAATTGGAGCACCGGAAAATGTACGTATACCTGAACAGATTTTAAATCCGTCCTGCCCGGGCAAGTTAATATCCAGCAAAATCAAATGTGGATTATATTTCTTTACCTCCCCGATGACATTAATAAAATCCCTGGTAAGTACTACCTCATAACCATTACCTTCCAAAAGAACCGACAGCTCCTCCTGAATAACCTCATCATCTTCAACCACCATAATCTGATACATGAAATATCACTCCTTTTACTGCTATGCTTTAGTATCTCTATTACTTTAAGTGTATACGCCGAAGAAAATAAAATCAAGATATAAATCTGATTTCCTTAACCTTGGAAGAGGCAAGTTACTATCCACAGTCAATTGGAAATCACCGACATCAGAAACTGTTCTTACCGGCAGAGAAAGCGTCTGACATTAAAACAGTTCCCGATGTCTTTTCATTCATATTATCAGGCATGCAGTTCTTAAATCAATTTGGCAATGATAATAAGCCTAAATCTTTCCTAATTCCTTTAAATCTTCTTTTAGAACATTTAATACCTTTTCCCCTGCCACGGTTAATGGAAGTCTTACTCCGCCTGCACGAACACCTGTCATATTTAATGCCGACTTTACCGGTACGGGGTTTGAAACTATAAATAGATCCCTGAAGATGTTAAAGAGTTTAAGATTTATTTCTTTTGCCTTTTCATTATTTCCCGATACAAAGGCATCTATCATTTCTTTCATTTCGGGGCTTACAATATGGGATGCCACGCTGACTATTCCATAACAGCCTGTAGCCATTGCAGGAAGCAGCATTGAATCATCACCGGAATAAACTAAAAAATCCTCCGGTACACGTCTGATTATATCAGTAAACTGAACTATATTTCCGCCTGCTTCTTTTAAAGCTGCAATATTATCTATCTGAGCAAGTTTTTCAACTGTTTCAGGCAATAAGTTGCAGCCGGTTCTGCCGGGCACATTGTAAAGCATAACAGGCAAATCAGTGGAAGCCGCAACCTCCTTAAAGTGACAATACAAAGAATCCTGGTCAGGCTTATTGTAATATGGAGTGACTGCCAGCAGTCCGTCAACCCCGGATTCTTGTGCTTTCCTTATGTTTTCTATGGTAGACTTCGTACTATTTGTTCCCACTCCTGCAATTACAGGAACATCAACAGCCTTTTTTACTGCCTTGTATAAGTCGGTTTTTTCTTCATCTGTCAGAGTTGGTGCTTCCCCGGTAGTTCCTGTTATAACCAGGGCGGTATTTCCTTCGTTAACTAATTTAACTGCCAGCGAAACAGCAGCATCAAAATTAACATCTAAATTTTCATCAAATGGTGTTACCATGGCGGTTATTAACCTTCCCCATTGAACCATATCAGTTTTCCCTCCAAAAATATTATAATCCATCTTATGAAATACAGCGTAATTTGCTAACAAAAAACGGACATTTGAATAAAATAAAAACATCAGTCTATTACCATGCCACAGAAACCAGAAAGTATAACCTTTGCAGAATAATAATTCATAACGATATAAGGAGGTAATAATGAGAATAGTAATTCAAAAATTCGGAGGAACTTCCCTGAGAAATTTAAATAAACAAAGTGATTTTCTTAAAAGAGTAAAAGAAGAAGCACGGACCGGCAGCAGGATTGTTGTGGTTGTATCGGCTATGGGCAGGAACGGAGATCCTTACGCAACGGATACTCTTATTAATCAGCTTATAAATATAAGTTCCGAAATTGATCCAAAGAAAAAAGACATGATTATGTCGGTGGGTGAAACAATTTCTGCAGCAATGGTCTCTCATCTGCTGGAAAGCGAAGGCTTATCATCTGAAGCATTCACCGGACTTCAGGCAGGAATAATTACAGATAACAACTTTAATTCGGCTAAAATAATAGGCACTAATACAAAAAAAATTCAGGATTGTCTGGAAAAAGGCATAATTCCTGTCATTGCAGGTTTCCAGGGCGCCACAAAGGATTTAGAGATAACCACCCTTGGCAGAGGGGGAAGTGACACAACTGCTGTTGCACTGGGAGGAGCCCTGAACGCCGAAAGGGTAGATATATTCACTGATGTTCCCGGCGTCGCTGTTATAGATCCAAAGTTTGTTCCAGATACCAATTACATTGACAAAATTTCCTATGATGATATGTACAGATTGTCAATTGCCGGAGCAACTGTAATTCATCCAGATGCGATTTTGCTTGGAAAACAGTATAATATACCCATAAGAATCCTTTCAACCTTTGCAGGTGAACCGGGTACAACTATATCCCGGGATAAAAGCAGTTTAAAAATAACAGGTGCTGGACTAAAAATTCAGGAAAATGAATATGTAATATCCGTTATTTTCAATGTTAATTACAGAGATGAAATTATAAAAAAACTGGAAAGGTTTTTATTGAATGAACAGAAATATACAGTTAACCGGTCGTATTCCGACAACAGTGCTTCCATAGTTGTGAAAAATGAAAATATTGCTGAGTTTTTACAGGAATTATATTTGAATTTTATCAAATAATATACAGCATGGCAGAACTAAGAGCTCTGCCATGCTGTATGTTACACCAGTAATGGTTGAAACTGTTTACCAAGTATTGCTGCTTCAATTGTTTCTTCAATCTTATCAAACTTGGCTATCAGTGAGTTTGGTTTGTTAATGGCATCATCCTGACCAAGGGGCACTAAGTAAATATTTTTTGTATTTAATAACAGCCCTATATTCTTAGCATTGGTTCCCAAACCATCGTTAGTTGCTACAGCCAGAATCAGGGGCTTTTGATTTCTTAAATGAGCTTTGCATGCCATGGTTACTGACGTATCTGTTATTCCGTTTGCAAGCTTTGCCAGGGTATTACCCGTACACGGAGCAACTACCAGTGCATCAAGCTTCAATTTTGGTCCCACAGGTTCTGCTTCAGCTATTGTTCTGATTAAGTCTTTTCCTGTAATCATTGTTAATTTATTCTTCCACTCTTCTGCTGTGCCAAATCTTGTATCAAAAGTATCCGCCGCATGTGATATTATTGGATAAATATCAGCACCTTTCTTGGCTAAATCCTCAATTACCGGGAATATGTTGCTGAAGTTACAGGATGAACCTGTAAGGGCAAAACCTATTCTTAATCCTTTTACTGACATAATTATGCTTTCAACTCCTCTATAATATTATAAATCGTGTCCTTAATGATAATAGCGGCAGTTAACGGAGCCACTTTTCCAGGAAGTCCTGCAGCTCTTACGGTTTTTATACGTAATTCCTCAGCAGCTTCCAGATCAATCCCTCCCGGTTCTGAAGCCAAATCAATTACCAGACAGCTACTGTCAATGCTTCCTAACAGTTCCTTATTTAATATTATCTCAGGTACAGTATTAAAAACAATGTTCATTTCAGGCAAGTACGTTCTTAATTCTTTTAAGTATACAGGTGTATATCTGTTATTTTTTATCCAGGCCAAATCACTGAAGCTTCTTGCTTCCACATGCACATTTGCTCCAATTCCGTAAAGCATCCTGGATAAGGTCTTTCCGATTCTGCCATAGCCTAAAATTAGAACATTGGAATTATGAATAGTAAACGGTGTTTCTTCCATTGCAATCCTAATAGCTCCTTCTGCTGTGGGTACTGCATTTAAAGCCTGCATTTCCTCTCTTTTGAAATAATCCGCTGATTTAAGGTTTTTATTCTTTAGTTCTTTTTCATGTTCTGCGCTGAATTTTCCCCCAATAATAACTTGTTTTTCAGACATCATGTCAAATACTGTATCTGTTTTAATTATCTGATTTGTAAATGGAGCATTCACATTTACATTGTCTGTGGAAAATGGCAGTGGTCCTATAATAACATCAGCATATTCTATCGCTTCATTCAGGCTCAACTGTCCGTATTTATACTCCTCCAGCCTCTCAAATCCATAGATGCAAACATCATTTCCATCCTTCATCAGCAAATTACCAAGCTCCAGGCTTCTCTTGTCTCCGGCAAGTATAGTATATTTCAATCCCATATTGTTCCTCCCTATTAAGTATCACGGTTATATATTATGCTATAGTGAAATTTTCGTGAAGCCCTCTTTAAATCTGAAAGGTTTTGTGGTATAACTACATAGTCAAAATATTTTCATGAAAGGTAAAATCTTTCATTCTACATAAATTTTAAGAACAGTCCGGTTCATTGGCATTATAATGTATTGTAACTGTTTCAATTTTAAAATTCGGATAGATATTTGTCCGCAACATAGGATCAGCATACCAATTCACTTCAATAAAACTATTCAATATGAATTGGTATAATATGTTTACCGGTCTGATTTGTAACAAGGAAAGGAATGAATATTCATGTCAAATTTTTTTAAAAGGGTATACTCAGCGCAATACATGGTCAAGCCTGAAAACATTGTGGGAGAAATACCTTCTGATCAGGAGATTTATAAAACAGCTATGGCAATTGCATGGCCATCTGCACTGGAATCAGTGCTTGTTCAATTAATATCTTCAGCTGACCTGATAATGGTAGGAGTTTTAGGAGCGGCAGCCATATCTGCTGTAGGAATTACCAACCAGCCGAGGCTGATATTGTTAGCAGTAATATTTTCACTTAATATAGGAGTCACAGCTGTTGTGGCAAGAAGAAAGGGCGAGGATGACAGAGAGGCTGCAAATAATACCCTTCGTCAATCTCTGATGATAAGCGGAATACTGTCCCTTGCACTAACTGTAGCAGGAATAGCCTTTGCAAAGCCTATAATCGTATTCGCAGGAGCCCAGGATGAAATAGTAGAAAATGCAGTAATATATTTTAAAATTATATGTATAGGAAATTTTTTCACATCCCTTGGTCTTACAATTAATGCCGCTCAAAGGGGTGTAGGCAACACTAAAATTTCTTTGAGAACCAATGTAGTTGCAAATATAGTAAATCTTGCCCTGGACTATGTGATTATTACAGGCCGTTTTGGCTTTCCTGCTCTTGGAGTCCCGGGAGATGCTATTTCAACAGCCATAGGAAACTTTGTAGGGTTTTTACTTTCTCTTAAATCAATTACTATAACTGACGGATTCCTGCAATTAAAAAGAAAGCAAAGCTGGAAGCCGGAAAAGCATACTATTATGACAATATTTAACATAAGCGGCAGCGCATTTGTGGAACAGGTATTCATGCGTATAGGATTCTTCACCACAAACAAGCTGATTGCCGGGCTTGGTACCGTAGCATTTGCCACTCACCAGATATGCATGAACCTGATGAGTATTTCCTTTTCATTCGGAGACGGTCTGGGTATAGCCGCTTCAGCTCTTGTGGGTCAAAACCTGGGAGCAAAAAGGCCTGATATGGCGACCATCTATGGCAAAACCCTTCAAAGAATGGCATTAACTGTGGGAGTTGTATTTATCATGGCATTCATTTTCGGCAGGAGTTTCTTTGTTGCCCTGTACACAAATGATCAGGCCGTTATAACTGCAGCATCAGGAATTATGCTTACCATAGCTGCAATGGCACCAATTCAGGCATCTAATGTAGTTGTTTCAGGAATTCTCAGAGGAGCAGGAGATACAAAGTTTGTTGCAAACACATCATTTTTCAGCATAGGACTGGTAAGACCGGGGGCGACATGGCTTTTCTGCTACCCCTTCGGACTTGGCCTTATAGGAGCATGGTTTGCTTTTGCAACAGACCAGGCCTTGAGACTGATAATAAACTACTCAAGATTTTTAACCGGAAAGTGGGCTAAGATAACCATATAAGTTCTATCGGATAAGGTATATTGGCAAAACCGTCTCAGGTATATAAATTGACAACCTGGACGGTTTTATTATTTTTAATCATAATATTGATATTCAGTTTATTCAGCTTAACTCCGAAATAACCGAAGCCACCACTGAACGGGAAAGCAGTACTCTTATATTCAGTTTATCCGAAATAGCCTGTTTCAGCTCCTTTGTGTAGCCCATGCAGTCAAGCACTGCCATATCCCAGTTTCTGTCTCTAAAGTTTGTTACTTTCTCCTCTGCCTCTTCAAAACTTATGTATGGTGAAAGAGCGCAAATTTCAGCATCTATATCAGTTTCTCTCCATCTCTTTTCCATTTGTTCCCTTTGATTCTCATCCGGTATAAGAACGCCAACTTTTTTATTTTTGCCCAAAGCAGCAGCAACACTTTTTATAATTTCACTGCTTTCTACAAAAAGTACATTACTTTTAAAGCCTCCCATTTCACCTGTACACATGAGCACAATAATTTTAGCTCCTTTATTTTCAAGCCTGTCAATGGATTTTTGCACCAATGGTTTGATGTGTTCGAGATTAATGTGAACTTCGGTACCGTCAGATAGCTCGGTAACAAAAAAATCGCTGCCCTTTTTAAACGGAAATTCTTTTAAAATTTCATCGTAGGTATATCCGTTCAATGCCCCATCCTCTATAATATCAAAGGAACGTTCAAGTGTTGGTGCTATAGCGTCCATTATATATGGACGAGGTGACTGTCCTATCGTGATAAACCCTGTCTTTATTTTTTTTATTGTTTCAAGCATTTGTTAATTTCCTTCCCTACCTTCACCGAAAGCATAGTCTGTCAGATTTTTTTCAAGGGTTGGCTCAACTTCTTTAAACAATTCTATATCAGACATACTGCTTCCTAATATAAGTCTGTCAGAGGGTATCTTAGCAAGAACGACCTCCGTACCTCCGACAACTTCAGCACTTATGACAGGAAGAGCTGTCTTTTTGTCAAATATGGCTATCAAATCAGGAAACGTTGCAATCCTTACCCCATTTTTTTCTGCTGTCATGTATTCATTCATAATACTTACGTTGTAGATACTGTCCTTTGATTTAATCACACATTCGCCCACATCAAAACCACCTCTGCTGTTAAGAATAACATCTGTCAGAACACCTTCACATAAAACTTCAAGTCCTATGCAGTTCATCAGGTCACTGATGGTCTTTTGGATATTATTTTCATCTGCTCTGAGTATACCGCCGATTTTTATTGCAGCTTCAATAGCTCCCACAGCCGCCTGCTCTTTAACATATCCTGCACTGACAGGATTTCGCAGAACCGTAACAAATCCTCCTGCAGCAACAGCAGAATTTCGTATTATTTTCGAGGCACCTGCCAAAGTACCTTTTGCAGTTACTTCTATTTCACTATCTCCTTTTCCTCCGGCACATACCTGCACGGATACATAATTTTTGCTGCGGGAAAGTCCAAGACTTCCCATTGATCCTGTAGGATGTGCACGGCCATTACATGGTGCATCTATAAAAGGAATGCCCGTCATTGCAGAAAGCATCCATCCGTTTGTAACCGACTGGGCTCCAAGTTCATTTGTAATAATTCCCTTTACTGCCTTATCATAAATACTCCCAAATAATTCATAAACTCTTTTGTAGTGACCAGCTCCAACAAACTTGTCTTTTGAGGATGGCGATCCAACTAATGACGCTGTTGCCACTATGGAATCATTATCCATCTCATCTATGGAGTGCAGTTCTATTCCGCCAAGTTTTACCACCTGGTCAAGAATTTTAATTCCTTCGGACAATATGCCGCCACCGCCTCCTCCTAAGAGCAAACCTCCATATATAGCGTTAAGTCCATTTTCTCTGTCAATGTTCATCTTTATTTTTCTCCTATTAATTTATATACAATCCCCGCCTGCATCATCATTCCGTTAACAAGTGAATCTTCATCCATATCAAAGGTTGAGGTATGAGTTGAACTTGTTATTCCTTTTTTCTTATTTCCACATCCCAATTGGTAGAATGCACCCTTTGCCTTTGTCAAGAAATATGAAAAATCTTCGAGCCCCAGAAATGGATGCTCAACATTGTAATATGAATTATCCCCCAAAAATTCATTTGAAACATTTTCTACTATCTCTATGCATTCCTTATCATTTATTGACGCTATATAGCTTGGGGTAAACTTTACATCACATTCTGCACCGTTTGCTTCTGCAGTTAACCTGCTGTTTTTTTCAATCCAATCTTTTAGATTATCCCTTACGGTAAAATCCGTAGTCCTCAGCATCATATACATGGATACCCTGTCTGCAACCACGTTGTTCGCAGTTCCTCCTTGTATTTTACCGATTGTCATAACCGCATTATCAAAGGGACTTATTCGTCTGCTTATGATGGACTGAAGGCTTACAACTATGTTGGAGGCCACATATATTGCGTCTATTCCAAGCTCCGGAGTTGCTCCATGAGATTTTTTCCCCTTAACAGTTATTTCAATATCATCCCCATTTGCATTAAGCGCTCCAACCCTTGACCGTATAGTTCCACATTCTATGTCCGGATCCATATGAAGCCCAAAAACATAGCTTACCTTCGGGTTTTCCATACAACCATTTGCTATCATTGCTTCTGCTCCCCCTATTGTTTCCTCTGCAGGCTGAAACAGAAGTTTTACATTTCCGTGAAGTTTATCCCTGATGCTATACAGAACCCTTGCAGTTCCCAGCAAAATTGCAGTATGCCCATCGTGACCGCACGCATGCATGACACCTTCATTTTCAGACTTATATGGAACATCATTTTCTTCATTTATGGGAAGTGCATCCATATCCGCCCTGAGGGCTACTGTTTTTCCGTCCTTTTCTCCCTTAATCAGCCCTACAATGGCATTTGTGCCCTGATATACAACATATTCTATGCCAATTTTTTTTAGCTCTTCCTGTATTTTTTTGCTTGTGTTGTATTCATTTTCACTAAGCTCCGGATGCTTGTGCAAATATCGCCTTAGTTCAACAACATACTCTCTTTCTTCCGATGACCTTTCTCTGATTATATCTGCAATCACAGAATTACCTCCTTCAGTATTATATACATTTATATTATAACATTTCTCATGTATATTTTTCTTATATTTTTTTAATTTAATATGCAGGATGCATACTGCATATTAAATTTACCGTTAATTTCACACTTAGCAGTTGTGTCAATTAATACTGCTCCAGAGCTTATCTATGCAAACTGCACAATAAAATAAATTAATAATGTAAATTTACACCTCCATTAATATAGTATTATTTATTTATCTTAAGGTAGTATTAACATATGGTGCTTAATCCAGAAAACGTTGTTAAGTTAATTTGAATGTATTAAATAGCAATCTAACTTTTACTAAACTGCTGTGTGTTAATTTATGCTTTATAATATTTATACGAGGAGATTTATAATGGAAAGAAAAGAAAAAAAGAGTTTTGAAATGCCTCATGGTTTTATTGTAATTTTAATTGTTCTTGCATTATGCAGTGTTTTGACATGGATTCTACCTGCAGGTCAATTTGAAAGAATTTATGATGACAATCTCGGCAGAGAAATCGTCGTACCTGACAGCTATACTGAGATTGAAGCAAACCCCGTAGGTCCATGGGAATTCTTTCAGGCTATCTACACCGGAATGACCAAAGCTTCTAACATTATATTTTTTATAATATTTGCATCCGGATATGTGTTTGTGTTAATGAGAGGTGGAGCATTGAATGCTTTTGTGGGTTCAATATTGCGTAAGCTTGGAAATAAAGATTACCTGCTTATTCCAATTTTTATGATTTTATTTGGAATAGCAGGATCTACTTTTGGAATGTATGAGGAAACATATGGACTTATTCCCGCATTTATTGTAATAGCAATTACGCTTGGTTATGACAGATTAGTTGGCGGTTCAATAGTATTTGTAGGTGTTGCTACAGGTTTCGCCTCAGCAGTATTAAATCCTTTTACAATAGGTATTGCCAGCGATGTAGCAGGCATTCCTCTGGTTTCTTTTAAACTGACCACTTTCAGAATTGTATGCTTTATATTG
>DHUT01000066.1 GCA_002409285.1 Firmicutes bacterium UBA5227 | reverse complement strand
CTGCCTGTATTTCTTCGATAGGAGTTTTACAGCGTCCTGTAGAAAAAAAATTTACAGGTTTACTTTTCAGTTAAAAAAACCTCTTTATTAATATAAGACTATAAAATAAAAAAAGAAAAGAGGTTTTTATTATGGCAGGAGTTCATACAGTTTACAGAACAACAAATGGAATTAGTAGCAACTACACAGGTATGGAAGGCAACTTAAAGCTTCCTTCACTTTACGGAGCTCGCCCAAATGAGGGCAATTATAAAAATGGAGCTTTCCCGGAATTTTTTTACGGATTTTACCCTTACTCAGATTTAAGTAAAGGTTTAGACTGTGGAATAATCTGTGAAAAAAGTGGATATAAACTTTTCATTGCAGACAATGGCAATGGCAGCCTGAAAAAAAGCTGGGATGAGTCAACAATACTTAGTATATCTAATGGTGCTGATATAACTTTAAAAGCGACAATAGATAGCAATAAGCTGTACTTGGAATGTTTAATAGGTTCATCATTAAAAAAATCGTTAAGTGCAGAATTTGCCTCAACCAGTATTTACAATAAATTTATGAAAGGGTGCTGGGTAAACAGGGAAATGTGTCTATCTATTAATCCTGATAAAAATGGGAAAATTAATTTAGTTCCTGCAGCGTCCTTTATAAAAGCTAAATTCTACAATACAAGCTTGATTGCTACTAATGGAACTAAGGCATCTTTAACAAAATCAAATAGTAAGGAATATTATTGGGAAGATTCGGGGTTTCCTAAGACAAATTACTATGATGATACCAGACCAGTCGGAATTGATATAACCATAAACGGTCACGTGTCCGATGAAGCCAGTGCAACTACAGATAAAATTACCGCTCCTATAATTTAAAATAAGACATCCTCTGTTTTACTGCAGAGGATGTTCTAATTTATCATAAATTGCCTCTGGAAACTCTTTAATATAAAGCTCATTGGTACAAATCGATTTTAGTATCAGTGGCAATTGTTCAATAATTTCTTCTTTTTTCACTAATAAAGATGGATAGTATTTGTCATCCAGGAAGTCTCTCATATCCCGCGAAAATCGAACAATTCCACGGTTGTTTTTAGAATCAATAATTTCCCTGTAGTCCAATAAAGTAACATATGGGAGTATAGGTGGAGAAACGCAGTATCTTTCCATTATATCCGAATATTCTATATATTGTTGACCATTATAATCTATTATTCCCAAACCTGAACTTTCATAAATATTCAAAACTTTATCTTCGTCAGATACAACCACATTTAAGTGATTTAAAGCTCTTTGCATTTCCTTTATATTAATATAGGTTCCATTATTAATTTGAATAGAATGTATATCTTCTTTTTCCATCCTTACACCATTGATAATAATTTGATAGTCTGTTTTAGGATAATTTTCATTCATATTTTCAAGATTTTTAATGTTATTTGTATTTATCTCAAGATCATATTTATGGTAGTCCTGTTTCAGTTTCGAAATATCAATCGTTTTATTTTTATTATCTTCATAATCCTTTTCTATGCTAAAAATAATTTCTGAACTTCTCTCTTCAGCTATTGATTTATTTTCTACAGGGAATAAGTTATTAAGTTTAACTATATTAATTTTTGTAAAAATAATAAATAATAGTAAACAGCTTAAAAACCCGGTTATAAACATTAAAATATATTTTTTGTTCATTTCTATAAAACTCCTTTCTGGGAAAAGCACCTATACTCCCAAGTAACTTTTATGTTATATCTGCTGTTCTTTTAAAATATCCTCCACCTACTCAATATTTAATGTTAACTTTCCGAAAAAATTAACTCTCTATCAAATGTATTTATAATTCATCATCCTTTTTTCTACTCATGAAAACAAGGATTATACGAGAAGGACGATGAAGTAAATAAAACAATAAAACTTAAAAAGAATACTATTATTCTTTTCATTTTTATAAATCCACCTTTCTGCGAAAGGGCCCAATGGGGTTATGAAACATTTTCATAACTTTATGCCCTATCGCTTTCAAACTTTCTCCCTTCTATATCTAAATTATCTAAATTATTTTCTCTTTTTATTAGACGCATAAACCGCACAAAATGTTTCATTTTTATAAAGAATTTTTAAAATTTAACATACTAACTGTACATATACACTGGAAAAATAAAATATATTGAAACCTTTAAGATATTTTACAGCATCTTATAAACAATGCTTCATCGGAATAAGATTAAATCAACTCAGCGATATCCTATGCATTTTCATGGGCTGGCAGTAGCTCGCTTATCTGAGGCAAAGCCAGAGACTCTTTGCAACCTTCATAAGGAATACGAATTTTGATTCGCTTATTTCTAAATGTGATGGAGCCGTTACAAGCTACACAAACAGGTTTTTTGACAACACTTATAAAAATCTGTTAATTTCCAGGGGCACTCATGTGCCCTTAATTTATCTTGATGATGAAAACAGTTTCATAAATGATGTGTCATACTACGATGATCAAAGTGATTTAGAAAATGATTGCTTTTTGTTTCTTACTGAACAGCAAAGAAAAATAATAGTATACAGATATATTTACGGATATTCCATTCAGGAAATTTCGGACAAGCTTAATGTTTCAAGGCAGGCAGTGAACAGAACAAAGAATAGAGCAATAAAAATCATTAGATCTGTTTATACAGAATTTTTGAAACCTTAACTGAAAGTACCTTTATAAAGTGTATATGTTAAATGAAAGATAATGTGTCACAAAAATATTAAATTTTAGATTAAATAAGCTAATAGTGGGTATAAAATAAATGTATAGTTATATGGTGCAGACTCTTCAGGTGTCAATATTGCAACTTTTAAATTTTATATATCAGGGGGGATATATATGGAATACAGATTTTTGCTGTGTGATGATTTAGAAGAGCATTTAAATATTTTAGAAAAATATTTAAACAATTGTTTGAGAGAAAGAGAAATTTCATATAGGTGCGATAAAACGGCATCCGGTTCTGAAGCATTAGAAATGTACATAAAAGATAGACATCACATAGTTTTTCTGGATATAGATATGCCTGGCAGCAGCGGAATTCAGATAGCCGAAAAAATATTTGATATTAATAATGATGCAGTAATAATATATGTTACCGCATATCCTGAATATGCTGAAAAAGCATATGAACAGTTTGTCTTTCAATATATTACTAAGCCGATAGACGAGTCCAGGCTTGGCATTATAATTGATAAAGCATTGGGAAAAATTCAAAGAAATATGCTATACGATAATACAACAAGTTTTTTTATAATAAATAAAAATAGCAGGGATTTTAAAATTATGAATGATGATGTCCTTTTTTTTGAAAAAGTCTCAAATTACGTAAGCATATGCATGAAAAGCAATCGAAATATAAACGTCAGAATAACCTTCAAAGAACTTGAAAATGTCATAGACATGAAACTCTACATGAGATGCCACAATGGATTTATAGTTAACAAATCAAAAATAAAATCCATATCATCAAAAGAGATAGAAATAGTGGGTTCAGATAAGACTATTCCGGTTGGGAGAAGCTATAAGAAATCTGTTTTAAGTTATTTTTTGCAGTAATTTAAATTTAAATTTAACTTTGATATAAATGTGATGTGTATCTTTGCTTAACGTAAGCATGGACAAAGATACACATCTTTTTTAATGCATAAAATTATAATTTCATAACTGGGATGAAAATTTTAAGGGTAGGTTTACAAATTAAACTTACGACTTGTCTTTAATAGTAAATAGTCCATGTATGAGGAAATTTATTAATTTTGTTTATTACGAATATTTGAACTATATATGTTTAAGAAAATTTTGAAAGGAGGAATATTATGGAGGATAAAATTATGGAAATGGCAGCAGCACAAGGGACATGGGCTTTGTTGTCAATAGCGCTGATATTTTACATATTAAAAACTCAGGAAAAAAGAGATTTAAGACAAGAAGAAAGAGAAAAAAGCTATCAAGATATCATTTCTTCATTAACAGACAAGCTCAACCTTGTTAAAGATGTAAAAGAAGATGTTACGCAAATAAAAGATTCCTTGATAAATATAAAAAAAATATGACCAGGTTTACAAACAGTATATAGAACTTGTCTTTATATAGTGTAAGGCAAAACCTATTCAGTAGCATTTTAAAAAAATCCGGATTGTGCTTAACTGAGTGGGTCTGATTTTACAAAATATTAAAATGAAAAGGAGAAAACTTATGGCAACATTATTAACAGGGCAAACCGCAGTAAGCAGGTCCCCTCAATTATTAACCAGCGGAGGGAGTGCAGGCTTAAACACAAATGAATTTTTCTTTTACTCTAATAGTCCAGAGACGTTGGATTGGATTCAGGTGATTTAGCAGATTCCGGCCGCTTTTTAAACAGAGTAACAAATCTTCAAGGAACCGGGCAAATTTATACCTGGCATGAAAATAAAGCAGGCTCCACAATAAAAAATTGCATCCTGGTATATAATCCAAACAGTTATGCAATAAAGATTAATATTACTCACCAAGGATTTACCATAAACAGCGGGACATCAGATACAAACGCCTGGGAGAGTTATTACACCGGGACCAGCTCGTCATTAACTGTAAACGCCAACGGTTACGGGAATCTCTTTTTAAGGGATATTCCAAACGCAAGATGCTTTGGTATTATAGCCAGAGTTACTATTGTGAGAAACGGGACAACTACACCAGCTCCGGTCACATTTATGGGATTTGGCTTACACGAGTAACTCCGGTGGAGGTACAGCTTTTGCCACTGCAGACCCATTGTCCACTTTAAGAGCTATAGGTAGCGGTGCTGGCTTTTATGCAACAATAACATGCCCGACAATTACTCCGTCAAGCACAAACGGAACAGGCGTTACTCTTGCTGCTACCGGTGATACTTTCGGCGGTAATGATTGCAGCTATATAACAGATCCAAGCGGCTCTACTAGCGGAAGACTTGAGGGTGCTTTTGGACAACAGTTAAGTATAACTGTCCCAATAAAGAATACCGGCAGTACTTCTAAAACTTACAGGATATTTATAGGATCTATAGGAGGAGGCTGGTATCTTTATGTAAATTATGTCGGCAGTTCGGTTAAATACACTGACAGAGTATCTGATAATAAATATATTGATGTATTGGAACAAGCCGTTTCTGGGAATACGACTACCAGCGTAACTTTCTCAACGGTTGTTCCGGCAATGGCATCAACTCCTTACGTAGTAGGGGTTAGAACTGTTTAGTTGTTAAGATAAAAAAGGCTGTCTAAAAAAATATTTTTGAGACAGCCCTTTTTTTATTTATTTATTGTTACGGTACTTTCTAAATAAAAATGAGAAGAATGTGGAGGCGCTTCTATCGGAACAGAATATAATTGATTTGAACCTTTTTTGATAAATTCAAGATTTTCAGGGTGCGTGTACCTGATTACATAATTTCCGACATCCATATGTTCTTTCCAATACGGAATATCTATCAAACAAGAAGCGTGCTGAAGAACTTTAAGCTCTCCATGATAAAATGGGAATATCTTTTTATAAACCAACTCTTCCCTATCATTTATGATTTTATAAATGTGATACTGCCATTGTTCGGATTCTTTTATTGTCACATCTTCTGTGCTTCTGCTGTATAGTGATAAACTGGTCTCTTCTAGGCTTCTTCTTTTATTTGTTCCTTCAAATGTGGTATCCCCTAATGAGATTTCTGTATGCTCAACTAATGCGCTTACGGGAAACATCATACCATCCGTTCCCATCATGGACCCGGCTCCGGCGCCTGAATAATGATTAACTATCCAATTGTAAGTATTTGGATTTTCCATTATTACATTATCATTGGAAATAATAAGCCCCTTTGTGTTATCAAAGCTGTATTCCCAGCCAAATTCATCAACCGCAAATCGCCAGGTCAGAGGAAAATAAGTTACATCTCTAAACAACAGCAGGGGGTATGGCTCTTTTGTATTATCTATTTCTTTTCCATTTACTTTTATTTTACCTGTTATTATTTGTGCGGTTTGCCTGCTTGAATTTTTATCATCATTAAGCTCATTAACATATTCATAGAAATAGTCTTCATTTTTATCTACACTCAATCCGTCAATTTTATTCCACTTTGTAGATAAGCCTAATAATCTGGCATCATAATATGTCATCGGAAAATATGTTATATTTTTATATACTATAAGTGGATATTTACGATATGATGATGTGGTTTGCTGACCATTCAAACTAACATCAAAAGCAGGTAATGTTACAATTACACTGTCATCGGCCATACATTGTGAAAAGGACGATGAAGCAAATAAAACAATACAGCTTAATAAAAATATTATTACTTTTTTCATTCTTTTCTTCCTTCTATTTCTTTTCAATATTCTCTTTCTATAAGACATACCCTCTGCACAAAATGTTTCATTTCCTTTGAATTTTTTTATTTTGTTAAGATATTTGACGAATTATAAAATTTCCTTAAAGCTCTCCTCTTGCAATACTCTCAACCTTCTCAATACTTAAGCCGGTCTTTAAAGAAATGGTTTTTATGTCCAATACATCCAGGAGATTTCTTGCCAGTTCAATTTTCTCCTTATTTCTTCCCTCTTGTATTCCTTCTTTTTTGCCTTCTTTTTTACCTTCTCTTATTCCTTCTTTTTTGCCTTCTCTTATTCCTTCATCTTTACCCTTAGTATAGATATATTCACTCACCTCGGACACCTCCTTCGACAATTTTAAGTCCGCATAGTTTCCTGAAAAATACCCCAGCAGATACGCTGTTGCTTCTGTTATCTTTGTATAATCTTCTTCTGTTATTTTTCCTTCGTTCATAAGTTCCATTGCAATATTTATTATTTTAATTGTATCATTTTTATAAATCCACCTTT
>DHUT01000019.1:4042-17747 GCA_002409285.1 Firmicutes bacterium UBA5227 | reverse complement strand
AGAATAGGGGTATTGGTTCTTTTTGTTGTAACATTTATTTTTATACAAAAAACAGGCAAGAAACTGCCTGTATTACCTGCATTATTTGCAATTGGTATTTTATTGACTGTATTTTTCGAACCATCCTTTTGGCATAGATATCTGTGCCCCTATGGAACACTGTTTTCATTTTTTTCTAAGAAAAATAAAGCCGGATATACTATAGCAGAAGAAGACTGCATCAAATGTGGAATTTGTGTTAAAAATTGCCCTGCTGATGCAATAATCCAAGAAGAAAAAGAAGTTCCGATTATATTTAAAAATGATTGCATAGTATGTGGAAAATGCCGGGAAGTATGCCCGACAAAATCCATATCCTATAAGGGACAATCAACACAAACCGTATAGAATTCTCTTCAGGTTCATTTAGCTGCAAAATGGAGTACGCAGGCTTTGATTTGAGCAAAATTTCAATTAATGTGTGAAATATATTTAGAAAAAGATGATTTTTAAGTAGAATATGCTCGAAATTTCAAGTAATGTGTAGAATATCTGAATTTAATACAGCACAAATCACACATTACTTGAAATTTTGCACATTTTGTTATATAGATGTTTTGTCAGGCAGTTTCACACAAGGTCCCTTGACAGCTATCTATGCCTTTTTGTGAGTTCTTTCTGCAGCTCATCAATAGTTACCCCTTCACTGACCATGAGAACCAGGGAATGGTAAATTAAATCGCAAATTTCATAAATAAGCTCTTCTTTGTTTTTATTTTTTGCTGCTATTATTACTTCGCTGGTTTCCTCTCCGACTTTCTTCAATATTTTATCAAGTCCTTCATTAAACAAATAGTTTGTGTAAGAGCCTTCCTTCGGGTTATCTCTCCGGTTTTGTATTTGGCAGTATACCTTATTAATAATTGATTTATCAGCTATATCGTCTTCGTAAACTTTATTGAAAAAACATGAGTATGCTCCCGTGTGGCATGCATTCCCAACCTGTTCTACCTTCAGCAAAATCGCATCTGCATCACAATCATAGTAGAAACCCTTTAAATGCTGGACATGCCCCGATGTTTCTCCTTTTCTCCATAAACAATTACGGCTTCTTGAGAAATAACAACCCCTTTTTTCCTCCAATGTTATTTTTAGTGCCTCTTTGTTCATATATGCAATCATAAGTACTTCATTTGTTATATAATCCTGTGTTACTGCAACAATCAAACCTTTTTCATCAAATTTTACTTCATTCAATAGTTTTTCAATTTCCATTTTTTTTATCACCTTTCATTATCTGTCACCCTGTTGTTTTGTCATCCTGCTGTTTTGTCATCCTGAGTGAAACGAAGGATCTCATCTTTTAAATTCTGAGATTTCGCAGTATCATTTCACTCCGTTATCTCTCAAGTATTTTTTCAGTTCAGGTATTTTTATTTCTCCAAAATGAAATACTGAAGCTGCGAGCACGCCGTCTATTGCTGCATATCTAACAGCATCTAAAAAATGCTCATACTTTCCTGCACCTCCGGATGCAATAACCGGAACATTCACAGTATCCGTTATTTTTTTCAAGAACTCCAAATCATATCCGTTTTTCATACCATCCTCATCAATGCTGTTTACAACAATTTCTCCGGCTCCCAATTCCACACCTCTTTTAGCCCACTCAACAGCATCTAATGAAGTTTTTTCTTTTCCTCCTTTGATATAGACGCTCCATGAGCCCTCTTCATTTCTTTTTACATCCATTGCCAATACAACACACTTATTACCATAGAGTTCTGCTGCTTCTTTTATTAAATCGGGAGTTTTAACGGCAGCAGAATTAATAGATATCTTATCTGCGCCGCTGTCTAAAACATACTTGAAATCTTCAATCGTAGAAATTCCTCCTCCCACACAAAACGGGATATTTATTTCAGCAGCAACTCTTTTTACAAATTCGAGAGAAGTTTTCCTGCCTTCAACTGATGCGGTAATATCATAAAACACTAACTCATCTGCTCCTGAATCACTGTAGTATTTGCCCAATTTAACCGGATCATCAACATCTTTAATATCTTCAAATTTAGTTCCCTTAACAACTCTTCCATTTATTACGTCTAAGCAGGGTATTATTCTTATTGCCATTTTTCTCCTCCTGATAATTATTACATCTTTGTTATCTTTAATCCATGTGTAAAGTCTAATCTGCCATCGTATAAGGCCTTTCCGATAATTGCTCCGTACAAGTTCATTTCTCTTAGTCGTTTTATGTCCTCCAAGGTTGTGACACCTCCGGATGCAATTATATTTATGCTTGTTTTTTCTGATAATACTCTGTATATGTCGAAATTCGGACCTGAAAGCATTCCATCCTTTGAAATATCCGTGTAAACAATAGTTTTTATTCCGATGGATTCCAATACTCCGCATATTTCTATTGAATCCACATTTCCTACTGTCTGCCATCCTCTTGTTGCAACCTTACCGTTTAATGCATCTATGGAAACAGCTATATGCTCCTTGTAATCCTTAACAAGCTCTGCAAGAAGCTCTATGTTTTCAATTGCCATGGTGCCTACAATAACTCTGTCAACACCTACATTCAACAAATTCTTTATTCTTTCCTCACTTCTGATTCCTCCTCCTGTCTGCATGGGAATGGATATTGCTTTGGCTATTTTTTCAATTGATTTTCTGTTTTGGTAACCTTCATTTTTAGAACCGTCCAAATCAACTACATGAAGGTATTCTGCCCCCATTGACTCCCACTTTTTCGCCATTTCTACAGGGTCGTCGGAATACACATTTACGTTGTCAAATTTTCCCTGAGTAAGCCTTACACACTTGTTGTCCTTAATATCAATTGCAGGGAACAGTATCATCACAAAGCCCCCTTTGTGGACTGAAGGCTGTCGGATGTTATTTCCACCGCTTTTTTCATTGCTCTTCCAAACCCCTTGAATACCGCTTCTATTTTATGGTGGTCATTCTCACCATACATTAGTTCTATATGCAGGTTGCACAGGCAGTTATTTGCAAATCCTTGGAAGAATTCCTTAAAGTCCTCCGTTGCCATGGTTCCTATTTGTTCTCTTTTAAAACATAGATTGTAAACCAAGTAAGGTCTGCCGCTTAAGTCTAGAACAACTCTTGCCAATGATTCATCCATGGGCAGATACGCGGCTCCGAATCTTTCAATGCCCTTTTTATCGCCCAAAGCTTTTGTGAATGCTTGACCTAATGCTATTCCTACATCTTCTGAAGTGTGATGGGTATCTGAATTTAAATCTCCTTTGCACTTGATATATAAATCGAACTTTCCATGAAAACCGAACAAAGTCAGCATGTGGTCGAAAAATCCCACACCCGTATCAATTTCCGTTATTCCGCTTCCATCCAAATTTAAATCGATTTGAACTTCTGTTTCTTTTGTATTTCGTGATACTGTAACCTTTCTCATTTTCTACCTCCAAACTTTTTTCGTTACTGTTCACTTATATAATAATAATAATTTCTTTAGCTCTTCAATTAATATTTCATTTTCTTCCTTATTACCGACTGTTATGCGGTAATAGTCATCATTGAACTTTCTTATTAATATTCCTCTTTCCATGAGCTTTTCAAACAAATTTTGTATGGGCGGCTTTACAAATAAAAAGTTAGCTCCTGAAGGATACACCAAGAAATTCAATTTTTTTAACTCACAGCTTAGCTCTTCTCTTCTGTTTTTTACACTTGATATATAATCACTGACTCTGCCGGAATTTTTTAGAGCCAGCTCTGCTGCATATTGAGATAATATATTTACATTATAAGGCAGCTTAACCTTCCAGATGTATTTCACTGTTTTTTCTGCAGCTATCAGGCACCCGACTCTAAGCCCCGCCAGTCCGAAGGCTTTGGACATTGTCCTCATTACAATTAAATTTTCATAATCATTAATCAATCCCACAGCCGAATTCTCCGAAAAATCAGCATAGGCTTCATCTAAAATGACCAAAGAGTTTTTAACATTTTCCAAAAGCTTAATAACATCCGCAATCGGTGTTAGATACCCTGTAGGGTTGTTTGGATTGCAGAGTATAATAATTTTCGGGTTCTGAATTTTTGCTTCTTCTATCAGCTTATCTATATTTTGTGAAAAGTCATTTTCCGAATCTACACCCACATATTTAGCAGAGCATAAATCACAGTAGGTCTTGTACATGCTGAAGGAAGGAACAAAACTCATTACCTTGTCGCCTTTTTCGCAGTAAGCATTTATAACCGTATTAATAATCTCGCTGGAGCCGTTTCCAACCATGATGTTTTCAGCCCTGCATCCATAATATGATGACATTTTTTCTCTTAATATGCTGCAGTCGCTGTCGGGGTATAAGTTTGGTTTGAAACTGGCTATTTTAAGTCCATCCTTAAGCAAATAATTGTTTCCCTCATTTGCATCAAGCTTTACCCTGCAATCCACATTGTTTACAAAATAAGCCTCGATTTTTTCCGCACTTTTCTTTAACTTAATCATTGTCAGCATCTCTTTTCATTCTTATTTTTATTGCATTTGCATGACCTGTCAGGCCTTCATTTTCAGCGAATCTCACAATGTGCCCGCTGTTTTCAAGCAAAGCCTGCCTGCTGTAATAAATCAGGGAAGTCTTCTTTATAAAGTCGTCTACACTAAGACCTGACGAAAACTTGGATGTTGAGCTTGTAGGCAGTGTGTGATTCGGACCTGCAAAATAGTCTCCCACAGGTTCAGGACTGTTTTCTCCCAAAAATATGGCACCTGCATTTTTTATTTTCCTATAACTTTCAAAGGGAGCTGTTGTGAGAAGCTCCAAATGTTCTGGAGCTATTTCATTTGCCAAATCAATGCAGTGTTTCATGCTTTCTGTGATTATTATAGCCCCATGGTCTTTCAAGGACTTCTTAATTATTTCTTTTCTTTCCAAACCCCTAGACTGCTCTTTTAATTCCTTTTTAACCTTATCAGCTAAGCTGTATGAATTTGTTATTAAAATACAGGCTGCCATTTCATCATGCTCTGCCTGAGATATCATATCCGCGGCGATGTAGCCGGGTGATGCGGTTTTGTCTGCAATAATCAATATTTCGCTTGGCCCTGCAATCATATCTATACCAACAAAACCTGATACTCTTCTTTTTGCTGCAGCAACATAAATGTTTCCGGGACCAGTTATTTTATACACCTTGGGAATTGTTTCAGTTCCATAAGCCAAAGCTCCTATGCCTTGTGCTCCTCCAACCTTGAATATTCTGTCAACACCTGCCATGTCTGCTGCAACCAATATTGAATCTTTAATTTTCCCATCCCTTTGGGGAGGAGTTATCATAATTATTTCGTTTACACCGGCGATTTTTGCAGGTATTGCATTCATCAATACAGTGGACGGATAGGCAGCTTTCCCTCCGGGAACATAAATTCCAACCTTTTCAATTGGATTTATAAGCTGCCCCAAAATAATGTCCTTTCCCTCCGGTTTATATTTATAGCTTCTTCTTATTTGCTTTTCATGGTAACTGCAGATATTTTCCTTTGCTATCCGAATGGTTTCCAAAAGTTCTTTGTCAATGGTTTTATATGCTTCCTCTATTTCGTCTCGAATAACTTCCAAATTGCTTAAGCTTACCTTGTCAAATTCCATGGTGTATTTTTTCAATGCTTCATCCTTGTTTTTTTTTACATCTTCTAGTATTTCATCAACTGCTTTGTAAACTTCATTGTAGTCTTCTTGATTTCTATTTTGAATTTCAGCTAAATATTCTTCTATATTGTCCTCAATTAACCTGACCATTTGAATCCTCCCTCCTTATCAGTTCAATTATTTCCTTTATTTCTTTTCTTTTAAATTTGTAGCTTATTTTATTGGATATTATAACTGCAGAAATATCATACATATCTTCAAAAACCTCAAGACCATTAGCCTTCAATGTATTGCCCGTCTCAACTATATCAACGATTACATCCGACAATCCTAAAATCGGTGCAAGCTCTATGGAGCCGTTCAATTTTATTATTTTAATTTTCTGCCCTCTGCTGTTGAAAAATCTCCTTGCAGTTTCGGGATATTTGGTAGCCACCTTTAAGATTGTGTCGTCCTTGAAAGCTTTTTTGTCTTTAAAACCAGCCACTGACATTTTGCATCTGCCGATATTCATTTTATATAGCTCGTAAAAGTCTCCGGAGCTTTCCATAATCATATCCTTTCCTGATATCCCAATATCTGCAATCCCATTTTCCACATATGTTATTACATCTGAATTTTTCAAAAGTATGAATTCAATACTTTGATTCTCACTGTTAAAAACCAATTTCCTCGAATCTTCATCGATTGCACTGCCTACTCCAGCACCTTTTAATATTTCAATTGCCTTATTGCCTAATCTTCCCTTTGGTATTGCAATTGTCAGACCCATCATCATCCCTCCTTGTAAACAGCTTTAAGCAGTTCATCAAGCTCCACGGTAAATCCTATTGCCGGTATTTTTATTCCGAACTGCTCAGTAAATGAATCATATCTGCCGCCTTTTATGATTTCTGTATTGGAGCCCTGAATATATCCTCTGAATATAATTCCGTCATAATAGCTCAATTCCGATACCATTGAAAGGTCATAAATAATTTTATCTGTTATGTTTTTCATATGCTCATCGATTATTTTAAGCTCTTCCAGACTGGTCTTCATCATATCATTTAAATACAGACCTTCAAGCTTGCCGTTAATTTCTTCATATGTGCCTTCCAAGTCCAAAATGTTTAATAATGTACTCATTGGCTCTCTGTATTTCAGCCCGGACAAATAATCGCTTAATTCCTGCTTGTTTTTCAAATACAATAAATTGAGTATATTGTCATAATCCTCCTTGTTAAATGAGCACGCCATCATTATGCCCTTCAGAAACTTGCTGTTTCCGATTTCAAATAAATAATTTTCACTGTATCTGCTTATTATTCTTTCAGCTGTCATTAATGTGTCTTGGTCAATATTCGGGCTTTTATCTCCTATGATTTCAACGCCCATTTCTCTGTTTTCCTTAATGCCTGTGCCGTTATGCTTGTATGTTTTGCCGTAATAAAAGATTTTCAGAATTAAGTCATAGTCCCATCTCGGCATAAACTTATTTATAATTCCGGTTGTTATATCCGGAGATAGAATTAAAATATCACTGTTGCTTTCCAAGATTTTCACTGTTGAGCTCCTGTCTATTCTTGAATTAACTGATGTAAATTCATCATATTCTTCAAATATGGACGGCTCAATATTCATATAGCCTTCCTTATAAAGAAAATTCTCGATTTCTTTTCTAAGTACAAACATTCTCTGAAAATACTTCATTTCATCTTCGATTTTTAAAAAATTCATTACTTCCTCCTATTTCGGCGTATTTCCATACATCGTAGGTTACAGTCTGCGTTCACCAATTTATTTGCTTTCTTTGGTCGCATAAATTGGGAACTCGTTGCGGTTGACATACAAAAAGCCACCCGGCTTATACCCGGATGGCTTAAAATTCTATTTATTAACCATTCACCACAGATACAAGCCCTTTTGTAAAACGACCAATAGAGCTTGTAATGTATTATCACTTACAAACTCTGTACCTATGATGATGTAATTGCACGAACAAAACTTTGTTTTCCATGTTGCACCTCTTATTTAAAATACAGTATACTACCATAAAAATACAAAGTCAAGAATAAAATTTAATTTTCTACATGTAATTCATTAAGCAATTCTACATCTTTTATGATTATATATTTATTATTGAAATCAATGAGAGCTTCCTTGCGCATTTTGTTTAATTCACGAGAAAGAGATGTTCTCTGAACACCAATTTTATCAGCTAATTCTTTCTTTGGCATTTTAAGTTTTATTTTATTTGTTTTCTGTGAATAGTACTCATATATTAAAAATTCAATGATGCTTTGCCTTAATGTTTTCATTGTTGATGTTATTTTGTTAGATAAAAATAATGTTTTACTTGATAATAACTGTAAAAAATTAATTAAAAAACATTTGTTTGATTGACATAATTTAAGTACAAGTTTTTTATCAACGTGAAGTATTTTTACATCGCTTTTTGCTGATATAGTCATTGGATATTTATTTTCTACTGAAAAAAGCAAGTTTTCACCAATGATATCTCCTTTTGAAAAATCATTAATTGGAAGCACCTTACCTTCTGCATCTATTTTTTGTATTATAATTGCCCCATCTAAAATTATATCCATACTTTTGCACGTTTCATTTTGTAGATAAATAATTGAATCCTTTGAATATTCTTTTAATTCAAAACTTTGTTCAAATACTTTACTTAGCTCTTCTCCGTTAAAACATTTAAACAAATTAATATTAGCAAGAAATTTTATATATTTATCCATTAATGTATATCTCCTTTTCAAGGACATTTTCTATAATGCTTACCAAGTAGATACATAGCATATAATGTGTGTCCTATTTTATCGTATTATCTTTTAAATTAGTTACCATAGTAACGGTTTTAATTATTATTTTATATTATACTGAAAAAGTTGGTCATAATCAAGAAAAACGGAGGAAAGAATGAAAAAGACATTAAATCTTATCAAAGGTAAAGGGAAAATAATTATTATGCCTGCTGCAGTAATTATTGTTCTTTTGGCAATATATGTTTTCAATGCTTCTATGAGAAGTGATTCAGCGTTTGTATATGCTGATGATGGAACATATATTGGAGCTTCGGGAACTGTTGAGAATAATACAGTATCTGTCAGCAGTGAAGTAATAGGTACAGTAGCGGAAATCAAAGCAACAGAAGGAGACAAAATCAATCAAGGCGATGTAATAGCCGTAGTTGAAAACACAGCATTACATAATCAGCACGACCAGGCTCTTATAAATGTGCAGATAGCAGAAAAAAATATTGAAATGCTTATCAACAATATGAATAATTTAGGCGTGCAAAATCAGGATATGATCCAGCAGGCTTACAATGCCTATTTATCAGTTGAAGCAGAGTATCAAAGAGTAATGGAAGGTGCAAGTGATGATGAAATTAAACAAGCTGAAGAAATGGTAAAGCAGACGAAAACTAATTACGATTATGCAAAAGTTAATTTAGCCAGAAGCAAAGAACTTTTTGAACAGCAGGCTATATCACAAAGTCATTATGATGAAGTATTGAAAGGTTACTATATGGGAGAAGCCCAGTACAATGCAGCTGTTGCTCAGTTAAATGTAATTAAATCCCAACCGACAGAAACCATTGCCAAGTCCGCAGAAAATAAAATGTTGCAGGCTAAGGCGAGCTATGAACTTGCAGTGTCAAATGGCACAACTCAGCTCAGCCAACTGGAAGGTCAGTTAAAAGTAGCAGAAGTCCAGCTGAAGCAAGCAGAAAATATTTTAGGTCAAACTGAAAGAGAATTGGAAAAGTTGTCAATAAAGTCGCCTATTGCCGGCATTGTTAACAGTGTGTTTGTAAAGGAAGGGGAACTTGTTGCAATGGGTAAGCTGACAGCTGAAATCTACAATTCGGATAATATAGAAATAAAAGCCTACATTTCAGAAGCTAATATTGGACATATAAAGGTAGGTCAGGATGTCAATTTATATGTAGATTCTCACGGGGATGAAGTCTTTAAAGGAAGGGTGACAAGAATAAATAATCGTGCCGAATTTACTCCAAAAAATATTCAGACTAAAGAAGAAAGAGTAAACACGGTATTTGAAGTAAAAATTGAAGTTTTAGATTCAAATGGAGTTGTAAAGTCCGGCATGCCTGTTGATGTAAATATTAAAATAGATTAATTGAGGTAAAAATGATAGATAGTATTCAAATACATTCTCTGACAAAGAAATTCGGAGATATAACAGCAGTTAATAATTTAAATGTGGAAGTTAAAAATAACACCATATTTGGCTTGGTAGGCCCTGATGGGGCAGGGAAAACAACTACAATGAGAATGCTTTGCTCACTTTTGACTCCTGACAAGGGCACTGCTAAAATTGGCGGATATGATATATTGACAGAAAGCAATGAAATAAAAAACCATATTGGTTATATGCCGCAGAAATTCAGCTTATACGGAGATTTGACCGTTATGGAAAATTTGGTATTTTACTCTAAAGTTTATCAAGTTCCAAAAAAGGAAAGCAAGGAAAAAATCAAATTTTTGTTAAAGTTCAGCAATCTTACAGACCACTCATATAAATTGGCGGATCAGCTTTCGGGGGGAATGAAGCAAAAATTGGCACTGTCATGCAACCTTATTCACTCACCTAAGTATTTGCTTTTAGATGAGCCTACCATAGGGGTTGATCCTGTTGCAAGGCGGGAATTTTGGAAGATTTTATTTGACTTACGAGATCAAGGAGCAACTATTTTTGTAAGCACCCCTTATATGGATGAGGCTGAAAGATGTGACGAGGTAGGCTTAATGGACAAGGGAAGAATAATCAGAAAGGATAATCCGGATAATATTATTAATGGTTTCGGATATCATTTGTTAAGTGTTTATTCTGATGACAATCACCTTGCAAGAACTCTGGTTCAAGAAGAGGAATATGTTATGGATGCTTATTTGATGGGTGAAGGTCTGCACGTTGTAACTGAAAGTCTTGAGTCGATTAAAAAGCTGAAAGAAAAATTGAAAATAAGTGGCATCAAGGTTATTTCCATTAATGAAGCAGCTCCAGCTTTGGAAGATGTATTTGTCAATATTATTAAAAGTGAAAAGAGATAAGGTAAAAATGGAAAATGCTATTGAAATACAAAATTTAACAAAAAAGTTTGATGATTTTCTTGCTGTTAACAATGTAAGCTTCAATGTTAAAAAAGGAGATGTTTTTGGTTTTTTAGGACCTAACGGATCAGGTAAAACAACAGTCATAAGAATGATTATGGGATTAATAAGCCCTACATCCGGAACAGGCAGGGTTCTTGGATATGATATAAAAAAGGATAGTGAAAAAATAAGAAATCACATAGGTTACATGTCCCAAAAATTCAGTCTTTACGAAGATTTGACCGTAGATGAAAACCTTGATTTTTATGCAGGAGTATATTCTGTACCTAAAGACAAGTTGGAACAAAAGAAAAAAGAAATTTTGGAAATGGCTGATTTGGTTGGAAGAGAAAATATGATAACGAGGAATCTTTCCGGAGGCTGGAAACAAAGACTTGCATTAGGCTGTTCAATAATTCATGAACCGGAGATTTTGCTTTTGGATGAGCCCACGGGAGGAGTCGATCCCATAGCAAGAAGGCAATTTTGGGATATAATCTATGATATGTCTAAAAAAGGAGTGACCATATTGGTTACCACCCACTATATGGATGAGGCGGAACACTGCAATTCTTTAGGTTTTTTATACTTTGGCGACATATTGTCCTTAGATACTTCAAAATCAATAAAGGAGAAAGTAATAGAAGGAGATATAATTGAAATCAAGGTTAGAAATATATTAAAATCGATTGAATTGTTAAAGTCAAAAAAGGGAGTTGAAGATGCTTCTGTATATGGAGCGGGAATCCATGCTATGACAGAATCAAATATTGATTTGAACCAGCTTAAAGGTTATTTAACAGAAAATAATATGGAGGTTTATAGTATGAAAAAAGTAAAGCCCACCTTAGAAGATGTTTTTGTTTTCCTTGTAGAAAAAGAAAGAAAAAAAATATAGATTATGGAAGTGTAGTATGAATTATAAAAGAATAGGGTCTATTATCAGGAAGGAATTTCTTCAAATAAAAAGAGACAAAAGAACCATGACTATTATCTTTCTAATGCCAATTATGCAGTTGCTCCTGTTCGGTTATGTTGCTTCTACTAATGTGGATCACATACCTTCAGTTGTGATGAATAATGATATTGGAACAGAAAGCAGGGTGCTTTTGGAAAGCTTTGCAAATTCCCAATATTTTGATTTAGATTATCATGTACAAAGTATAGAAGAAATTGAAAAATATATTGACAACGGAGATGCAAGAGCCGGGATTGTAATTCCACCTGAATATTCAGAATATATAAAAAGCGGAAGGACAGCTCAAATACAATTAATAGTAGATGGGTCAGACCCGACAACTGCACAAGCAGTATTATCCTCAGCCGGAGGAGTTGTTCAATCTATGTCTGTAAAAATTACACAGAAGATGTTAGGTGCATCCATGCCTCAGCCTTTAGATTTAAGGACCAGGGTGTGGTATAACCCGAATATGGACAGCACCCGTTTTAATATTCCGGGGCTTATAGGGGTTATATTGCAGACAGTTACCTTGATGCTTACATCCTTTTCAATAGTAAGGGAAAGAGAACGTGGCACCATGGAGCAGCTGATAGTTACTCCAATAACAAAGATGGAGCTGATGTTAGGCAAGGTTATTCCATATGTACTCATTGGTTTTGTAGATATTGTTCTGGCATTGTCGCTGAGCGTGTTCTGGTTCCGCGTGCCTATTGCCGGAAGTATAAATTTATTATTGCTTTATTCTGTAATATTTTTAGTTGGAGCATTAGGTGTCGGCCTTAATATTTCTGTTGTGGCAAAAAGCCAGCTTGAAGCCATGCAGCTTTCAATGTTCATGATAATGCCCAATATGTTGCTTTCAGGATATATGTTTCCCAGAAATGCAATGCCAAAGTTCGTCCAGGCACTTGGCAGTGTACTGCCGTTGACGCATTTTATTAATGTTCTTAGGGGAATAATATTAAAGGGCAATGGATTAGCAGAATTATACAAGGAGTTTTTTATATTAATCGGATTTGGTGTGTTCTTCATTGTACTTGCATCTAAAAAATTCAAAAAGAAAATAGAATAGATGACAGCTCCCGTTCACTTGTCATTAAAGTTACATTAACTGAAAATTAAAGAAAGCTTAAATATTCGAATTTTACAATGTCTTGATTGACAGCATATTTAGCAGGTGTTATAATTTTATTAAAACTGACCGGTCGGTCGAAAAATTTGGAGGGCAATTTGAAAAGAGTATTGACATTATTATTAATTACCGCATTTGTTCTTGCAGGCTGCACAACAAGTGAAGTAACTGATGCAGCCGAAGAAGAAGCTTATACGCCTGTGGAAGTAGAAACGCTGAAGCCTATGGAGCTATACATAGAAAATCTTATGACAGCAAAAGTGTTTGCAGACAAGGATGTGTTTGTAATACCTTTGATGGCAGGAAAAGTCGAAAAGATAAATGTAAAAGTGAGTGACAGAGTAGAAAAAGATGAAGTTCTGTTTGTAATGGATAAAGATGATATTCAAAAACAGGTGACTCAGGCTTTTACGGCTTATGAAGCAGCAAAAGCCGGTTTTGACGTAAGTGCTGCTCAAATACAAAGTGCAAAGGATAATCTTGAGCGAATTGCAAAGCTGTACGAAGAAGGAGCAGTTCCGGAAACCCAGTATGAACAAGCTAAACTTGCTGCATCTGATGAATCCTTGGAAGCAGCAAGAATGGGAGTTGAACAGGCAAGGGTAGCTTATTCCAATGCAGCATCGATGTTAGAAAATGCTGAAGTTAAAGCCCCTATACCGGGGATAGTTTCAAGTGTCAATATTGTTGAAGGAGAATATGCAACATCCTCCAATCCTCCCGTAACAATAGTTGATTCTGACAGTGTAACCATTGAATTTGGAATAGTAGCAAGTCTTGTGAATAAAGTTAAAACCGGAGATGCGGCTATTGTTGAAATCAGTTCAGCCGGTTATAAAACTGAAGCTGTTATAAACAGCGT
>DHUT01000019.1:0-3860 GCA_002409285.1 Firmicutes bacterium UBA5227 | reverse complement strand
AGTTCATCAGCAGATAATATGACTAATCTTTATACGGTAAGTATTGTACTCGAAAATGACGGTACAATTAAACCCGGTATGTTTGCTAAGGTTTATTTACAAACCGACAATATTAAAAATACTTTTGCCGTGAGAGCCGAAGCCGTAAAAGAACGTGAAGATAAGCAGTTCGTTTTTGTTGCAGAGGGTGACAGTGCCGCTCTAAAAGAAGTTACAACAGGACTTGATACGGGGGCTTACATAGAAATTAAAACAGGTCTCTCAGAGGGAGATAAAGTTATTGTGAAAGGTCAGGATTACATAAGCCATGGCAGTAAAATAAAGGTTGTAAGGGGTGAATAAGAATGCTTGCAAGATTTTCGGTTAAAAAGCCCGTTACAATCACAATGATGATTTTAATAGTGATTGTTATAGGAGTAGTTTCCTTCAGCAAGCTTCAGATAGACCTGCTTCCCCAGATGGAGCTGCCATATGTAATGGTTCAAACAAGTTATCAGGGAGCAGGACCAGAAGAAATAGAAAATATAATATCAAGACCTTTGGAGCAAACTTTGTCCACAGTTGAAAATATGGAAGGCATTATGTCAATTTCCAGTGAAGGAAGCTCACTTTTATTGATGCAGTTTGCGTTTAATACGGACATGGATGAAATAATGCTTCAAATAAGGGAAAGAGTTGATGTCATCAAAGGTTTTTTACCTGATGGCACATCATCGCCCTTGGCGTTAAAGATGGACCCTAATGCACTTCCAATAATTCAATTGGCTGTTTCAAGCAAAGGAGACCTCTACACAACTCAAAAAATTGCAGAGGATGTTATATCACCTCGTTTTGAGCGTATAGAGGGCACTGCTTCTGCTTCTGTATCCGGAGGATTGGAGCAGGAAGTTGAAATAATGTTAAAAGAAGAAATTATTAAAGGATACAATTTAAGCTCTTCTTATGTTGGCCAAATACTTGGAGCGGAAAATTTAAACATGCCCGGAGGAACAGTTAAAAAGGGAAGCAATGAACTTACAGTAAGGACAATGGGCGAATTTAAATCAGTTGAGGAAATAAAAAATTTGACCATACCTCTTACAAAGGGAGGTACTGTAAGGTTAAAAGATATTGCTGATGTGAATTTAAAAAGCAAAGAGCAATCATCAATAACAAAATTAAACGGCAAGGAAGTTGTTCAGATATCGGTAATGAAGCAATCTGATGCCAACACTGTCAATGTTGCAGGTAAAATAGACAAAGAAATAGAAAAAATTAAAATTGAATACCCTGACTTGGATTTGGTCATTGTATTTAACCAGGCAGATTTTATTAATTTAGCCATAGACAACTTAATAAGAACTGCAACAATGGGCGGCATTTTAGCTATAATCATACTTTTGGTTTTCCTGAGAAGCTTTAAAACTACATTGGTTATAGCCCTTTCAATACCTACCTCTATAATAACCACATTTGTTATTTTATTTTTTACCGATATTACATTAAATATGATGACAATAGGGGCATTAGCATTAGCAATAGGAATGTTGGTTGATAATTCAATTGTCGTTCTTGAAAATATATACAGAAACAGAAGCTTAGGGATGGATAGAATTACTGCATCAGTTGATGGAACAAACGAAGTATCAATGGCAGTTACAGCTTCCACCTTAACCACTATTGCCGTTTTTCTGCCAATTGTGTTTACCGGAGGGCTTGCCGCAATTTTATTTAAAGAATTTGCACTTACCATTACAATTGCTTTATTAAGCTCTTTGGTTATTGCTCTTACATTGGTACCAATGCTTTCATCAAAACTTATTTCAGTAAAAAACCTCGAATCAGAAGAAGAACAGGAAAAAAAGCACGGTCATTTGGTTGTTTTCTATAAAAAAGTACTTAGTTTAAGCTTAAGACACCGCTTTATAACAATATTGATAAGTATAGCAATGTTTGTTATAAGCGTTCTAATGGTTATATCTGTAGGAGCCGAGTTTTTCCCTGCAACTGATGAAGGTATGATTAATGTAAGCGTTAGTCTGCCTGCCGGCTCTGAAATGGAGGAAATAGATTCTGTATTGAAGGAAATACAAAATACAATTACAGATATTTCAGAGGTTGAAATAGTATTCACCTCTTCGGGAGGGGGAGGCATGTATGGCATGGGAGGAGGCGGTTCCAACGGCTCCATGACTGTTTTGTTAAAAGACTTGGATGAAAGAGACAGAAGCGCAAAACAAATCAGTGATGAAATAAGGACAATGACAAAAGATATTCCCGGTGCTGAAATAGGTGTTGCTGAATCCTCAACAATGATGATGGGAATGATGACGGGAGCAATAAGTATCAGTATTAAGGGCGATGATATAGATACTTTAAAAACCATCGGAGATGACTTTAAAAAAATAATAGAAAAGGTTGAAGGAACAAGGGAAGTTTCTACAAGCTATGAAGACGGAATTCCTCAAGTTCAAATAATAGCAGACAGAGGGGTTGCATCCCAATATGGCTTAACCACCGCACAAATCGGCAGCTCTGTTATAAATACGCTATCAGGTTCAAATGTTACAAAGTTCAAGGTTAATGGAGATGAAATAGATGTTGTGTTAAAGGGAGACAATGTTTACGGAGAAAGTATCTCATATTTGGAAATGCTTCCGGTTGAAACACCAATGGGAAGCAGCGTACCGCTGTCGGAGGTCGCTGATATAAGAGTTGAAGAAGGTCCCGTAAGCATAACAAGGGAAAACCAGGTAAGAGTTTTAACCGTATCAGGAAGTGTAGTCGGAAGAGATGTTCAATCTGCTTCCATGGAGATAGAAGAGCTTCTTAAAGAATATGAAATGCCATATGGCTATAGTTACATATTTGGAGGAGAAATAGAGCAGATACAGGAAACTTTTACAGACTTATTCTTAGTAATGCTGATGGCAATCGCCTTGGTTTATATGATTATTGCAGCGCAGTTTGAATCATTGATTCAGCCATTGTCAATTATGTTTTCTGTACCTCTCGCATTATCCGGCGGATTTATAGGACTGTTTATTACAGGATTGCCTCTTAATGTAATAGGTATAATAGGATTGATAATTTTAGTAGGTGTTGTTGTTAACAATGCTATAGTATTGGTTGATTATATCAACAACAGGCGAAGGAGAGGAGAAGACAGGAATGCTGCCATAATGAAAGCAGGACCCATAAGAATACGTCCAATCATGATGACTGCATTGACGACTATCTTAGGGCTGGTGCCCATGTCATTCGGTATAGGCGAGGGTGCTGAATTTACTCAGTCCATGGGTGTTGTGGTAATCGGAGGGTTGTCCCTGTCAACAGTTTTAACATTAGTTATAGTTCCTGTTATGTATACTATATTTGATGATATATCGGAATCTTTCAAAAGAAAAATAAAGAAAGATAAGATCACTGAACAGATACAGTGAGTATAGGAGGTGCATAATGGAGAAAAACCAAAAACGACAGGATATACTAAATTCTGCCATGGCTTTATTCAAAGACAAAGGGTTTCATAATACGAAAGTGGAAGATATTGCACTGAGTGCAGGTGTCGGGAAAGGCACATTGTATGAATATTTTGAAAACAAACAAGATGTATTTGATGAGGCATGTATTGAATATGTGGATGTAATAATTGAAAGTATAAAATATATCAGTAATATGGATGATACGTTTAAAAATAAATTATTGATTTTATTTAATGGAAAACTTAAGATGGAATCAGAGTTTGCAGATATGAACATAGACAATATATTATCCAACAAAAACATTATTTCAGAAAAAACAATCAAGACTATAATAGGAAAAATATCTGAAATGTATAATATAATATGCAATATAATTGACCAAGGCAAGGAGGAGGG
>DHUT01000047.1:9560-24392 GCA_002409285.1 Firmicutes bacterium UBA5227 | reverse complement strand
TAACTTGTAAACTCACGCTAGTACATTAATACATCTTTATTATCTGAAATAAAACCTGTTTCATTGTAATATTCTTTGACATTCTCCTTAGGAACTATATATATATCTAAATCAATATCATATATATCCTTAAATCTCCACGGAATATGTTTAATTAGTCTTTTTACTCTTATTTCAACAGTATATCTTTCAATTTTATTTATGAGCTGTTTTAACTCTGCCTTTGTATCATAATCTCTTTTACCTGCACTAATCAGATGGCAGTATTCATTAATTACTTGCCTTATTTCATTGTCATTTTCTATAATCACCTTACATGCATCTTTCTTATCAATTAAGCTGAATGTGGATATTTTTTCATAGTCTAAATGTTTAATAGCTTCATAAATCTCCGTATCATAAGATTTATCTTCCGATAATAGTGTTTTATAATATTTCTTTATAATATTACTGTATTCGTTCTCCATTATTTCATCTTTTAACACTTCCCTTGTTTTGTTTAAATTATAGTTTTTATATATTAATTTTCCGCTGTCCGTTTCAAAAACATATAATGGTGAAAAATCATCTTTGTCTCCGGCCCTATTGATACGACCAGCCACTTGAACTATAGATTCCAGAGGTGCCAAGTCTCTGTAACCTATATCAAAATTCAAATCAACTCCCGCTTCAATAGTTTGTGTAGATACCAATATAAGTGGTTCTTTTTCTTCACTATCATCAAGCAATTTATGAGCATAATCTATAACGTTTTTCCTGTCAACGCTTGTTAAGTTTGTTGACAGATATAAAATTTTACACTTGTTTTTATATTTTTCACACAGCTTATCATACAGTTCTATACTCTGTGATA
Organism: Firmicutes bacterium UBA5227; assembly: GCA_002409285.1. Classification (GTDB taxonomy): domain Bacteria; phylum Bacillota; class Clostridia; order Tissierellales; family Sedimentibacteraceae; genus Sedimentibacter. The sequence goes on along the minus strand of DHUT01000047.1, from coordinate 23,539 downwards.
TTGTATTTACAACTACTAAAGCTGTTTGCTTCGTCTTTTTTGTATTAAAAATGAAATCGACAAGCTCTTCATTATTTCTGATTTTGTCCATTACAGGAACTATTTTTGTTCTTTTTAAATCCTTATAATACTCATCGCTATTTTCCAATAATTCAACAGCATACATTTTATCATTTTCCAGCAGCATATTTGAATACGCGACTATTTCCGGCTGTGTAGCCGTCATAAGTATGAATCTGGTTCCATAATAGTCAGACAACCTTTTTATCACCGCACCTATTAGCGGATAGTATTTACCGGGCAAAGATTGAATTTCATCCAAAATAACAACGCTTCCGCTTAATTTATTAACCTTTAATATTTTACTGTTTTTATTGCTTAATAGCGATTCAAAAATTTGTACGAAGGTAGTGACAATCACATTATCTTCCCAAGCATTAGTTAAAAAAAGCCTGTCTTTTAGCGGAATATTACTGTTATCAGACTCCCCGTAGTCAATCGCTCCATAGTGTACAAGAATATCCCCAAATATATTTTCATAGTCTTTCTTGGTCTGTTCCAATATATTTATAAATGGGAGCGCTGTTATAATTCTTGGCGTATAACCAAATAATTTCTGTATTCTTTTCACAAGCAGCAAGGCGGCACTGATACTTGTCATAGTTTTCCCTGTACCTGTCGGTGCTGTCAATGTAAAAATTTTTTTGTCCTTTATTTCATTATCACTCATATTTTTTATTTTACTTAAAACTGAATTTTTTATTTTTGATCTTTTTTCGTCTATCCTTTTGATCTTTCCTTTATTTTTTTTAGCTATGTATTTATCAATATCCGCTAAATTTTTTTCGGCATTATGTCCATATGAATACAAATCGGCGGAATCAATTTTATCAGCCCAAATAAGCTTAGAAAATATATATTGTAATATAAAGAAATATTCATCTGAAAGCATCCTCTTATTTGTTATATATAGCTTTGTTTTCATAAAGTCTTTCAAGTTATCCAAATCAAAATTATATTTTTTCAAATTTTTGATATGAAAATTATGTTCTTCTATCCCAACAAAGCAATCTTCATACTGATTTGCAAGTCTGTAAAAACCTTGACCTTCTTGGCTTACCGTACTATACATATCTCCGTGATGTTTTGCAATAGCTAAAAATGACAGATATGCAAATATATCATTTTTTTCAAACATTGTACTGAACACAGCCGCTGAAATCAAAGAATGATTCTTTTCGCTTCCGCCTTCTCCTGTTTTAAGGTATAACTGGAATGCAGGCATTGCCTTGCCTATATCATGATACAACCCTGTTAAATAGAGATTGTTTTTTAAAGCTTCTATATCTGTTCTGCTGAAGTTTAGGGCTTCTGTGTCAGATATCATCTGTTTCCCCACGTTTTCAAGATGTTCTATAAGAGGCTGCCCCATATTAGCCGATTTGTCAAAATGTGCATACATTATAAAATCACCCTACAAAAAATATTTTTTTATTTTCAATATCATAATAATTAGCGCCGATTTTGAGCCTAACAAGAATGGGCGCATCAGACAGATTTATTATAATATCTTTTTTGGAATTTTCAGTAATCAATCTGTTTGAATCAAACTCTGTTATTGTCTCTTCTTTAGCAAGAAAAAGATTACCGCTATCTGTCAATTCAATTTTCTTTATTTGTTCCTTATCTATTGCTCCATAAATATACACTGGCTCTCCGTAGCTTAAAAATTCCTTTGCTTCTACACATTTGCCGTTACTTATCCAGCCTAAACACTGAGCAGAACCTAATGCAAAGCTTATGCCACTGCTAAAATAATATTTATTTCCTGTACAAATAAGGCTTTCCAGTTGTTTCATAATATCATTATTTGAGTGATAAAATGTTATATTATAAGAAATCTGTCCATTTCTTATATTTTTAGGTACAACAAATTCCATATTATTTTGAGTCCTGTTTTTGCCTGAGCCATTTAAATCATTTGGTTTTTCAATCTTTAGCAAATTCATAGTTTGAGTTATCTTTTTTATAGGTTCCTCCACTGCAATAGATATCTTACATTTGTTATTCGAAAATAGATCATAATATTCATCTCTTTCAAATCCTATCAATCCTGCAATAATACCCTTTACCGTTGTTACCGGCGGTATAAAATAAGACAGAGCAGTAGAATTACTGTAGTATTTTCTAAAATGAGCCATTTTCCCATTAAGTGAAAAAGAAATGACTTTCATTGAATTCCACCACCTTATTTAATTATAGGTTTTAACAAATCTAATTCTCTTGCATCTGGAAGATTCTCGAATTTTTTTGTATACTGATCTTTCCAAATATAAATATCTTTTATATAGCCTTTACTTTTTAAATCATTTACGGCACTTGTTAACTCTTGGAAATCTACATTTAAATCGTCAATACTTCTTACCGCATTTTCCTTAAGTGTTTCTGTTCTTATAAATCTTCTTAAATCTCCCAAATATCCGTCAAAATCTTCATTGTAAACTATTTCAAGATATAGCAAAGGCTGCTGCCCCTGCTTGCTGTGCGTTAGGTTATTCATCATAGACTGAACTAATGCCCTAGAAAAAATATCTTTATCATTTTCTGTCATACGTGTTTTAGCCGCAGCGAATTTATTGACAGTGCCGCTGTGGGCAACTAAGGCATAATGAACCTTGTACATTTTACCAAACGTAGCATTTACATCATTCATAATAGTTACTATAGTATTTGACCTGATTATATCAACCGGATGCAACGAATATCCCCATGTTATCTGAACAGGACCTGTAAACGAATACGCCCCGCTATTGTCCTCATTTTCACTGCTGTCTGAATCGTCTTTTTTGCCTTTCTTTTTTGTTTTTTTCAGCCCTTTTACCGCCATTGCACTTCCAAAGATTCTCATGTCTATCATGTTGTCAATAATTTTATCAACTTTCTCTTTACTTGGCGCATCATCTTTGATATTGTATTTTTTCATAATTTCATCAAACATATCATCCATAGTAACTTTTGTGTCATTTAAGGTTCTAACAAATATGTCATAACCTTTATTCACTAAAAAATCACGTACATCCCGTTTCCTTCTGACGTCACTTACAAGCAAAGTCTTAGTTTCATTATCCATACGGGGCACATTTTCCTGGTCAGGATCACCGTTGGGATTGCAATTTGTAGCATCAAACAGAAACAAAAAATCACTGTTATTTTTAATCATTATTTTTTTCCTCCTCATTATTATCTTTTCCCGTATTGTCTTTTTTAGAATATTCAACACAATATGCGTATCCCGACATTATGAAAAATACATTTTCCTTCTCATTAAATAATTTAGCTTTTTCTAAATCGCTTAAATTTTCATGGATCTTCTTTTCTAACCTCTCGCATAACCAAATGTTAACATATTTTTTATACTGCCTTGTCTTTTCAACAAGTTCCAAATAAAACTCCATTACATCATAATTTGACATACCAGAGTATGTCATCTTATCAAGTATAGGCTTGTATTTGTGTCCCTGTTTATATTGAGCTACACCGATAATATGCGTAAGCATGCCAATATAGAACAATCCCCTTGCTTCCGTAGAGAATCCCTGCTCATCCAGGAATTTTTCACTTGCAATAATTTTGTCCGGCAAAACTTCTTCCGTCTTTTTTTTATTTTCGTCCATAAAAACCTCCTTGTCCAATATTTTTAGTTTTTGCAGTACATGAAAGAAAGCTATGTACGACATCATAATTTTGTTTATATAAATATCTTTTCCGCTTTCCTTATCTTTCAGGTACATTATTTTGTATAAATTTTTATAGTTATGTACTTTTGATGAATTAAGCTCATTCAACCCTTTTTCTAACGCCTCACAAGCGAGATCAAATATATAATTTTTACTCACTGATTCAGATTTCAAAATTGCCCCATATAAATTTAAAAGTCTCAATATGTTCAATTGTTCACCGTCTTTTGATGACGAAACCGGCACAATACCGTATAAGTTACCCAAGTTGAAATATTTTAGCCTTTCTCCAAAAGTACGCCTTATGCTTTCAAATGTGTTTATTACATACCCAAACCGTATACTGGAAATACTTTCTATTGTTTTTCTTATGTTGCATGACTTTCCGTCGGTTTTATAAAAAATTATGCTGAATTCATATAATTCAGATTGTTGCCAGTCTGTAATTTCATTCTTGAACATTTCCGTCCATTCCTGTGTTTCTTTAGTATTGAAAGCTATGTCTATATCATCTTTTATTTTATAAAAATTCTCTAATTCTATATCTTTGTCTAAACTATTAAATAAAATAACACAGTCCTCCCGTGCAATTTTAATTTTATAGTCGGACATTATCCTTTTTTCGCCAAACATGAGCTTCTCATAGCACTCTCTACAGATGCCAAAGTTTTTTTGGTGGTTTATTTTAGAAAACATGGGAGCATAGTTGACAGTTGTAGTAACAAATATTTTACTAATACTGCTCTTGCTGAAATTTGAGCTGTATTCCTTTGTATTTATATCATTATGTCTTTTACCGCAAATATGACATATTCCTTCTTTACCAGAATTAGAACCATCTAAAGATTCGGATATCAATTTAATATAATCTTCATGAGTTGAAATTATGGTGTTAATGTTATTTTTTGTTATGCTTGGAATAATTAAAACTACTTTTGAATTTACTCCCGTGTCAATACATTTATTTATGAATTTCTCATATGAAATTTTTTGCCCTGACTGCATTATTGAATTATTTTCAAAGTCTATAGACATATCTGATTCTCCATCAGGTAAATTAATCATATCAATATTTATGCCATTATCATCAAAAAAATTTGATTCAATGCATTCTTTCAATAAATTTTTTAATTCACCATCCTTCAATAAATCAAATAAATTTTTAAGCACGCCGCTTGGCCTTCCAAACCAATAATATTTAATACCGCTTACATCTCTCGCTGCATAAATTTGCGTTGCGGCGGCAGGGTTATTGCCAAAATAATTATATCGCTTTGCGCTTTGGTCATCATAAGGCATTATGCTAAATTCGATAGACATTTTATCAATATTGAAATTCATAAAAACATTCAGCAGTTCCTTTTCCTTATCTTTAGAGCTTACAGATATAGGCTTGATTTTTGCTTCAAGAAGCATACTTCCTTGATTTTGTCCGAATTTAGTCATAATATTTGGTATATCCATAAAATCACCTTCTTCCTCCCGGAATTGAAAATTAAATTATAATTTTACATCTAAAACTATTGAAATGTTGTCCAATTTATTTTCTGAATTTTTGATATTAATTTTAATCGATTTTTTACTGCTACTTTGATTAATCCACCTGTATACTGTGTTGCGTGGAATGCAATATTCTCCGCTTATTTTTAATACACTCTCACCGCTATTATATAAATCAACGATCTTTTTCCTAAATTCATATGTATACGTTCTCATACCGTCCACGTCCTTTATATATTATATACCATATATATAATATATTTTTTAAAAAGTCAAGAAAAATTTTTATTGCTTGTTTTTTTATACAATTTCAATTATAGTCTAATTGTAAAAAACTATTATTGCAAATCTGCTTTTTTCATATTATAATAAATGTTAATATATTACCTACTAGGAATTGAAATTTGCTAGTTTGTTTTATTTACTTATTTCACATTATACCTATAAGGAATTTTATTTTAACTTTGGTCTTTCAAATTTTCTTGGATGATCAGCCCCAGGTCTTGGGAATTTTTGCTTCCGAGGCCGGCGCAGAAGAGCATTTCCATAAACTCTTGGTAGCCTTCTATTTCGAAGACACCTGTATATCCCTTTATGATAAAAACTTTGTACTTAATAATTTTCTCCTGTACGCTGCGTTTGGGCGCAATGGAAAAATCTCTGTTTTGTGGCGACTCATTCAGGACCTGATACTTGTTAATCAGGTCCCTTTATATATTGGTCTGTAATAAATAAGAATCTACTAAACAACGTTTATAGAAAAGTATTCTTCGTTATTCCAGAATTATAACAGGAAATCATACTGCTTTTAATAGTATTTTAAATTAATCTATCTTATCAAAAATTTTAAAGATAAAAAAATGAACATAAATAATAACAAAATGTAAAAAACTGTGATTATAATTAAACGTTATATAATAAACAGGCCGCCACAAATGCAGATGGCATGCCTGTTATTATATTTAAAATCTTCTTTTAAAATGTGCTCCGCTTTTAGAAGCTATCACCTTTTCTCCTACCCTCTCATCGCCTTCAGTGCATTAATAATCCTTGGCACTATTTGTTTCTTTCTGGAGACGCATTTGTCTATGTAGATGCCCTGGTATATGGTTTCCTCTTCGAAGATGGCTTTGACAAGTCTTTCTTTGTCGGAGGAGTAGAATATGTAGGAACCTTCATTGACTATGTCGGTTACTGCCATAATCATCAGGTAGTATTCCTTGTCGGCAGTTATTGTGTCAATGAGGCTTATGAACTCGTCTTTTTTGTTCATAATTTGGTTTATGTCCAGGGTGAACACCTGGGAGATTCCTACGTTTTTATATGACAGATTGAATTTTTTGAAATCCTGGAAGAGAATTTCTTCTATCGTGTATCCATCAAGGGCTGTACCTGCTTTGAACATTTCCATTGCGTATTTGTACAGGTCTATGTTCACAATTTTTAACAGTTCATCCACTGTCCTGCGGTCTGCTTCCGTTGTTGTTGGGGATTTGAACAGCAGTGTGTCCGAGATTATACCTGATATCATGAGCCCTGCGGTGTTTTTTTCGATTTTTATGTTATTTTCCATGTACATCTGGTAAATAATCGTGTTAGAGCTTCCTACAGGGGTATTCCTGAAGGAGATGGGAATTGATGTCCTGATATCTCCTATTTTGTGGTGGTCTATGACTTCAAGTATTTCTGCTTCGTCCAGTCCGTCTGCGCTTTGGTTCATTTCATTGTGGTCAACCAGTATTACTTTTTTCCTTTGGGGATTGATTAAATTATTCCTGTTGAGCATTCCAAGGTATTTCTTTTCGGATGATATTATTGGGAATTTAGAGTGTTTGGAGTGTTCTATATCCTCTTTGCAGTCATTCAGATAATCGTCATCTGAAAACATCATAATATCTCTGCCCTTCATAATATCTTTCACATACTTTGACAGTGAAATATTTTTTGCAGTGTAATATGTCTGATAAGGTGTGCTTATTATATTTACTCTGTTTTTTTCTGCCTGCTTAATTAAATCCGGTGAAACCTCCATGTCACCGGTTATGATAATAAGTCTAACGCCGATTTCGATGGCATATTTTATAACCTCACGCCTGTCGCCCATTATAACTATGGATTTTTTGTTCAATATTGCTGATTCTCTTAGGGTTTTGGTTTCAAGGGATGCAACTGTTATTTCTCCGTCGATTATTTCGTCAAATCTCAGTATGCTTTTCCCTATGAGTGTTTCTAAAATATTATCATAGGACGTACAAAGGTGCTGTTGGTCTGTGTTAATCAGACTCATGGCTATATCTTTCATTGTAACTATTCCGGCCAAAAATCCTTCGTCATCAATAATTGGGAGAGTTCTGAGTTTGTTTTCACTCATATTGAAATATGCAAAATGAACAGACTTATTTTTGTTAAAAGGCTTAACTCTGTCATAATCCAAATCCTTTATTTGAATTCTAACATTATCCAGGATATTCGGCACTTCAACGTTGAAATAATTAAGTACAAACTCCGTTTCCTTATTTATATGTCCCAGTATATACGGTACCGAGACTTCATTTAATTTATTTTTCAGTTCTGCCAATGCTATTGCGGCACAAACGCTGTCCGTATCAGGTGTTTTATGCCCAAATATTAAATTATGTTTCATCCTTGTCCCTTTCATTTCGTGTTATTATTTTTATTAAAAGTTAACATCTTTAAACCCCGTCTACAAAATCTCTGTCTTAATTTTTATATCTTAAGTCCTTTCCGTAAAACTTCAGCGGTACAAATCCGTTAAATACTCTTGAGGTAATTCTGTCGGAGTATGTATCTCTCATTTGTTCCAGTGATAAGTTGGTAGAAATTATTATTTTTTTATTTGTTATGAGTCTTTCGTTAATTATATTAAATAATTCTGCATTTGTAAATGAATTGCCTACCTCGGTTCCCAAATCATCTATAATCAGCAAATCGCACTCAAAAATCATATCATAGTTTATTCTGTTTTCCTCGGATTCATTTTGTTTGTTGAATTTATGGTTTTCAATTATCTCAAAAAGAGAGAACGCCGTTTGATACAGCACGGAAATTTCCCTGTTTATCAATGCATTTGCAATACAGTTGCACATAAATGTTTTTCCAAGACCTGCACTGCCGTACAAAAGCAAGTTCATATTTGTGTCATGAAAGTTGGAGCAAAAATCTTCGCTTATTTCCAGTATGTAGTACATATTTTGCCTTGGAGTAAGTTTTTCATTCTTGTAAACTTCGTTGCTAAACACGGTTATGTCAAATGTATTAAAATTTTCTTTATCAAGCATATGCACCATATTTGACATAGTGTATAAATTATTTATAATCTGCCTGTTTAAACAGCTGCACTTCTTTCCGTCGGATAAGTAGCCGGTATCGTTGCATTTATTGCACTCATATTGTATTTCCAAATAATTTAAGGGAATACTGTTTTTTTTATAAATATCTTTTCTTTTATTTTTTAATTCTTCAATTTCCTTTTTCAGGTTTAATACCTGTTCATTTAAATTATCCGGCTTCAATAAGAAAAGCTTTGACAATTTTACATTCAGCAATTGAATTTGGGTATCAGTTTCCACCAGGTCAGGAAATTGTTCATATAGTTTTTGCTTTCTTACATCGCAGCTTCTGGCTGCCCTGAGACGTTTATTGTTATAGTCAGTCATTATATTTTCCAATATCTGTTTATTCACTTTTCCTCCTCATCAGGCATATTAAGACCTAATTTATCGAGTTTTTTCTCAAATCTTTTCCTGGCTATCTGCTCCAGCTCCTCACCTGAATAGTCATCGCTCTGAATAAAGTTGTGAAATTTATTTTTTGTTTTGGAATTTTCTTTAGCTGCTGTCCTGGTCTTTGCTTCAGGTTTAACATCGTTTTTTAGGTCTTCGATTGTCTTGAATCCGTTCTTATACCATTCGCCAAGTATTTTATCAAAATAATTTATATTTGGATTGTTAATTTTAGTGGAATTATCCAGACATTTCAATATCATTTCCATTGAGAAATCCCACTGGTCAATCCATTTGTCGATGGTTTTCATCTCTGCTTCAGTCAGAGTCCTGTTAAAGCCTAAGGCTTTGCTTATCCTTGAATAGACAGAAAATCTATCGTTTCTTTTTTCTAGATATTCAACCATGGTATCCACATCCTTTACACCTGCATCATACCATGCTGAAACAACAGTTTCAATATAGCTGAATCTTTTTACCTTCTTATTATTTACGCAGTAGCTAAAGGCTAATGCCATAATTTCAGGTTTCATCTTATAACTGTTGAGCCAGGAAATTATCTTTTGTTTTTCGCTGATCTTCAATGGTCTGCCAAACATATCCTCAATTTCTTCCATCATTTTTTTGTTTTCTGCATTTCTGGAGGAAGAAATCAGTGTTTCGTTATCTACATAATTCGACTTTTCTTTATTGTTTTTTGAAATATATTTATAAACATTATCAATATATAATTGCTTTAAATTTACAAACTCAACTATATAATTAAATTCATCGTCGGTTTCATGCTTTATTATGATTCCTTCTCCTTCCCAGTAATCCCATGCATTTAATACATCCGATAATGGAAGCTTTAGGTTTTTAGCTATTGTTTCATTGTTGAAATTTGGCTGTTTATCCTTTGCAAACTTATAGCCAATCAAATAAACCTTAACATAGGTTCCATCAGCCACAGGCATGTAATCATTTATAAATATATTCTCAATAGGGGTATCTCCCAAATCAATCTGCATTTCTTGAAAAATAAAATACATAATTTACTCCTTTTTGGTAAAAATATGTTATGTGTTTAGGTTGTGTTCAAAATTGTAATATATTTGTAATAATTTTATTATATTTTTGTGAAAACATTTCCCATATAATCTGTTGACAATTTATTATCCCTTAAGTATAATAAGTTGGATGATAAATTAAGAGAACAGTACTTTTTAATTATATCATTTTTTATTTTAAAAGAGAATTAGTATTTTCTCCTTTATTGATATAATTTAACAACGATAAAATACCAGGAAGTAAACTATGAAAAAATTAAATTTACCTTTAATAAAATCGAACATTACGGAATCCGGTAAAATATTCAAACAGCTCCCCGAAAGTAAAATAAGACAAGTATTCAATTTTAAAACTTCGCTGACAAAGCGTGTTAAAGGTTCAATCGCACTTTTCTGTGCAACTACATTGGTTTTAGGCACCAGCTATGCCTCCAGTTATTTAAAGACTCATGAAAGCAATGTATTTTCAACTGACAGCTTTACAATTTTAAAGGACGGAAAAGAACTTTGCAAAGTCAGAGACTCTGAAATATTGGACTCTCTCCTTCTTGAATTGGAAGATAATTTAGAAAAATCATACAAGCACGATATAGAAATTGACAACAACTTTGAAATTGTAAAGTCGAAGGCTAAGGATAAGGATATTGCTTCGGATAAAAATTTGTATGGCATACTTGAAGAAAATGTTGATTATTGCATATTGGGATATGCAATCAACGTAGATGGAGAGCAGGTAGGGATAGTTAATTCCGAGTCAGAAGCAAAAAACGTAATTGAAGAGGTCAAAAATTATTTTACAAAAAACTATGACGAAAAAACAATAGTAAATGTTGATACCGCAGAAAAAGTTGAAGTTAAGCAGGTGAAAGCTTCAAATAAGGAAATAACGAAGAAAGATGAATTAGCAAATTACATAATAAAAGGAACAGACGAAGAACAGAAATACGTCGTAGAAGAAGGAGATACCTATTGGACTATTGCGGAATACTTCAATATGACATTGGACGAACTGATAACTGCTAATCCTAATTCAGATCCTGACCATATACAGATTGGCGATGAATTAAATTTAGTAGTTCCAAAACCATTTTTAAATGTAAAGGTTACAAGAAAAATAAAGCAGGAAGAAAGAACACCTTATGAAACAGTATATAACAAAGTTTCTTATATGTTCAACGATGAGCAGGTCATTGACAAAAAAGGTGAATACGGAATTTCAGAAATTGAAGCCCTTGTTACTGACCAAAATGGCATTCAGATAGCAAAAGAAACTTTATCAGAAAAGGTAATAACCGCACCTGTTACCGAAATAGTTACAACAGGTATTCAGGATCCCCCGCCCAAAAAAGGTACAGGATATTTCATTAATCCATTGCCGGGCTCTTATATTTCATCACGCTTTGGTTCAAGAAGCGGAGGCTTCCACTTAGGACAGGACATGGCTAAAGCGGCAGGCTCTTCAATACAGGCAGCTGACGGCGGAACAGTAACCTATGCCGGATGGTCAGGGACTTATGGCTACATGGTTGACATAGACCATGGAGGAGGATTTACCACAAGGTATGCACATTGCAGCGAACTGTACGTTTCTGTAGGTGAAAAGGTATATCAGGGAAAAGCTATAGCTGCCGTAGGTTCTACCGGCTTGGCATCCGGTCCGCACCTGCACTTTGAGGTAAGAAAATACGGGTCAGTGGTTAATCCATCATCATACATAGGCACTCAATACAGATAAGATAAAACTTATATCCACAAAGAATACGAGCCGTTGAATATTCAACGGCTTATTTTATTGTACAGACTCGGTGTTCGTATCTTCAAACACACACAGTCAGGAAGTCATATGGCAATTTCACCAAAACAAGGCATAAATTTTATTTTTTTTATATTGCATTTTTGAATGATAAGTAATATCATAAGAAAGTGTTATTTAATATAAAAAATAATACAAATAACATTTAAAGGTTGGGACAATGATATATTACGATTATAGATTTATGGAGGTTGCAGAACCCATCATTGAACATGAGCAGTATCAGCAGATGAAGAAGATAAAACACCATGATGAAAGTGTCTATGACCACTCTATAAAGGTTGCATTCTATGCGTACCAATTAGCGTATAATCACAACTTAGACTGGGAATCCACAATAAGAGGAGCTTTGCTTCACGATTTCTTTTTATATAAATTTGAAAAACGATTTAGTATAGGAATAGTATCCGATTCAATAAAACATGCAATTGAACATCCAAAGATTGCTTTTGAGAATGCAAGCAAGTATTTTGATTTAAATGAAAAAGAAGAAAATATTATTAAGGGGCATATGTTTCCTTTCGGTCTGCCCAAATCAAAAGAAGCATGGATTGTAAGCTACGTGGACAAGTACATCGCCTCCTTTGAATACGCTTCAAACTTCATTAAGATGATTGGCAGGAAGCCTGCATACAGCACAAAATAATCAAAATAAAAAGATGTGAACAGCATCTTTTTTTTATGTTTGTAAATTCAATGTAAATTATTTAATTTTATTTGTTTATTTGTTTCATATTTGGGTAATATTTTAGTATATTAATAATAAATAACTTGAAAGGGGCTGACTGCATGAAAATATCTATTTATGCGAAAAACATACAACTCACAGAGCCATTAAAGGAGGCAACAATAAAAAAAATCGGGAGACTTGATAAGTTTTTTCAGCAGGATATTGAAGCAAAAGTAGTTCTAAGCATCGAAAAGAAATTACATAAAGTTGAGGTAACGATTCCTTTCAACGGCAGAATAGTACGTGTCGAAGAAATGTCCGACGATATGTACAATGCCATAGACGAAGCAGTTGAATCATTAGAACAGCAAATAAGAAAGTATAAAACAAAGCTGCAAAATAAAAAACATTCAAATGATTCCATAAAATTTGAAAATGTTGAACCTCTTGATATTGATGGAGATGAACAGGATTTTAAAGTAGTAAAGACCAAGCGATTTGCTGTAAAACCTATGATTATAGAAGAAGCAATACTTCAAATGGACTTACTAAAACATAATTTCTTTGTATTTTTAAATGCAGAAACAGAAGAAGTTAATGTAGTATATAAAAGAAAAGATGGAAATTACGGTTTAATAGAGCCGGAGCTATAGTACCCTCTAAATTAAATAACATTACAGATTCAAATCGATCAAACACAAAAAGACGCAGTAAGGCGTCTTTTTGTGTTTGCCGACAAATTAAAATAAACTAACGTCCTGTATTCCCCCGAATATTCCTTTCCCTTTTGCTTGCGTCTTTTGTTTGCCGTTCAACATGCACTTTAATTTGCTTAATAGATTTCCGGAACAAATATATTATATAATACAGTTAGATGTATGAATGTCGAATAATGTAGTATAGAAAATTTTATTTTACTTAATATTTATACTTACCATACAATATTCAACTTTTCCACAGCAGTGGATAAGCTGTGAAAAACTCATATTTATTGCATATTGAAATTTCAACACTAATTTTTTTATAATTTCTTTTAAAAAATACTTGACAAAGGATAAGCTCCATTTTTAACATAAAATAAAAGTTGTTCACAATTTTATCCACAGGTGTGGATAACTTGATTATATTCAGAACATATCTTCTTTTTAAGATTGTTTATTAAAAAAATTTAAAATACTTTATAACATTGTAAAAACTCTGACAGAAATTAACAGCCTGATTATTTAACAAATGTATATTTAAGAAGTTTATAAAAATCAGGAGGATTATATTTATTCAACATCAGCAGCCAAAGTCTAAAAATAGTTATTGTCCATATTATACACGTTATTTGACCTTACATATTATAAAAAATTTGTAGAATTATGCCAGATTGTATGATATACTGTCATGGTATTTGATAATCTATAATATTCGGAGAAATAAATGTTATATATAATTGGCAAGCACCTCAAACCTGGCATGATA
>DHUT01000047.1:0-9374 GCA_002409285.1 Firmicutes bacterium UBA5227 | reverse complement strand
GCTTTATGACAACAACAATTTTAATACTTTACTTTTATCTAAAGGGCAGGTTTTAAATAACGCTTATATCAAAAGAATTCTTTATCATAACATAGATGGCGCATATATTGAATCTGAAGCATTTTCAGACATAATTGCAGAGTCGTACATAGATGACAAATTAAAGGCAAAAACTTTGACCCAAATTAAGGACGTTTATTATGACTTTCAGATGAGCTCAAACAAAATCAACGCAACAACAATAAAACAAATTTCGTCCATTGTAAATGATTTAATAACCGAGCTTTTATACAAGGATGACCTGACATACAATATAATAGATTTTAAAAACTACGACAGCTATACATTTCAGCATTGTTTAAATGTATCTATATTGAGCATATCAACAGGTATTTCGTTAGGGCTGAGTGAACCCAAGCTTCATGAGCTGGGTATTGCCGGAATGCTCCATGACATAGGGAAAATGCTGGTACCTGTTGAAATACTAAACAAGCCCGGAAAACTCACAGAAGAAGAATTCGCAATAATTAAGGAGCATCCTGTTAACGCCGTGAAACAGCTTAATAATTTGGTTTCAAACGATATCCTGAGGGCGATTGAAAGCCATCATGAAAAACTGGATGGAACGGGATACCCTTATGGAAGGACTGCAAACAACATCAGCTATTATGCCAAAGTATTGTCTGTATGCGATGTGTATGATGCATTAACATCTGACAGGCCTTACAGAAAATCTGCCTTTCCAAATGAAGTTATAGAATATATAATGGGCTGTGCAGATACACACTTTGATTACGATATACTACAGCATTTCATTAAGATTATTGTTGCCTATCCAATTGGCACATTTGTAAAATTAAGCAATGGTCAATTAGCCGTTGTTGTGAAAAACTATAAGGAAAACATACTCAGACCTCTGATACGAATAATAAATCCCGACGGTACCGTAGGAAGGGACATGGATCTTCTGTACGATAAAAGATACATGAACGTCACAATTGTCGACATGGGATATGACTATGAGTGCTTCGGAATGAAAAAAATTTTGAAATCTTCCGTTATATGAAATTTGTTTAATTGTTCAATTTATTGGTATATTACTAATATAAGTAATAAATATTATTAGGAGGTTTTTTATGGCTAATTTTGCAAATCCATTTGCAGGCAATGTGCCCAGAAAAATGACAAAGGAAGAGTTGATTCAGGCAGTCAGGCTAAATATAGCAGGCGAGCTTGAGGCAATTTATGTCTATGATGCCCATGTTCAGGCAACTGACGACCCGGTTGCAAAAAAAGTAATTTCGGACATCAGAGATGAGGAAAAAGCACATATCGGTGAATTAATGACATTACTAAAATACTTAGACCCGGAGGAAGCAGTTCATTTTGCCGAAGGTGAAGAGGAAGTCAAAGAAATGCTTGAAGATCTGAAAATTTCAATTCCATCAGATTCCTCAAAAAGTACGGTAGGCAGTTTATTAAAATAGGAGGTAAACATGGATTATTTATCAAGAGAAGGCTCTCCCATATCCCAGGAACTTTGGGATAAAATAGATGAGTCTGTAACCTCAATTGCAAGAAAAATCCTGAAAGGGAGAAAATTCTTAAATCTTTATGGTCCGCTGGGGGCAGGTGTTCAAAGTATCAATATAGATACCACAGAAGTAGAAGAAATCGAAGAAAACCCAAGGATAATTACAGGCAGAAGATACGAACAGTTACCTTTGATTTATGAGGATTTCAGCCTGCTTTGGAGAGACCTTGAAACAAGTGAACAAACAGGCATGCCCATTGACCTGTCTGCTGCCGAAAGGGCAGCAGTGGCAATTTCAAAAAAGGAAGACGAATTGATTTTCTTTGGCAACGAAAAATTAAAATATGAAGGCATATTAACAGCAAAGGGAATCACAAAGCTGCAAAAAGGAGACTGGAATGAAGGGGAAAACCCTGTTAAAGACATCACTGCCGGTCTTACAAAATTTCTGGAATGCGGACTGGTAGGCAGAGAGGCACTTATATTAAGCCCGAATGTACTTTTGCAGCTCCAAAGAATTCAACCGGGAACAGGAATTACCGAATATGAAAGGCTCAGTAAACTGCTTAACGGAAACATTTTTTCAACCCCTGTGTTGGGTAGCAACAAGGTGGTATTAGTAAATGCAGAGCCACAAAATATGGATCTTGTAATTGGTCAGGATATAGCTACTTCTTACCTGGAAACAAAAGACTTGAATCACTATTTTAGAATTATTGAGACCATCCTTCCAAGAATCAAAAACAAGGATGCTGTGATATTATTTGAATAGAGATGAAGCGGCCGAAAATTTACGGCCGCTTTACTATTTACTATTTATAAATAGATAATTATAAATACTTATGATAAAATTATTTATATCAGTATAAGAACAGGATGTGAATCATTGAATAATAACGATAATAATATAAAAGCACTGAAAAAAGGGCACTGCTATGAATATATAGTCAGTGCATGTCTATGTGGCGAAAATACAAGATATGACGGCAAGAGTTCTCTTTCCCCGGAGATAAAGAAATTAATTGAGGAAGGAAGAGCAATAATGTGTTGCCCTGAATTATTAGGAGGACTTGAGGTACCAAGGCTTCCATGTGAAATAAAGGACGGAAAGGTAGTTAATGCAGAATCTGAGGACAAAACCCGGCAATTTGTAGACGGAGCGGTAAAAACATTGGAAATTGCACAGAGATATAACATAAAAAAAGCAATATTAAAAGAAAAAAGTCCTTCCTGCGGCAGTAATTATATTTATGACGGCACATTCAGCAAAACATTGATTCCAGGCAAAGGGGTTACAGCAGAGATGCTCCGCTTAAACGGCATAGAGGTAATCAGCAATGAGAAATTTAGCAATCAGATGTGAATAAATAATATATAAAATATTTCTGCGGCAATGTGTTTTAAATATGTTATTGATGGTATAAATAAACCATGACCTACAGCATTTTGGTCACACAAGGAGGATATAAGTTGAATTTAAAAAGACACTTTAGTAAAAAAGACGCAGCAAGTACAGGATCCGGCATCACCAGAGAAATATTGGTGATAAGCATAATAAATCTGATTATAGTTACAGCAATTACATTATCATTAACGATTTTCAATTTAAATGGGATGATAGAAGAAACTTCAGTGGACAAGTCTTCCACTTCGATTAAATATGTTGAAAAGGAAATTCAATCCATAAAAAACACCGTTGAGCAATATGCAGATGAAATGTCATCAAATCAAGTTGTTGTCGACTCATTAAGAAATAAAAATAAGGGAAGCACACAATCCTATTTAAACGGCTTAAAAGGCGGTGCAGAGGATGCAAGAAATTTTACTGTTACAGATGCCGATGGTAAAATTATAGCAAGCACAAGCGAATCGGCAGAGCAGGGTAAGGATCTGTCAGGCAACCCACTGATAAGTGCAGCTTTAAGCGGCAAATACGGTTCGGATATAGGAAGAGCTGCATCTGATTATTTTGCCATCCTTGCTGTTTCGCCGATTTATGACAGCGACAGAGTAACCGGATTTGTATTGGTTGATTACAATCTTGAAAACACAAAATTTGTTGATAACATAAAATCAGTAATTAAAAGTGATATAACAATCTTTGAAAATGATGTTAGGGTCAATTCAACCTTAATCCAAAATGGTAACAGGTTAAACGGGACAAAACTTGATTCTGATATGGCAGGCAAGGTAATAACAAACAAGCAGGAATTCACAGGAAAATCTAATATCTTAGGCAAGACATATTTAAGTACCTACAAGCCTATAATGTCTTTTGACGGAAAAGTTGTTGGAGCTCTTTTCGCAGGTAATGATTACTCTGTAGTTGAAAAAAGAATATTCAGCGAAATCATATTTATAATTATAATTTGCATTATTTCTATAGTCGGCAGCATTATTATTTTGAATAAATACTTTAAAAGAAGAGTTAAAAATCCGTTAGACTGTGTGGTTGCAGCTGCAGAAGCAATTGAAACCGGTGAAATAAGCGAAGATATTATTATAAATCTCAGTCAGATAAAAGAAAATGACGAAATAGGACATTTGGCACGCTCAATGGAAGGAGCAGTACAAGCCTTCAATCAGCTTGCAGAGAATATCGGGGGATACAACAGTGCAATAATTAATCATGATTTGACATATTCTTCAGACTCATCAAATCAAACCGGAATATATGCAACAATAGCAGAAATTGTAGACACCTTGTTTTCGGAACTACGCAATATATTAATTGAAATTAATCAGGCTTCGGAAGGTATAGATGCCGGCGCAGAACATGTTTCATCAGCAGCACAAATTCTTGCACAAGGTGCAACTCAGCAAGCAAGCGCAACAGAAGAAATGGCAGCAACCATTTCAGACATTTCCGATCAAGTAAAATCAGAAGCGTCGCAAGCCGCTGAAGCAAGCAAATTATCTGACGAAACAGGAAATAAAGTTTCAGAAAGCAACCAATTCATGGGCGATATGATGAAATCTATGAAAGAAATTTACACCACATCAAAAGAAATAGAAAAAATAATCAAATCCATAGATGACATTGCATTCCAAACTAATATACTGGCATTAAATGCAGCAGTTGAAGCAGCAAGAGCCGGGGCAGCAGGAAAGGGATTTTCCGTTGTGGCCGATGAGGTTAGAAACCTGGCAGCAAAAAGTGCCGAAGCAGCAAAGGGAACAACTTCATTAATAGAAAGTGCGGTAAACGCTGTTAAGAATGGCTATCAAATTGCTGTGGAAACAGAGACATCCTTAAAAAGTGCGGTAACTATAACCAATAAAACTAATTCACTGGTTAGTGAAATAGCAGAGGCATCACTTAAACAGAGCGATCGAATATATCAGGTAAATATAGGAGTTGAACAAATTTCCGGAGTTGTACAATCAAATTCAGCAACAGCACAGGAAATTGCCGCCTCAAGTGAAGAACTTTCAGGGCAGGCAAATTCATTAAAGGAAATGGTGGGAGTATATAAGCTTTATAATGCATATGGAACCATGTAAAACCATGTAAAACAGAACAATTTTCGATCTTAAAATATATACAAATTACATATTCATAAAAAATAAATCCCGCCTAAGCGAGATTTATTTTTATGAATATGTACTATTTTCCTGCTAAAGCATTATTAACAGCTTCTTTTATAGCATTACTTGTCATAGTAGCTCCTGTAACGCCGTCAACATCTGTAGAATCAGCATCAATAATTAACTGTGGTAACTGGTCAATCGCATTTGAACCAACACCCTGTGTTTCGCTGTCACCAACTGCTTTTACATCTGTTATATCATTTCCGTTTACTGTTACAGTAACAGTAACGTCTCCGCCAAAGCCTTTAGCAGTGCCAGTTAATGTCTTAGTCTCTTCGCCTGCAGCAGCCGGTTCTTCTCCATTTGAGCATCCTGCAAAGCTAAATAAAACCAATAATAGAGCTAAAACTAATGATAATTTTTTCATTACTTCCTCCAAGAAATTTTTTTGCTATAAAATTGTACCATAACTTACAGTATTTTAAAACCGAACAAAATATTAATATTTTATTAATATTTTGGCATTTTTAAATTTTAAATTTTGATACTGCGTTAATTAATAAATCTGATTTTTTTCTTGCTTCTATCGCTGACTGAATTACATTGTTTGACATCATTACTATACCCACAGATCGTTCTGCAATATTAGATGAACCCTGTGCACCTTCAGTGGTAGCGGAAGAAATCTCATTTATGGCAGACACCATATGCTGTACCGAAACCAGTATTTCTTCCGATGCAGAACTAAATTCAGTTATCATACCGTTTATTTCCTCCGAATCTTCGCTGTATTTCTGCCCTGAATTCACAAGCTTGTCATAATCATTCAGAACCTTTCCGTCAATAAAACCCATTACCTGACCTGAAGTTTCCGACAAATCGTCCACAGCCATCAGTATCTCTTTCGTAACTTTTTGTATCCTTGCAACCATAGCTTTCGAGTTCACAGCCAGGCTGCGAATTTCGTCAGCCACAACCGCAAAGCCCTGCCCAGCCTTCCCTGCTCTTGCAGCTTCTATTGCCGCATTTAATGCAAGCAAATTAGTTTGAGATGCAATATCTAAAATTCCATCCGACAATTCGCTTATCTGATTTACTGCCTGCGCCTGTTGTATTGCTATTTCCATATGTTCCTTTGTGCTTAAATATATTTCCATTGCATTGCTCTTAGCCTCTTCAGCCCCAACTTTCATTTTCTGAGCCGTATTATAAACCTCAGAAACCACATTGGCACCTTCTTGAGACTTAGCGGCCACAGAGCTTATGGCACTCTCTATCTGTTCAGAAGTTGCATTCATTTCTTCAACTGAAGAAGCAGTCTGCTCAGATGCAGCAGACATTTCTTCAGTAGTTGCAGAGATTTCCTCTATACTTTTATTAAGCTCTTCCATATCAGAATTAATTACATCAAGCACTTTATTAA
The DNA here is from genome assembly GCA_002409285.1 of Firmicutes bacterium UBA5227. Lineage (GTDB taxonomy): Bacteria > Bacillota > Clostridia > Tissierellales > Sedimentibacteraceae > Sedimentibacter. Next base: position 2,886 of record DHUT01000047.1, on the reverse strand, counting down.
CACTAATTGATTCCTCGGAAACTTCCTTTATAATTCCGGATACAGATTTTCGCATGGTTTCAATAGCATTAGCAAGAACCCCTGTTTCATCCTTCTTTTTTAAAAGCTTTGGTGACACCTCCATTGTCAGGTCACCTTCCGATACCATTTTTAAATAATTTGCAGCTTCTCCGATTGGACGTGAAATGCTTAGAGAAATCACAACAGTTAATACCACAGCACATAATACAAAAGCAGCGGAGACCATTACCATTTGTTTATAAAGCTGTCTAACACCCATCATTGCTTCTTCACTGGGAACAGTCAGTCCAATTGACCAGTCAGTACCTTCAATAGGACAATATGCTATGTAATTATCCTCCTGCATATATTTATATTCTTCCACACCGGACTCTCCTTCAATCATATGCTTTTCAATTTCCACCAGCGGCAAAAGCTCACTGTCGGAATTTACATTATTAAAGTCATTGTCCTCACTCATTACAAGTTGCTTGTCATTGTGAGCAATTTTAACCCCGGTACTGTTAAGCATAAACGCTTTTCCACTTTTCCCATAACCTATGTCGTTTGTAATACTGCTCAATTCATTTCCATCCCGGGCAGAAATAAGAACCCCGGTAACTTTATTATCCCTTTTTATAGGAACCGCATAACATACCACTATACTTCCGTCAGCCGCACTTATTATAGGATCTGATACAGCTCTTTCTCCAGAAGCCGCCTTAGTAAAATAACTTCTGTCTACAATTTTAAAACTTTCTCCCTTTGTGCTTGTTGAATTACCATCCAAATCCACTATTGACATACTAACGTGTCCCCTCATATCAGCTTCGCCTTTAAGCAATTGAAGTTTTTCGTCTAAAGTTAACATATCTGTACTGATATAATCACTGTCCGCAAGTGTCTCAAGCGCAGCCATCTGGATATTTATTCTTGCATTAACCACCTTTGACGCCTCTTTAACCAGTTGAGACATGGATTCATTTATACTTTCCTTCATAGATGCTGATGCTGCATTATAAGACGATACTCCCAGCCCTACACACACAAGCACCACCAGTACTCCGAAAAGCAGGGTTAATTTCATTTTTATACTTCTAAATTTAAGCATACTCCCTCCTGTTAAGTATTTACTTAATTAATTATTACCCGGAATATCTTTTAAAACATATAACCGGTAATATATTACACCGACTACTTCGGCATTTTTCGATATATTTCTACAATTGATATAGTTATGTCATTGCCATGGCAATGACAAATTCTGAAAATAAATACACTAATAGCATTTGTTGTTAAACAGTCAAGAATACCTGATTTTCATGAGTTACATCAGATTACTAAATAAAATTCAAGGGATTACTAATCATCATAACGTATATATATTGTACTTGTAGTCAGCTTTAGCCGTTGAAACACAAGTCACATTTATAGCTATAAAGCCTTTTTTGTGCTAATATATATGCAGAAAATACCTATTAATTTATAAAGCTTCAAAATTTTAATATATTAAAGGAGAAGAAGCCTATGACAAATATGACATTTGGAGAATGTCTGAGGTCATTGCTCTCAATACTGGATATTAGCATGAACAGACTATCAAAGGCTATAAATGTTGACAATTCACTCATTAACAGATGGATACACGAAAAAAGAATTCCGGCATACAACACTGCATACATTGAAAATATAGCCGAATATCTTTCCAGAAGTTTTCATAACAGTACCCAGATTAAAAGCCTTGATGCCCTCTTGTACAAGGTCTGTGATAATAATCCTTCGACAGTTTCAATCAAGGATAAAATAAAAATTTTATTATCAGAATGTCAAGGCTATTCTATAGAGTGCAGAAAAAAGGAAAATAAAAAAAATAGCAACTTGAGTACTAACCAGGAACTGTCGCATAATTCTCTATATTGCACTGATATAATCCTCGAAAAAGTTCTGTCTTTATCATCAGACGATAAAATATTTTTTGGAAATATTAGCGCACTTTCCTCGTGCATTCAGTTGCTGAAATCTGCAACAAGCTCAAAAAACTCAGGAAACAATACCATATATATAACATACTATGGTTACTTAAAAGTCCAAAGCAGTGATGAGGCTCGGCTTATGGCAGAAATGAAGACACAACTGCTTATTGCATCCGAAAAGAACATAGAAATATGTTTTTTGTTAAAGCTGGACAGTAACATAGATAGAATAATAAGTTTTATAAAATTTATTAGTCCGGTTTTTATGACCAAAAAACTGAAGATCTATTATTACATTAGGTACGACATTATTGACTCAGAACGGGAGATGTGCATTATTCCAGGCTTAGGAGCATTATCCTGCTTCCCCTGCAGTGAAAATTCATATGAAAAATCCGGATTTCTCTTAAGAAATAGTCACGCGGTAAATATATTCCATGAATATATAAAAACACATATTAAATCAAATTCAAGACCGTTGATAGAATATTATCCCGATGATAAGCAGACTGAATATTACAGCAGTTTGTTTAAGTCTCAGGAATATATGGGAAACAGCTTTTTATGCAGAACCGCCCAACATCCGCTTATGATGACCCCGGCTTTATATAAAAACATACTTGAAAGAAAAAAACTTCCCCAAAAAGACATCTCATTTTCTATGGAAACCTTTGAAATTAGGCTAAATGAATTTAAAAAAGGAATGTGCTACTGTGAGTATTATGATGTATGCTCAGTGAAAGCCATTACAGACTTGATAAGGTACAGGAAATTCCCGGCATTAATTAACGGAATTATTGAGATTGTAAGCCTCAGCAAAGATGAAGTGCTGGAAATCATGGAAAACATCATTGACATCATCAACTCTTTCAAAAACTATAAATTAAGCCTTGTACGTAATATTGATTTCCTG
>DHUT01000079.1:3977-8776 GCA_002409285.1 Firmicutes bacterium UBA5227 | reverse complement strand
AAAATTCTTTTGAAATTGCACAGGCTCTTGAAAAAATGTCAAAGGAAATATTTGAAAAGGTATGTGGGAAAAATAAAAAAAGTATGGAACAAGTCCGCGACTATGGAAGAAGCTATCGTGAAGGTAACAGGTTTATTCTTGAATGTAACGGGAAATCTTCAGAATATATATTAGAAGGACTATCGGAATCGGCACCTGAAGAAGCAGTGCTTCACGCTGAAATCTACAAATCCGGTAATGCAGCCTGCATTATACATTCAACTGACGATGAGATAGTGGAAGTCAGCTGCACCGGAAGGAATTTGAAACCATTGCTTGATGACCTTGTCCAGATTGTGGGCGTGAATATTAAGACAGTAAAAAACAGCTTATTAAATCCAACGGTCATAGCAAGAGAATTAAGGAACAAAAATGCTGTTTTATTGGAGAATGAAGGGGCTATTTGCACGGGTAAAACCGAAAGTGATGCAAAAGCGGCTGCTATGATTCTTAGAAAAGGATGTGCTGCTGCTTTATATTCCGCAGTTCTGAATAAAACAGATTGCATAAGCACTATAGATGCTCATATTCAACGAATTATCTACAAAAATAAATATTCGAAGATAAAAGAACAACGAGGTTAAATATGTTGAAAAAACTGACAGAAGAAAAACTTGCAGAAGTGCTTGAAGCCGGAATAGCAGAATTTGCTGAAAAAGGACCTGAGGGTGCGAGCGTAAAGGTTATTGCTAAAAACGCAGGCATAAGTGTGGGAGTTCTTTATAAATACTATGAAAATAAGGAGCAATTTTTCCACGCCTGTCTGAAAAAAAGCCTCAGTGTTCTGGAATCTGTGCTGCATGAGGTTACACAAGGTGAAGAAAAGCTTCTGGTGAGAGCGGAAAAGATGATACGTTCACTTCAGGGCTATTCAAGAAAAAACGGTAATTACATTAAAATGTACAATGTTATTACTTCGGTGAACAGCAGGAAATATGCATCCATGTATGCTGCGGAAATAGAGAGTATGACTGCCGGGGTATACACCGAATTTATTGAAAGAGCCATAAAGGACGGAGACATAAGAGACGATATTAATCCCGGGCTCTTTGCATTTTTCTTTGATAATTTGCTAACCATGCTGCAGTTTTCTTACTGCTGTGATTATTTTAATGAGAGAGCAAAGGTATATTGCAAAGAAGATTTTGAAGATGATGAAATGGTTGTTTCAGAGCTTCTGAAATTTATTGAATCTGCATTTACTTTTCGCCAGTCGGAGATTATTCATAGAAATTAGGTGATTACTATTCACATTAAACAGGTATTATTTGTTACATACCAAGACTGTGAATCGTAACATTAAATGTGCTAAAGCACAAAAAGGATATAGCTATGATATATGTAATTGCTTATGATATAGGAACTACCGGTGTTAAAACCTGCCTTTTCAGCATAGGCAGGAAGATAGAGCTAATAGCAGGTGTGCACGAGGGATATGGTCTTTATATGATTGAAAACGGAGGAGCGGAGCAGAATGAAAATGAATGGTGGAGTGCCATGTGCTCCACCACAAGGAAGCTGTTTGACTCTGCAGATATAAGACCATCTGACATAAAAGGGATATCCTTTTGCTCACAAATGCAGGGACTTGTGCTGGTTGACAAAAAGGGCTCGGCGGTAAGAAGACCCATGAGCTATATGGATCAGCGTGCCGTCAGAGAAATAAAGCAAGGCATGGCATACGGAATTCAGATTGCGGGAGCCAATGTTTTTAAACTTATAAAAAGCTTGATTATATCGGGGGCAGCTTCAACAAGTGTTAAAGACCCGGTATGGAAATATAAATGGGTGGAGCATAACGAGCCGGAAAACTTTGAAAGAACATATAAATGGCTGGATGTAAAGGAATACCTGATCTGCAAATGTACCGGAAGATTTGTAATGACGGAAGATTCAGCCTTTGCTACACTGCTGTATGACACCAGAACAGGAAGAAAAGGCTGGAGCAAGGAGCTGTGCGAAATGTATGGAGTAAGGATGGAACATCTTCCTGATGTAATTAAATCAACAGACCGGGCAGGATATCTTACTGAAGGCGCATCGAAGGAATTAGGGCTAATACCTGGTATACCTGTTTTCGGAGGAGGAGGGGATGCCTCTCTCATAGGAATAGGTGCAGGTTGTGTTGAAACTGGAGATACTCACATATATCTGGGAACCTCCGGATGGGTTTCAACAATTGTTGATAAACAAAAAGTTGATGCAGGAAAAATGATTGCTGCAATTGTTGGGGCACAAAGTGAGCGTTACAACTATTTTGCCGAAATGGAAACCGCAGGAAAGTGTCTGGAATGGGTGAAAGACCATCTGGCTTTGGATGAAATAGATATATATTTGGAAAAAAGGCATGTGGCTGAAAGCCAGGAAACCATATACACAAGTTTGTATGACTATTTGATGGAAACCATAAGCAAAATACAACCGGGATCAGGCGGAGTGATATTTACCCCCTGGCTTCACGGAAACAGATGTCCCTTTGAAGACCCGACCGCTTCCGGTATTTTTTTCAACATAACACTGGATACGGGTAAAACAGAGCTTATACGAGCTGTAGTTGAAGGAGTTTGCTATCATTTGAAATGGATGCTTGAGTGCCAGGAGAAAAAAATAAAAGTCTCCAATACAATACGGTTTGTTGGAGGAGGTGCACTTTCTCCTGTTACAGCACAGATATTAGCTGACATAACGGGACATAGGGTTGATGTGACAGTAAATCCCCAGAACGTGGGTTCTGTTGGTGCGGCGGCGGTTATGGGAGTAGGTCTTGGGGTTATCCCAAAACTTGAGATAGTGAAGGAATACGTTTCTGCCGAACAGGCTTTTATACCAAACGAAGGAACAAGAGAAGTATATGATAGAAATTACCAGGTATTCAAAAGACTCTACAAATGCAATAAAAAAAGTTTTAAAGATTTACATTTGAATGTTGAGGTGGTAGAAAATGAACTTTCACAGTTTAATTGAAAAGCAAAGGGAATTTTTTCAGCAGGGCAATACCAGAAGCCCGGAGTTTAGAGTATTGATGCTGCGCAAATTACAAGATTCCATCAGGAGCAATGAAGGCCTATTTAACAATGCAATGAAAAAGGATATGAACAAATGTCCTTCAGAAGTTTATATGACAGAGATTGGAATGGTTCTGGAAGAATTAAGCTTCCACATTCGTCATCTGTCCAAGTGGGTGCGGGATAAAAGAGTCCCCACACCCCTTGCTCAATTTCCGGCAAAATCTTTTGTATCGCCTGAACCTTACGGAGTTACATTGATTATGGCTCCCTGGAATTATCCTATACAGTTGTGTCTCGTACCACTTATCGGAGCTATTTCCGCCGGCTGTACGGCTGTTGTCAAGCCCTCTGCATATGCTCCTGCCACCAGCCATGCAATTGCCTGGGTTTTGAAAACCATATACCCGGAAGAATACATAGCTGTTGTGGAAGGCGGAAGAGATCAGAACACTGCTCTGCTGGAAGAAAAGTACGATTACATTTTTTTTACCGGAAGTCCGGCTGTAGGACGCCTGGTAATGGAAAGTGCGGCAAAAAATCTAACACCGGTAACACTGGAGCTTGGAGGGAAAAGCCCGGTTATCGTGGATAAAACAGCAGATTTGATGCTTGCGGCAAAGCGTATTGCATTCGGCAAGGTGCTCAATGCAGGGCAGACCTGCGTGGCACCTGATTATTTGTTTGTTCACAGAGATGTAAAAGATAAATTTATAATTTTTTATAAGTTGGAATTGGCAATGTTTTTCCCAGGTGATACAGTTCAGGACATGAATACAATAATAAATGAAAAACACTATTTTCGTGTAACCAGGTTACTTGACAGCGGTAAAATTGTTGAAGGCGGAAATACAGACAGAAGACGCAAATTTGTGGAGCCCACATTATTAGATGAGGTAAAGCTTGATTCACCCATCATGCAGGAAGAGATATTTGGACCCATACTTCCCATGATTACCTATGAAAATATCGAAGAATGCATTGATTATATTGTAAAACAGCCAAAGCCACTGGCATTGTACCTGTTTACCAAGAATGCAGAAGTTGAAAAACAGGTACTTAATAAGTGCTCCTTCGGAGGAGGGTGTATCAATGATACTATTATACATCTTGCCACCTCGCACATGGGCTTTGGAGGTGTGGGAAATTCCGGAATGGGAAGCTATCATGGGAAAAAGAGCTTTGACACCTTTACTCATTACAGAAGTATTGTAAAAAAGGCAAACTGGCTTGATATTCCCATACGCTACAGACCATATTCAAAAAGAAATGATAAGCTTATGCGGTTTTTCTTAAAATAAAAAAATTATTGCTTCCATATTTTAGTTAAGCAGGTATTCTTGTTAATTTATTAAACTATAAATCATACGGATATGAATATCCGGCAATGGAGGATATTATGAATATTTCACCGAAAAAAGAAAATCAAAATAGTAACGACGATAAAAATCAAAGTGCAAAAAAAGAAATGATTCGTGGCATTAAATTTGCACTCTTCTCTGCTTCAGCAGGAATTATAGAGCTAACTGTTTTTTCTCTGCTTAATGAACTGACAAATTGGCGCTACTGGGCATGCTATTTAATTGCTCTGCTCATGTCCGTATTATGGAATTTTACTTTAAACCGCAGATATACATTCCGTTCTGCAGATAATATATCTGCAGCCATGCTGAAAACCATGGGATTTTACTGTGTGTTTACTCCTGTATCAACAGTCATTGGAAATTATCTTGCAGACACTTTATATTGGAACGA
>DHUT01000079.1:0-3681 GCA_002409285.1 Firmicutes bacterium UBA5227 | reverse complement strand
AATACCGTTTTAAACCATTAATATCCGCTAAAAATCTCAGCACTTTGTTCATAATGTTCATAAGATAATATTTGATTTTTATGACATTTTTTGCTATTATGTAAATATGTCACAGTCAATTTATTAGCTGGCAAAGGAGAGTTATGGAAAAGGCTTCAATAAGCGAAATAATAAGTGAAATAAGAACTGAATATAAAAAAATAGATATCAAATGGCTTAGTCTTCATTATAAAACATCGGTTATTTTGGCAGCTTTTTCACATGCGGTTGAAATTGTTATGGCTTTTTTTATAATAAATTCCGAACAGCTTAATACAACGATTTCTATCTATATAATTAAATTTATAGTAATTCCTGTATTGTTAAATCTTATTTTTATTGTTGCAGAACATAGAACAGTGTATTCTAAAAGTCTGTCGCAGGAATCTAAAACGTATGTGGTCTCATTTTTATTTGTATTAATATGTTTTGTTCTTTTTTCAGTACATGGAGCTTTCCCGGCATTGTATTTCATTTTTTCCTTTCCTATTATTCTTACAACTGTTTATTCTGATTACATGCTTACATCCATTACATCGTTACTATCCATTATTTCTGTTATAATTTCAGAGCTTTTTATTAACTGGGACATTGACAAAATGAGCATTTGGAACAGTTCGTCTAGGCTTTTCGACTTCATTTTATCATTGATGATACTGCTTGCAATATTTGGCGTATGCATGGTTATTATCAGGTTTACACGTGAAAAAGGCAAAGCGGCAATACTAAAAGAAATCGAAAGACATAATTTGATACAAAAGCTTCATATAGATGAACTTACGGGGATTTATAACAGAAGGGCTTTCCATGCGGCGATGAGTGATGTTGAGGAAGATAACTCAGGTATAGGCTATGTTTTCGTTATGATGGATATTGATAATTTTAAGTCTATTAATGATACATTGGGTCATCTGACAGGAGACTGGTGTATAGCTGAAGTTGGAAGAATAATGAAAGAAAGCTGCCAAACAGGGATCCCTTATAGATATGGAGGCGACGAATTCTGTATACTGTTTAAGGGTCAGGACGTGGATGAGGTACTCAAAATCTGCAGGAAGATACAGGACGAGCTGAAGGCGGTTTCTTCAGAGATTGACCTTGGTGATAACCTGACGGTAAGTATTGGAATATCCATACATAAAAAAAAGACAGACATGGCTCAAATGATATTAAATACAGACAGTGCCCTGTATGAAGCAAAGGCTGAAAAAAACGCTATTCGAATATATGCAGAACATATAAGCAAGGAGGCTTAAAATGGGTCTACAAGGTTGCCATATTTTAATGACAGAGAAATAATAAACCTTGTTTGGGGATCTTCCAAATCACATTGGAGAATTTCACCTATTTTCTCTGCACGTTTATATAAAGTATTTCTGTGTATAAAAAGAGAATCTGATGTTTTATTCATATTGAATCCGTATTTATCCAACGCTATTAGGGTGTGGTAGAAATTTGTATTTTTCTGCTTGTCATATTGCATTAACTTAATAACGTAATTTTGATATAACAATTTCAGTGAATCATGTTCTAAATTATCATAAAGCATCTCATCCACTATACAATCGCTGTAATAAAATAAATGAGATTGTCTTTGTGTTATACACCCTATTCTAAGAGCACTGTCAGCATTTCTATAAGCACTGTTCATTTGAACAAGAGTCTTAAAACATTCGCTGATTCCTATGTGAACCGGGACATTTTCAGATATCGCTGCACAAATCATATGATAAAATTCCTCAAAAAAAGTGTTTATTTTCTTAGGATACAAATATAAGGGATCAAGTTCAAATACACATGTTATTTTTTTAAGATCCGTCTGATGAATACAAATTATATTGTTTGAAGCATACTGCTTTTTTAACTTGCCGTAGACGTTCGAAAACATTTTTTCATCTATGATTAAATTGTATCTTACAATACATAAGCATCTGTTTGTATCATTATTTATTGATAAATACCTTGCGTTTTCAATAATCCTTGATACCTGAAAATCAGCTTGGGAAATTATGCTGAGATAAAGCATTTCCACAGTTGAGTATTGAAACTGCTCTGTGATGTAATCATTTTCATTTGCAATAAATTTCAGTATTGGTTTTGATATTTCACGATAACTCAAATAAATAGGAACGTTTATTAGAGGAAAATCATATTTTTCCGAAAGTTCGATAATATCTTCTGTGATTACATTTATATATTTTCCTAATTTAATTCCGAGACCACTCGCTCTTTTTTCAATTAATGAAGAAATAAAGTCTAAAAACAAAGAATTATTATTTTTGAAAAAATATCCTGTGGTTATAATGAAATCTCCTTCCTTTGTCCAATAGCCGCCTTCGGGAATTTCAACAACATCTACATATTTTATACTGCGACCTCCACCTCCGGCTCCACTTATATATTTTAGCTCCGGATTTATATTAAATAAATCATCAACTCTCAATTAATTCACCTCGCTAACTAACTATAATCTATTATACTTATTAACGCTAAAAAAACAATATGTAATATATGAATGTCTATGTCTATGCTGATTTATTTAATAAAATTGGGATAAACCTGGAGAATGGCTAAAATTTTTATACATGCACCAGGTTTATATTTATTTTCATTTCAGATTTATGAATATAAATCAGGGTTTAGAATATTACTCCTCCGACTAACATCATGACACATTGCAAAAGGAACATCATCAAGAATAGCGGGGTTATAAATTTATACCACTTATCTATTCCTACACCGATTATTCCACATACGGTTGCAACAACAGTCGGCCAGAAGATGTTTGAAAATCCGTCTCCAAACTGATATGCCGTTACTGCCATTTCACGGCTTATTCCTATAAGATCAGATAGTGGAGCCATAATTGGCATTGTTACAACAGCCATGCCGCTTCCGGATGTTATAAAGAACCCAATCAGATTTTGAACAATTAGCATGCCTATTGAACCAAACCAGTTTGGAAGTGAATTTATAACACCTGATAAGTACAGAATTGCAGTATCTATAACACTTGCCTGTTCCAAAACAACAGAGCAGGAACGAGACAGACCAATAAAAAGTGCCCCATACATTGACATTGAGGTTGATTCCAGAAAAGCATCACATATTTCTTTTGAACTCATTTTATTTATAATTCCTGTCACAATCATAGCTATTAAAAACATTGCCGAAAGCTCTGTTAAATAAAATTCATATACAACAACAGTATAGGCAATTAAGCAAATCAGAACAACAAATACAATCAGCGACAGCTTTTGCCTTGTTGTGAAATTTAGCTTAAGAACTTCATCCCTGGTTAACGCTTCGCTTGTAAGGCTGTTTTCCTCTTCGTTTCCATAAAGTATGCTTTTGGTTGGATCCTTCCTTATTTTTTTCGCATATCTCATAACATATGATATTGACAGGGTTTCAAACAATATAAAGCATACAATTCTGAATGTGGTCAGTTTAAAGGAAACAAGCGGAATGCCTGCTATATCGCTGGCAATACCTATTGTAAAGGGATTTAATACTGCTGAGGCGAAACCTGTGGCAACACCTACAAAAACTATTGAACCACCAACTAATCTATCATAACCAAGAGTAATTGCAATTACAATAAATGCAGGTATAAGCCCATATGTTTCCTCATACATTCCA
>DHUT01000102.1:16985-20033 GCA_002409285.1 Firmicutes bacterium UBA5227 | reverse complement strand
AGTTCTTTCTTCTTATTATGCTTAACTTTGAAATATTAATGATAAAAATTATAACATACAACTAAGTTTATTTCAATTTATATTTCTTCTAACCTTTTAAATCTGTTTTTTGCTGTTTTTTGTTAATCATTTGTTGATTAAACCCTATTCCATTTGAAAAATGGGTTAAAGTATATAAAATAATGCCTGTAACCAGGCATTATTTAATTTATTTATTTTTTTAGTAATTTCTTAATTTTCTGAACAGGATCTAATAATTCGCTCAATGAATTGTCATAATTTAATGTATCGATAATATTTGCAATATATTTTGACATATCTACTTCAGTGTACCAAGGCTTATCCATTAAATCCGGTCTTCGGTAAATCATGTTCGTCGTAAAGACCCTTGATATAATGCCGTCTCGATATGCTTTGTCAAATTTTTCGAATCCTTCCGTAAATAAACCGAAAGAAGCAAATACATAAACATTTTTTACTTTTCTTTCCTTTAGTTTATTAGCCACATCAATCATTGAATCTCCGGAAGCAATCATGTCATCAACAACAATAACATCCTTGCCTACCAAATTATCACCTAAGAATTCATGGCTGACTACGGGATTTTTGCCATTAACTATAACTGAATAATCTCTTCTTTTATAGAACATGCCTAAATCTAACTCCATAACAGATGAATAATAAATACATCTTGACATCCCGCCTTCATCAGGAGATATTATCATCATGTGTTCCCTGTCAATTTTAGCATCGGGTACCGTTCTTACAAATGATTTTATCATTTGATAATGTGGATGAAAATCTTCAAAACCATGAAGAGGAATTGCATTTTGGACTCTCGGGTCATGAATATCAAAGGAAATTATATTTTCAACCCCCATTGATGTAAGCTCCTGCAACGCCATAGCGCAGTCCAATGATTCTCTTGTAGCTCTCTTATGCTGCCTTCCTTCATAAAGCATGGGCATTATAACAGTTATACGCTTTGCCTTGCCGTTCATTGCCGCAATTATTCTCTTCAAATCCTGATAGTGGTCATCGGGACTCATCGGCACTTCCATCCCGTACATTTTAAAAGTTACTCCGTAATTAAAAACATCTGATATAATAAAAATATCATGACCTCTTACTGTTTCATTTATTACTCCCTTTGCTTCACCGGATCCAAATCTTGGACAAGCGGCATCCAAAAGAAATGATTGTATAGGAACTGAACCCTCTGAATATATAACACCGTTTGAATCCTTCCTCCAGTCTTTTAAATAGTAGTCTATTTTTGAAGCTACTTCTTCGCACCCCTTCATTGCAATAATTGATAGCTTCCCAAACGGATAAGGATCAGCAAACGTGTACTCATGTATATTCATTTCATCCTCCTGTTATTAACCTTTGTTATTATCATGTTACATTTTATCAAAAAATTATCAATTGTCAAAAGAATATGATTCTTATATTGTTAAATTATCTTAACAATGCTATCAAGGTTAATATTCCATACAGGAAAGCTTTTAGATAAAAAAATCCATAATAACGATTCATCATGGATTTAATATTTAATAATACATTTTAGCGATTTTTTCCGATAACTCCTCATACGTAAATGGTTTTTCAATAATTGTCAGCCCCCTTTTCATTAATTCTTCATATTCTGCCTGCTGCGCATAACCGGATATAAAAATAGCTGCTGCATCTTCATTTATTAACTGCATTTTCTCAAAAAGTTCCTTGCCGCCCAGTTCAGGCATCCTTATATCTATTACTGAAAAGGATATTTTTTTTGATTCATTTTTATAATAATTCAGTGCATCGATGGGATTATTGAATTTAACTATATCGTACCCTAAATCCTCTAACATCTCTGCCTCAACATCTAAAACATTTATATCATCGTCAACAAGCATTACAATATTGTTTTCTTTATCTTTTATTTTCTTTTTATCAGGCACACCTTTTCCTTTAAGCACCGGTATGAATATTTCAAACCTTGTTCCTTTGTTAGGCTTGCTCATGACATTAATGTAACCGCTGTGGGATTTTACCGTGCCAAATACTACCGATAAACCTAAGCCGGTGCCGTTGGTTTTATTTTTTGTAGAAAAATACGGCTCAAATATCTTCTGTAATATTTCCTCATTCATGCCCGAACCATTATCCTCAACATAAATTGCTATATATCTGCCCGGTTTTATTATTTCTCCATGACTTAATACCATTTCTGAAAAAATCACAGTGTCCATAGTTCCTATTTTAATTATGCCGAATTCATTATTCATTGAATCTCTTGAGTTAAATATCATATTTACAATCATACTTTCAATCTGGGACTCGTCTCCCAATATAAATTCATCATTTGCATCATAACTGTAAATTAAGTCAATTTCCTTACAAAGAATAAATTCCATCATTCTATACGTATTATCCATTATATTTTTCAAATTCACAGGTTTATTTATGCTGCTTTCTTTCTTGGAAAACATAAGAATTTTTTTTGTAAGACTTGCAGCATTTTGAGATATATGAACTATTCTTTCCGCATAATCATGAATTCTTTCCAAGTCATCGGTTTTTTGTATCATTGTTGCATTACCGATTATACTCATTAAATGATTGTTAAAATCATGAGCAATGCCTCCTGAAAGCTGACCTAAAGCAGCCATTTTCTCATCTTGCATTCCGGCTATAATTTCCAATTCTTCCCTGTTTACGTTTTCGTTCAAATCATTATCTTTCATCACTACCTCTTCGATTGATTCCGTTTGCATATAATATACAGTTTTATTATTAATTATTTTGTAGAAAATTGTAGAAAAGAAAAATAAAATATCCTCTTATTTCTTTCTCCCTTACATACTAAGTAATTGTTAAGCTGCGAACATTCCTTTTACAGACAAAGGCTGAGCTTAACGTGGACATTCCTTCCAACCCTCAAAAACTATCCCTGATAAAAAAATGCATGCCCCTTCCTTTGAAAAATAGGCATACGAGAATGAACGCATACAAAAAAGCAACATCCAACGTCGCAACAGAGCGTCAAATGTTGTTTATAAT
>DHUT01000102.1:0-16784 GCA_002409285.1 Firmicutes bacterium UBA5227 | reverse complement strand
GATTAAAAGTCAAGTGCTCTGCCTGCTGAGCTAATGGATCAATATTTTTTCTAACTTTTATATAATACATAACCTGTCATATCTTGTCAACAATTTTTTCATAATTTTTAAATATTTAATAAACCTTTAATAGATGTATTTAATAAAAAGTGCATTATATATCGTTCCCTAAATTCTTAAGGATATTATTCGTATTGACTAATATTTTTTTAAATGTTAAAATTAAGAAAAAATAATGAGGTGATGTAATGTCATTTAATATGGTTGCAGATCACGCAAAATGGCCAAAAGTTAATGATGCAATTTTTGGACTGGCAGCTAAGGCAAAAGAAGCAATTGACAAGTACGGAAAAGAAAATGTAATTGATTCAACCCTTGGAGCATTAGCTGACGATAATGGTGATCTTATTTGCTTAAATACAGTATATACAGAATTAAAATCAATGCCAAATGCAGCAATTGCAGCATATGCGCAAGTAGCAGGTCAGCCGGATTTCTTGGAAGCTGTTCAAAAAGTATGTTTCGGTAAACACAAACCTAATGCTTATATTAGGGCGGTTGCTACTCCCGGAGGTACAGGCTCTGTAAGACACGGTATTTATAATTATACTAACCCCGGAGATTCTATTTTGATAAGTGACTGGCATTGGGCTCCCTATGTAACAATTTCCGAAGAATACGGCAGAACAGTTACACATTATGAGTTATTCAACGACAAAAATGAGTTTAACATTGAATCATTCAGGGAAAAGTTTGAAAATTTGCTGAATAAGCAAAAAAGACTTGTTTCAGTCATAAATACACCTGCCAATAATCCTACCGGATACAGTCTTTCTGATGAAGAATGGGATGAAGTTTTAAATATTGCAAAGGAAAATGCGAAAGATCCTGAAAATAAAATTATAATCGTCGTTGACTGCGCATACATAGATTATGCAGGCGTAGGAGATGAAAGAAGAAAATTCTTTGCTAAATTTTCAGATTTACCTAAAAATATTTTGGTAATTGTAGCATACAGTATGTCAAAGGGTTACACCATGTACGGAATGCGCTCAGGTGCAGCAATAGGAATATCTTCTGATGAAGAAACAGCTGAAGAATTTTATTATTCTTGCATGCATTCAAACAGAGCAAACTGGTCCAATGGCACAAGGGCTGCCATGGAAATAATGACCAGAATTGCTAATGATCCTGAGAAAACTAAAAACTATGAAGCTGAAGTAAGTGAAACAAAGAAAATGCTGAGAAGACGAGCCGATGCTTTTGTTGAAGGTGCAAAGGAAGTTGGCCTGGAGATTTTACCTTACAGAGATGGATTTTTTGTAAGTATACCATGCAAAGATGCCAAGAAAGCATCCGATGTATTAATAAAGGAAAATTTATTTGTGGTTTCCCTAAAAAAAGGACTAAGATTTGCAGTATGTGCAGTTTCCGAAGAAAAATGCAAAATAGCACCTGCAATTATTAAAAGAGTATTAAATGAAGGTGGACACACCTCTAATATAGAGTAACTCTCCACGGGTGAGTTATTAAAGGATTGCCCGGAATTTCAGGATTATTCATAGCAATGTCAATAAGATACGGTAATATTAAAAAGGGAAACTCCTAAATACTGAAGTTTCTCTTTTATTACAAAAACTTTATGTCCATGCCGCATTAACAATAAAAAGAGGAAATCCGCTTAGATTGCCTCTCTTTCTATTGTATATTCAGTATTTAATTATTCTTTAAAACTGTAAATTACCTCGGATGTATGGTTGTTCATTTCATTCAATGCTTGAATTTTAAAGGGCAGGCTATATAAATGAATAAATCCTGTTGCATCCTTCTGGTCGTATAAATCTCCCGTGCTGAAGGAGGAGATTGATTCATTGTACAGTGCATAGTCTGATACCATTCCTGCAAATTTTATTGTCCCCTTATATAGCTTAAGTTTTACTTTTCCTGTTACATTTTTTTGCGTGGAATCTATAAATGCATCAAATGCGTTTTTTAATCCGCTGAACCACATAGCATTGTATACTAACTCCGCATACTTCTGGCTTATCATATCCTTAAAATGCGCCGCATCCTTTTCCAATACAAAGCTTTCAAGATATTTATGAGCCTCCAATAGAATTGTGCCGCCGGGAGTTTCGTATATACCTCTTGACTTCATTCCCACAAGTCTGTTTTCCAAAAGATCTATTACACCTATCCCATGCGTTCCGCCTATTGTATTTAATGCCTTAAGCATATTTTCGCCATTTAATTTCTTGCCGTTCAGCTTTACAGGTATTCCCTTTTCAAATTCAATTTCCACATATTCCGCTAAATCCGGAGCCTTTTCTACCGTGCTTGTCATTAACAGCAACTCCTCAAAATCAGGCTCATTTCCGGGATTTTCAAGCATTCCTCCTTCATGGCTTATATGAAGAATATTTTGATCACGTGAATAAATTCTTTCCTTTGTTATTCCGTTTAAATCTATATTTTTCGCTTGTGCATAGTCGATTGCCTCTTCTCTTGATCCTATATCCCAAATACGCCATGGCGCAATGATTTTAATTGCCGGGTCCAAGGCTGCTATTGCTGTTTCAAGTCGAACCTGATCATTTCCTTTTCCTGTGCAGCCGTGAGCAATATAATTCGCACTTTCCTTATGCGCAACTTCAACAAGTTTTTTTGCAATCAATGGTCTTGCATATGCTGTCCCAAGAAGATATTTTCCTTCGTATGCTGCATTTGCTTTAATTCCCTTATAAACATATTCCTCCACAAATTCATTTACTACATTTTCAATATATACCTTGCTTGCACCTGACGATAATGCCTTTTTTTGAACAAAGTCCATGTCATCGTCCTGCCCTACATTTACACAGCAAGCTATAATATCCAAATTATCGTAATTTTCCTTTAGCCAAGGGATTATAATGGATGTGTCCAACCCTCCCGAATATGCTAATACTACTTTTTCTTTTCCCATTTTCTGTTCCTCCGATTTTTAATAATTAATTTAATGATTGCAATGTATACTTATTCAAGGTGTATTTCTATAAAGATTTCTCAAAGACTATCCCTGTTTTAGAGATATGCCCCAATTTTCTTTTTAAGGATAATTTAGGGTACAAAAAAACTGCTCATAAAGAGGCAGTGTTGACACCGCGGTACCACTCTTTTATGAAGCAGCTGCTTCGCTCTTTCATTATAACGGTTTTTAACCGTATCCTCATACTGCTACTTCTGAGAATCTCTTCATGGATTCTTTTCGATTAAACTACACTACCGGACTCTCACTCTAATCCGACTCGCTGAAGCTTCGTTTAATTTACTGTTCCAATCATTAAATTATACATAATTAATTATTTTTATTCGATTATATGCTATGAGTTACAAATTGTCAATATATTTTTTAAAGTTTTTCAAAAAATATTTTTAGATTATTCAATCAAATATTTTTATTTCAACAAAACAATTATATCAGCTTCAGTATGAGCATTGACAGATAATGGGGACAACCGTCCCCATTACTAAAATTTCCTATTTAGCTTTAAACCTGTCAAACACACTTCTCACCTGTGGAATCAGTAAAACTGCAACCGTAGCAACGGCCTCCGGCAGTATATAAGTCATGTTATAAAAAAATGACCACGTAACCGCATTGAATCCTTCTGCAGCATACTCTCCCCAGAAAATAATTCCGGAAAGTACTACTATCAGGTATCTCCCCAAAACTCCAAGCAGGTATCCTGTAATAATTCCATACTTCTCGTTCCTTAAAAGCCCCCCAATTCCTATGGCACCAAACGCCAGTGGATAGTCCAAAAATAGTTGCATTGGATGAACAACATATGGATTTAAAACTAAATCTAGCAGTCCATATGCCATACCTGCAAGTATGCCTTGTCTTGGGCCAAAAAGATAGGCTGCTAAAAATATTGCAAACATGCTAAAGGCAGTTACTGAACCACCCTGGGGCATTTTAAGCAATATTATGTGGTTTAGTACAAATGCAATTGCTAACAAAATTGATGTCCTAACTAATACTGATACATCATTTTTCTTTTCATTAGTTCTCATTACCAGCACTAACAGCAAAAATATGACTACAACCGTTGAAATTTGACCTACAACGGATTCAAAAAAAGATTGTAATGCTTCTCCTGACATATAAAAAACCTCCCATATCCGCGGGAGGGGGCTAAAACATGCTTTACGGTCGTCTTCCTTTCGCCGGTATTAACCGGATCAAGTTTTAAGGGTAATTTCTCAGCATTAAGCTCCCCTAGCGAATCAATATTTAATACATCATTATTATAGCATAAAAAATTAAAAATTCAACAGTTATCATTAATGAATTAGAAAGACTTCCTATACCCTATACAAAGTATTATTTATGAAGTCACTATTTGTCAATATATGAATATTATAAATATAGCTTTTGATATATCTAAATATAAATTAATAATGAAAGGAATGAAAATCTTGTATATGAATCAAACCGACAATTATGAGCCACTGGTTCCATACATGCCTGAAAATCCAGTACCGGGTTACGCTTATGTACCCTATCAGATAAACCCATTATACTTCAACAATATTAATGAAGCATTTGTTCACGGAACAGTTTTCCCTGAATTAGTGACACCATATTCAGAATTCTTTCAAAGAGGGGTGCAGTCATGATAAATAACAGATACAATCAATTGTTTAATGAAGAAAGCTCCATGCTTTTGGACATTCAAAAACTTCAATTTGCCATATACGACTTATCTCTTTATTTAGACACTCATCCAAATGACCCTGTTGCACTGTATAAGCACAATATGTTGACTCAGCAGCTACAGCAGCTTCGCAGTACCTATGAAGAGAGGTTTGGAATACTGTCAATAATGGGTAATGAATCCGGTAACACCTGGCGATATATAAACAGTCCCTGGCCGTGGGAAAGATAATATCTATATTTCAAAGAAAGGAAGGATTAATATAATGTTTATATATGAAAAAAAATTGCAGTATCCCGTAAGAGTTTCCGGCAAAGATGTAAGAATGGCACAGGCTGTATTAAATCAATATGGCGGAGCTGATGGAGAAATGAGCGCCAGCATGAATTATTTAACCCAAAGATTCAGCATGCCCTTAAATGAAACCAAGGGTTTATTAACGGACATCGGAACCGAAGAACTTGGCCATATGGAAATGGTTGCAACATTATTCAAAAAGCTAATAGAAGGTGCCACTAAGGATGAATTAATAGCAGCAGGCATGGGGGGATATTATGCTAATCATGAAACCTGCCCATTCCTGTTGGATGCAAGCGGTGTGCCTTGGGAATCAAAATACACTCAGGCAAAAGGAGACCCTGTGGCAGATTTGTACAATGATATGGCTGCCGAACAAAAAGCCAGGGCAACTTATGAAAGTCTAATAGTTCTCACAGACGACCCTCTTGTAAAAGATACGTTACGTTGGCTGAGAGAACGTGAAATAGTACACTTCCAAAGGTTCGGAGAAGGCTTAAGACTGGTTGAAGAATACGCCGGAAGACAAAAATATTTCTAAATGTTCAGATAAAAATACAGTGCGTCTGTAGGTTTAAGAAGTGTTGTATTCCTATTATCGTCAATTATCTAATTAAACAGAGTAAAGCAGGTATTTCAAATTACCTGCTTTACTCTTTATGCTCATTAGAGAAATTGATATATCTAATTATCTGAATGTTCAGACAAAAAGATTTTTATTTAGTTTGAAGCAAATGTTATATACTTATTATATATCTTATATGTCATATGTCAATAAATTTTTATAATATCTTCTAATACTTATTCACAAATTAAGCTTTTGCTGATGTGTTCTTCATAAATCTATTAATAGCATAAACAAGTGTTGGAATAAATATCAGTTGAATGATTATTCCAGGTATCCCCGTCACTATTGCACCTGTAACATAGGTTACCGGATTCATTTTAATTCCGAAAAATCGAACCAGCACAGCAACCGTCAGCCCTGCTGCTATTCTGCCTGCTATCATTGAGATAATCAGTGATGGAATTAATGACAGTTTTAGTTTACTTGTACTTAAAGATGCGGTTATACCATATACACCTAACTCTGCCGCCATTATTACAGCCATTGGAAACATTACAGGCATACCTGTAAGTAATCCGCTTATTACAGGAGTAATAATACCCAGCATAAACGCCATTGTCGGAGGCAATAAAAAGCCTCCTAATAAAACGGGTATGTGCATAGGTAAAACTACCGGTCCCGTCATACCAAACATGTGAAATATCATTGGAAGTATAATTCCGCTGGCCAGCAATAAACCACTTAATACCAGTTCTTTTGTTGTAATTTTCATATTCATCATTCCTCCATAATAAATAAATAGCCACAAAAGTTTCATACTTATAAAACCTTCATGGCTATTTCTCTTCTAATATTCTTTTTATCAGTATCGTTAATTCATTAAAAATTGTTTTAAATTGTAGATTTTCAAGTCCTACAACCTCAATATTGCATTTGCTTACCGGGAGAAGAAGTTTTTTAGCAGGACTGCTGGAAATTGCTTCTGACATTTTAGGACTTATTTCTCCCATCATGGAATTTGCTGCTATAATGGCTAATGGTCCTATTATTATATCGACCCTTTGGCACATCCATGAAATTGCATTTTCGCCTGTGGCTCCTTCATGAGCTCCGGATTTTAACATATTGGAAGTTGCTTGGGAGTTCGTTCCCAGTGCAATGATTTCTAAATCATTGTTATTTAAAGATTTTAATCTTTCTACTACCTGGCTTCCAATTCCTCCGCCCATTCCGTCTATAACTGCTATCTTCATATTAGTTACCTTTGTTAATGCTTTCCAGGAATTTTTTTATCCCCCTCAGCAATTCATCTATATCACCACTTTTAAGTGACAATGTTTCAACCGGACACATTCCTGTCCTGTCTCTGTTCTCTATAAAAGGAGTACACTCATCATACTCATATATTATATTTGTTTCCTTCAATATATTTATTGCATTTTCTGAAATCAGCTTCGTTTTTAACTGCTTTACTTTCGCATGTGCACAAATCATTGCGGCAGCTCTTCCGGTTACTCTATCTGCAACGCTTGAGCCTTCAAGCTCATTCCCACACTCTTCGTGAGCCATATATAAAGGTTTTATACCTTTGCCGCTGCTTGTAAAAATAACCCTGCTGTCTTTAACTATAACCAATGCAAGCCCTTCCTTTTCCAAGAGCTCCACTGCCATATCTATATCTCTCATCTCTCCTCCCTTTAAAATCGTTTCGTCTTGTTCTTAACAAGTCATTGATATAATCTATACTTTACCAAACAAATAAAAAAAAGTCAATTATCAAAAACAAGTTAAAAAAAATAAACAAATAATATCACGTAAACAAGCAAGGCCTGCACACCCAGAAATACATATTAAAGTAATCATTAAATATTGTTTATAAAAATTGTTTTTTAATCAGATATATGATAAGATATGGTTAGATACAATTAACCATAGAGGAGATGATGATTTGAAGATTCAGGAATCGGCTGAAATGTACCTTGAAACCATCTTGATTTTATCCAGGAGAAATCATCAGGTGCGTTCCATCGATATTGCAAACGAACTTGATTACGCAAAGCCAAGTGTCAGCGTAGCCATGAAAAATTTGCGTGAAAACGGCTATATCGAAATGGACATCGATATGCATATTACTTTGACTGAAAAGGGCAGAACAATTGCTGAAACAATGTATGAAAGACATACCTTCCTTTCGGAATGGTTGACAAGTTTAGGCGTTGATAAAAAAATTGCTACAGAAGACGCATGCAGAATTGAACATGTAATAAGTGCAGAAAGTTTTGAAGCTATTAAAAAATATGTTAGAAATTGCAGCTCAAATTAATTAACCTCTCAGGAAAGGACAAAGACCATACTTAATTATATTTGATATAAATAAGTATTTACAAAACATAACCGGTGCTGTCAGCACCGGTCACAATTTTATTACTTCCTTATATTAAATTTATATTTGCCTGCTAATGACAGTGCTTTGTTAAGCAAGTGACTTCCCTAAAGCTTCTTCCAATATTCCGCATAAAGCAGTAGCGCTGCTTGAATGAACCCTGGCAACAGGTATGTTGTTGCGTTTAGCCTCGCCCACTGCGCTGATTACCATTTTATGAGATACTGTGTTTGTAAATAAAACCAAAAGATCCGGTACTCCGATTTTTTTCTTAAGAGATCCATTTTCTTTGGCAAAAACCTTTACCTTACATCCATAATTCTTGCAAATATCTTCGTACTGACATACCATTCTTTCATTACCGCCTATTATTACAATACTCACTATAATCACCTCTCTCATGCATGTTAGTTTCGACTAACCTACTAATATTTTTAAAAGAGCGATATTTGCTCTTTTTTATTGGTTAGCCAAAACTAACTAATGGCAGACTATCATATCTTAACTTCTTTGTCAATAATTAATTATTTAAAAATTGCAAAATATTTTCCGAATGAATATTTTCGGATTGCACCTATGAAAAACCTGCAGAGAACAACTCTGTTAAATTCACCTTCTATAGGTGTCTGCGAAGCAGGTATAGAAAATACGGAGCCGCCATGACGGAAATTACTATTCCCACAGGTATTTCTATAGGTTGAAATAAGGATCTTCCCAAAGTATCGGAAAGCAGCAGTAAAATACCTCCTGTCAGCATGGAAGCCGGGAGCAGTCTCTTGTGTCTGACCCCCGCAAATTTTCTCGCTATGTGGGGAGCCACCAGACCAATAAATCCTATTCCACCACTCACTGAAATACATGCAGATGCAAGCGCCACGGCAACTGTCAAAAGCACCTTTCGCTCCCTCTCCAACCGGACTCCCAGCGCAATAGGTACCTCTTCTCCTAAAAGAAGCAAATCAAGAATATTCGAACAAATATCGGCCATTTTTCCAAGGCTTTCAGAAATAAATTCGGAATATACCCGGGAAAACTAAGATAAGGTGACCACATTATATCTTTTGGATATAATATCAAAATAAAGATAACAGATGTGGTACGGACTTCTGGCAATTGAAGTGACTTACAAGAATACACCTGAAAAACACCATGAAAGTCATGGTATTTTTTTTATTCTGAATCCCTCTTAAAATATATTTTCATAATTGTTTAATTTTAGTATTGACATTAGTATAGTACTATAGTTTATACTATGGTTATAACAAAGCTTGTCGTAAGGAGGTTTATTATGACAGCAATAAAAAAAACATTCAACACTTTAATCAAGGCGGAAGAAAATCCCCTTAATCTAAAAAAAGTAATGGTTATTTTAACCGGTACTGCAATAATGTCATTTGGGTTGCACAACATCCACCAGCAGACAGACATCACCGAAGGCGGTATCCTGGGTTTGATTTTGCTCATTAATCACTGGTTTGAAATAACTCCTGCTATTATTTCCCCTGTTTTAGATATTATCTGCTACATCCTCGCTTATAAGACCATGGGAAAAGACTTCATTAAGATATCCGTTGTTTCAACATTTTTTAGCGCTGGTTTTTTCCTTTTGTGGGAGCAGTTCCCGCCGATACTGCCGGATCTTTCCGGACATCCGTTGATTGCAGCAATCACAGGCGGTTTGTTTGTAGGTGTGGGCGTTGGTCTGGTAGTAAAGCAGGGAGGCTCAACTGGTGGAGATGATGCGCTTGCTATGTCTATTTCGAAGATTACAGGATGTAATATTTCTTTTGCATATCTGTTTACAGATGTGAGTGTGCTGCTGCTTTCACTTTCCTATATACCTTTTAAACATATTGTTTATTCAATAATTACGGTATCAATTTCATCTCTATCCGTAGGTTTTATAAAAGATTTCTCCCTAAGCAAACTAAGTCTGACAGGAAATGATAAAAATGTAGCCAATCCAAAGGAAGAATATTAAAAAATAATTTTAAAAAAGAGCTTGACAGCTCTTATTTTTTAATATATAATTCTTTATAGTAATTATTATCAATAAGGATGTGTTTACATGAGACAAACAATTCAATACCAAATTATACAGGACACAATTCAAAAGATGCATGGTCATCCCACAGCTGAGGATGTTTATCAGGAAATACACAAGGAATATCCTAACATCAGCAAAGCTACCGTGTATCGCAATTTGCACCAGCTTGCTGATAATAAAAAAATAAATCAGGTTTTGATACCTGATTCTCCGGAAAGATTTGACACCATTTTGCCTAAGCATTACCACTTCAAATGTAAAAAATGCGGAGACATTTTTGATGTGAATATTGATTATCTTTCTGAAATTAACGATACAGTCCAAAATGCATATGGTTTTCAGATAGACGATCATGACATCATTTTTAAGGGTATTTGCCCGAAGTGCCAAAATGGCAAAGAACTTCAACACTGAAATATTTGCTTTGAATCAGGTGGTTTCAAATAACACCGATTTAATATACTTAAAAAATAGATTATTAAGGAGGATTTAATTATGGCTACAAAAGTATCAATTACCAGACTCAACATTCAATACGCACATCGATTTTTAGGATTTGAAGGAGAAGCACAATACCTTCACGGACATACAGGTACATTGACAATTGAAGTTGAAGGAGAAGTAGACGAAAGCAACGGTTTTGTTTATCCATGCAACAGCATCAAACGGATTGCATGGGACTACCTGAAGGACTTTGACCATGCCCTCATACTGCAGGAAAATGACCCATTGCTTCCCGAAGTTCTTAAGGTGTATGAGGAGCAGGGAATCAGAAATGGAGCCCCCTCAAATACAATGACAGGTTTACCAATTGACAACGAACTTGCAAAGGCATATCCCGAATGTCGACTGGTAGTGGTAAAAAAAGTTGCAACCTGTGAAAACTTAATTGAGCTGTTTTATTCCTTATTAAAGGATAAGTTAAACATCAGGAAATTAACCTTTACTTCCGGAGACAATGCAGCATCGGTAACTTACAAATAAAACACAATAACTCGTGAATCGGCGGAAGATTGTTTCTTCCGCCGATTTTATACTGCCTAATCAGATATTGAATTCAACAGGTTTTCATCAGGCATCTCCCTGTAAACATTAATCCTCTTTAATCCAAATAATGATTGGGGAATTCCCTTAATCACAGTATTTATACCATTTTCTGTTGTCACGGTAGATTTAACTCCAAGCAAACCAAGCATAGTCTCCGTTTCTCTGTCATAATAACCCGTTGGATAGCTGAAAGAATGAGTGGCACTGTCTGTAGCCCTGCTTATAATATCATCTTCATCCAAGAAATCCCTGTTAAATGCTTCTATATATTCTTCTTCGCTTTCGTTTTCAAATCTTTTAACATTGACTCTTACATATTCGCTTTTTTCTAACTTTTCCGACTGGTGCATATCATAGCTGTGGCTCTGAATGTCTATCAAACCACTCCCATACATTTCCTTAGCTTCGTCATACCCAAAATGTGAAAAGATTTTTTCACCAGTATCCTTATAAGTATCTTTTCCGAAACTTGAACCAATAATATATATGGTTGCTTTCATATTTAATTTCTTTAGTATGGGATAAGCTACAGTATAGTTAGACTTATATCCGTCGTCAAAGGTTATTATTAAAGGGTTCTCCGGCAGCTCTGTACCCATAACCGTATATGCGTACAAATCTTCAAAGGAAACAGTATTAAATCCACTGTCCTTTAGCAGCTCCATCTGAGCTGCAAATTGTTCTTCAGATATTGAGTATGTACCTTCTCCTCCAATATCGTGCATGAGCAACACAGGGACTTCCTTCGTATAGGAACTGGCATCGCTTTTAAACTCGTATGATTTAAAACCGGATATAAAATCATCTATATTTTCATTTGTTACGTAATGCCCAAAATCATCAGGCATATACAGGCTCTCATCTTCGTATATCTTCCCGAGCATCATATTACCTACACTGTTTCTAAAGTGAGAGCTGTCATAGAAATATCTTGCATCTGTGCTTATGGCTGATTTTGAAAAGTCCCAAAAATCTGTTATACTGCTTAAGCTTCTATAAAATTCTTCCAATTCGTCAATATTATAATTTTCAAAATCCTCCCAATAAACAGGAAATACAATTACTTGTAAATTTATGCTGTTTTCATCACATAAATCTTTTATTTTTTTCATATAATTTGAGAAATTTTCGAGTTCAGTTAAATCCTTTCTGCTTTTAGGATAGGCTTTGAAAATATTATAAGCCTCTTTATCTAAATAATCATTATAATTGCCTATATTTTCTGTATCTCTTATGCTCTTGTCATAGTCGCCTGTTTCCGGGATAAAGACATCAAAAGTTTTTTGAAAAAAAGAATCTTCTTTTATATCTTTAACTTTTTGTATGGCATAACGAGGATTGGCAAACAAATAAGAACCGTAAAAATCTAACAGGTTCTCGTTTGAGGCCTTTCCATGCATCCTCTGGTTTATTTCATCATCTCCCACATCAAAAAACATTGCAGTATTGTAATTTATACCCAGAAGTATATTTTCAACATGAGCAGTTTCACTCAAATATTTGATCGTATTGTACGAGTCCATTAAATCAGAGCCATAATAAAATGAATTATAATAAGAATTACCCGTATACTCATTTATAGTGCTTACTTTAACAGCACCACATCCTGAGGAACCTACTATATATGAATCAAACTCATCCTTATGCTCATCTATATAATTAATCTTTGCCGTTCTCGGGTTCTGAGTGAAATTATAACTGTCCCAATTGTAAATATCGGCAAATAATCCGAAAGGATCAACTAATACATTCAATAGAAGAATAGCCCCGAACACGACTAATAAAACTGAAAAAAACATTATGAAAAACTTTTTTGTACTCATTATATTACCTTTGCCAAATAAAATTTTTGTGTGAATTACTGCTTGCAGTCTCTCGTCAGCACAGAGTTCTCTAATACTGTCTGTAAATAAATTCTGTGGAAACATACCCTTCAGAATATATTACTCCAAATACAATCAGAAGTATAAAAACTGCAATAACAGACAATTGAACAAAAGTACCTGCTTTGTCAAATTTCTTATACAGGTTAATTTTCTTTTCAAAACATAAATCCACAGTGAAAACCACAATAATGCATAATATAAGCAATAACACACCTTTAAAATCATATCCCATGTTATATAGTGTAAATAACTTTACATCTGACAAACCAAAGCTTGCAAAAGTTCTTTTCAGCATGGAAAATGCTGTGGATGCACTGTCTGCCCTGCTGAAGTACCGCCCCAGGGTCACTAATACATTGGTTCTTATAATTTGAAAAAGCCTGAAATATTTAGCATCATCCAAATTCAACCTTTTCCTTATCCTTTTAAAATATGGTTCAAAATACAGGCTTAAGGAAATTATAGTACCATTCCAAATCCCATAAAACACATAATTGCTTCCCGCACCGTGCCAGATACCCACTATGAAATATAAGATATATGTAGATATACAAACAGATATAAGCTTTCCTGTCTTATTGCCTAAAGCCTTCCTTGCCTTCTTGTTTATAAAAGCAAGGGGCCTGGACAAATTGAGAGAATAGAAAACATAGTCCTTCATCCATGCACTTAATGTAATGTGCCAGCGCCTCCAGAAGTCGGATACGGAATTAGCGAAAAAAGGTCTTCTGAAGTTAACGTCTAAGTTAATCCCAAGAATTTGCGATATTCCTCTTACAATATCTATTCCACCTGAAAAATCAGTATAAATTTGAATACTGTACGCAAAAACACCGAGAAAAATTACACCGCCGCTATATTCACTATAATTGGAAAAAACCGTGTTTACAAAAAGTGCTATTCTGTCAGCAACAAACAGTTTTTTAAAAACTCCCCAGCAAATGGTTTCAAAACCATACCTGAAATTCTCTCCATCATATTTATGTTCATAAAAAAATTGCGGGGTCAGTCTGTTGTATCTTCCTATGGGGCCCTGAATAATTTGCGGAAAATAAGAAACAAAAATGGCAAATTTAAAAATGTTTTTCTCAGGTTTGCAGCTTCCTCTGTAAACATCAATTACATAGGATACCGACTGGAACATATAAAAAGAAATACCCAATGGTATTAGCAAGCCAAAATTATCAGTATAAAAACTGCTGTACTTCACTAAAAATAAAAGCCCAAAGTTAATACATAAACATAGAATCATAAAAAACTTTTTAATTTTTTTATTTTCTGTTTTTCCTATTGCATATCCAAATAAAAAGGTATTTATAATGCTGAACAGTATAAAGTTTGAGCCTGTAAATTTCCTGTAAAAAATCAAGCTGCCCAGAAGCAACAGCTGCCATTGGTATTTTTTCAAAAATGTATAATATAAAAATATTATCAGTATTGCAAAAATAATGAAATTTTTCTCAAATAAAATCATAACTAACTATTTTTCAATCTTTCAATTAATTTTTGAATGGATTCAACATTTCCAAAATTCTCAGGCACTATTTCTTCCACACCTATTTTTACACCAAAAGCTTCGTCTGCTTCAATTATGAAATTTACAATGTCAAATGAGTCTAAAATACCATCTTCAATTATATCTGTTTCTTCATCAGGGTCAAAATCTTCATTCAGGCTCTGAATTATTTCTATGATTTTCTCCTTAACTTCCATTGCAGCCTCCTAAAATTTTATATAATTATCGCATTTATACCCGGTTTTTTCAAAATTAAAAAAATCATAAAGCCTTAAAGCGCTCACATTGTCATCTCTTACCCATAAATCTATTTTATTATATCCCTCTTTGGAAAAATAATCTATGAAATACTTCACTAATTCCTTTGAATAACCCTTCCCCCTGAATTCAGGTTCTATAACTATTCCCTCCAATGAAACACTTTTACTATTTATCCTAAACCTTAAATACCCCGCAAAGTTCATTCCTTCATATATACTGAAAATTAAATTATTTTTAACTTCGTTAACCATTTCTTCCTTAAATAAAAAATTACCCGTATATTTATCAATGTACTTATTCTGTAATTCAAAAATTAAATCCGCTTCATCCTCACAGGCAAATCTTATATTATCACTAAGCTGTACATCCTTGACTCCGATTTTAATGAACATATGGATTCTGGTAAGATACTTTTTAAAGCCTGCCTCCAAAAGAGCATCAGTTGATACACTTAAATTATCTTCCCTATAGACTTCATCTGCAACTACAGGTTTTCCGGGATTTAAATCCTCTGTATCTATAAATAAATTCAATTTTGAAATAAAATAATACAAATTATAAAAATCTTTACGGTATTCAAAAAATAAAAGGTAATTATCTTTTTCAATATAATAAAGCCTTTTTTCCCCAATTAAAAACTTATAATCTCTTATTAACCTGCCCGCATTATTGATATATTCTTTGTTCAGATATTTCGCAAGCAATTTACTGAATAATTCATTATTAACTATTTGTTTCATAGTAATCCGCCTTGATTTTAGGTCTGTCAATTTTTCCGTTTCTATTATGAGGAAGCTTGTCAAAAATAAATATTTCATTAGGCAGCATATACTTGGGCAGCTTATCCTTTAAACAATCCATGATAAAAGATTTATCCATGGAAGTTTTGCACACTAAAACAATTTTTTTATCCTTATCATCATAAAACACCACTGCCTCATCCACATTATCCATTGTTACCGCTGCTGCTTCAATTTCACCCAGTTCAATTCTGCTTCCCATATGCTTTATCTGATTATCTTTTCGTGAAACATAAACTATCTCGCCATATTCGTTATACTTACCCAGGTCACCTGTTCTGTATATTATATCTCTGTAATTTGACTGAAATGGATTCTGAACAAAAACTTCTCCTGTTTTCTCCGGATTATTGTAGTATCCGTAAGAAACACCCGTGCCCCTGGCGCATATTTCGCCAATTTCATTTTCCCTTACTGATTCATTTTTTTCATTTAAAAGAAACACGTTCATATTTCCGCAAGCTTTTCCTATAGGAATTACGTCCTCTTTTTTGAATTTCCTGTCAATTACATGATAGGTACAGTCAACCGTCACTTCCGTAGGACCGTACAAATTTACGAACAAACTTCCCTCATGACAGGCTTCTTTCCACAGCAGATAATCTTTTGCATACAAAGTTTCTCCGGAAAAAAATACTTTATTTATTGTTTCCGGTTTTATCTTTTCAAACACTCCCGAAGAAGACAAAATATTAAGACCGGACGTAGCCCACAAAAGAGTGGTAATATTTTTTTCATTAAAAAATTCTATCGCCTTTATTGGAAACATAAAGTACTTAGGACGCATAATGTACATGGTGCAGCCGTTCCTGAGCATTTGATATATGCATTTAACCGAACAGTCAAAATAAAACGGTGCCTGATTTGCAAGTATGTCATTTTCGTTTATATCAAAGGTATTGCTCAGAAAATCCGCAAAATCCATTACCATTCTGTGGCTGATTACAACACCCTTTGGAACACCTGTGGAACCGGAAGTATACATTGTATAACAGCAATCCATATCAATAGTGTTCTCTCTCGCCAAACTTAAAGCTTTACTATTTATTTCATAATTCTTTATTTTTTCATAACAGGCTGTTTCAACATTAAAACCGTTAAAAAAGTCTTTTTCTTTTATGTTTAAGCACAAAATCGGGTTAATATCACTTAAAATAAGGTTTACTCTGTCTTCAGGCATCTTATTGTCTATAGGAACATAAAAATTCCCACTGTACAAAACTGCCAGAAACATTACCACGCTTTGAGTACATCTGTCAACTTCAACGGCAACAGG
>DHUT01000030.1:15443-21082 GCA_002409285.1 Firmicutes bacterium UBA5227 | reverse complement strand
GGAACAAATGAGGCAGTTAAATATGGTACAGGTCGCAGAATGAGATTAGGACTAGGATTTGCTTGTGGGCGTGGTTTTAGTCACGGATTTGGAAGAGGAATTGTAGTGAATCAGATTTCTTCTAAAACAGAAAAGGCACTACTTCAAGAGCAAAAAGATATCCTACAAAACCGACTTGAGATTATTGATAAACAACTGGAGTGCTTATAACAGGTATTAGAAGTAATCAGAGGACGCTCTGATTACTTCTGGTTAGAATTGAGGTGATAAGATTATGCCAAGACCAATGAAATGGAGAAAAGTATGCTGTTTACCAGAAAGTAATAAATTTGGTCCTCTTGATTCTACGTCATATGATAAAGATCATGTAAATATGACGGTTGACGAATATGAAGCGATAAGGCTTATCGATTTAGAGGGATTTACACAAGAAGAATGTGCTAAGCAGATGAATGTTGCTCGAACTACTGTTCAGGGTATTTATATTGAAGCTAGAAAAAAGCTGGCGGAATCATTAGTTAATGGCAAAGTGCTACTAATTGAGGGAGGCGAATACCGACTCTGCAATGGATTTGGAGAGGGTTGTGGTCGTGGTTGTCGTAGACATAGACATGGAAAGTACTTTACAGATAATGATGATCGAGATGAATGATTATATACTCTAAAAAAGTAATTGAACATTTTATGTGTTCTCAAAATGCTTATAGTATGCCAGATGCTGATGCAGAAGGGAGTTTCAGAGATCCTTCTTGCATAGATTATCTAACTGTTTATATAAAAGTATCAGATAATTGCATTGAGGATATTAGTTATCTTGTACTTGGTTGCTGTGCATCAATTGCAACATCTAGTATGACATCGGTGTTAGCAAAAGGAAAAAGCCTGAATGAAGCAATAAAAATTACAGAAGAGGATATTATGGAAGCTTTAGATGGGCTTCCTGAAACCAAGGTACATTGCTCGAATCTTGGTGTAAGTGCCCTACGTAATGCAATAAAAAATTATATTTATAAAAATGGAATGGAGGATTTTTATGAAGATCGCAATACCTGTAGATGAAAAAAATATTAAATCAAATGTGTGTGTTTCATTTGGACGTACCCCCTATTTTCTCTTGCATGATACACATACGAAAGAAAGTGTATTTCTTGACAATAGCGCGGTGGCAAGTACAGGTGGTGCAGGAATTAAGGCTGCACAAGTAATAGTTGATAATAAGGTTAATGCATTATTGACACCACGATGCGGACAAAATGCGGCAGATGTATTAAAAACTGCAGATATAAAAATTTTCAAGACGACAAATGCTTCTATCAAGGAAAACATTGAAGATTATATTTCCGGAAATCTTCCTTTATTAGAGGAAATACATGCAGGATTTCATGGACACGGAGGTAAATAGTATGAAGATAGCTGTGCTTAGCGGTAAAGGCGGCACAGGAAAGACATTGGTATCGGTGAATTTAGCTGCAGTGGTGAATCAATCTGTGTATATAGATTGTGATGTTGAAGAACCTAACGGATATTTGTTTTTTAAACCTGAGGGCATTTTAGAGCAACAAATCCATATCAGGTATCAGTGATATGGAACGAATCATAAAGACATCAGCAAAATTTGGAACAAAAATAGCAGTATGTATAAACAAATTTAATACCAATATTAAGAATTCAAAACAAATCGAGCTATTTTGTAAAAAGCAAGACTTACCTTTTATAGGTAGAATACCTTTTGATTCGGATGCTGTAAAAGCTATTAATAACGGACTGACTATCGTGGATATAAGCTGTGCATCGGGAACGGCTGTTAAATCAATCTACAATAAGACAATGGAGTTGCTTTTTGAAGATGGTGGTGATCTAAGATCATGATTATTAAAGCTTTAGTAGAAAATACATCAATATCAGAAGATCTTGGTAGCGAACATGGTCTTAGTTTATATATAGAAACAAACGATCGTAAAATTGTATAATTGCAGAATTAAAGAGGATGAGCCGATGAAAGAGTTTAGTACATTTACTTGGATTTCGATTTTTGCATTGAGCGCAATGCTTGTAAATAGTGTCGGAATTTGGGTTATTTATAAAAATAAAGATTGGGCAGAAAAGGCTAAAGAAGAGGATGTATAATCATTGAGAAAGTTCATGATTATCGGCCCTTTTTTTATACCCGTCAAACTAAAAAAGCACCTTAGGTTCTCCAATCCAAAGTGCTTTCAAGTAATTGTCACTACCCTATTTTTGTTACAAGTACGGTCATATCATCCATGACTGTATCCTGTCCTCTGATGGCATAGCTCAATATGGAGTTGGCAATTGTCTGTGGGTCTTTATTTATTATTAACTCAATATATCTATCAAGAGACTTCTTTTCATCAAGACCTATGGAATCAATGATTCCATCTGATACCATTATTATCATGTCTCCTATTTCTATTTTTTTCTTAAAAGAGCTGTACTCAAAATTGTCCAGTATTCCGAGAGGAAGGCTTTTTCCTGAAATTTTGTCCACATTTCTACTGCTGATTATGTATGTGGGTGCTGCTCCTGCCTTGTATACCCTAACCTCTCTTGAGCTGTAATCTATAATATTGAAGTCAAATGTAACAAATCTTTCGTCTCCTAATTTAATCATTAAAATTGAATTTAAAGTTCTTAGTATTTGTTCTTCGGAAAAATCTGTATACAGAAACTTTGAAAGCAAATCCACCGCACCGTTGCTTTCACTGTATGCCTCCACACCCGAACCTATACCATCGCAAAGAACTGTATAGTACCTGTCCGCTCTCCCGGCATATGCAAAGCTGTCTCCGGAAACTTCGCTTCCATCCTTAACCGCAGTAGCAGTATATGTTCTTATTTTTATTCTTTTTATATTTTTAAACTTCAGAACATAGTAGTTTGGAGAGGAAACTACCCTGTCCACACATTTAAGCTTTACACCGCATACATTTCTTACTATAAGTTCCACTGCGCTTTCTGCCTCTTCGCATGATTTTTCGGTTTTAACAGTTACACTCAACACAACAGAATCTTTACCTGAGGATAGCACCTCAAAGAATTTAATATGAATATTCTGCCAAAGCAGCTGTTCTTTAATTTTCAGTTTTGCCTGATCGGTAAAAATATTTAAAAATTTAGTTTTTTTATAGTCAGAAATATTTTTTATGTTCTTATTTCCGCTATAAGTCTTTTCTTCTGCAGCTGATGTTGCCGCTTCTGCTTCAGCCCCGGGTTTAATTGTTTTGTTTAGGCCGTCAATGTTATCTATACTGACAATTGACTCATCTGCATTTTCCTCTCTTTTAATCCTATGTATGTGTACTTTGCCATCTTTTTTTATTTTTGCAATCATTTTCATGAGTTCATTTATTAAAATAATTGAGCTGAAAACAAATGTGGTTTCATAAACATTAAGCATAAAGGACTTTCCAGTGAATCCATCTGCCATTAGCAGGGTTGTCTTAGAAATAAGCAATACCATTGCCGAATAACTCGCCACTAACAGAATGGATTTTTTCTCACCTCTAAAGCTGAAAAAGTAAGCATAAACTGCAATTAGCATGATTATATAAGTAAAGTTAAACCCTGAGGACAAAACAGCCAGAATTGTTACAGTTAGTATAATTAGCGGGCTTCCCTTTGCCTGACAATATGTGCACAATACTACAATTGCAAAAGGAAATATTTCGTCAATTATATTTTGCCTTGCAATGAAAAAACACATCAAAAGAATTACCCAATTTTCTTTGATGTGCTTAGCCTCACTTTTAAAAATATCACCAATTATAAAAGCATATTTTTTTTCGTTTGTTTTTCCAATCATGATTTCCACCCCTCTGTTTATTATAGTAGCAGAAACAGATTGTAAAATACTGTCAAACTGTGCGATTAAATTAGTTTTTCATATCTTTTTCAAATCCAATACCCTGTATCAATTTATTATCATTTTTATTTTTATCTATGTAAATGGTTTCGTTTGGTTTTACCATTTTATACTGATTCCTGGCAACCTTCTCCACAAGCTCCAACAGGGCTTCCTGATCATTTATCTTTTCCACATCTTTTTTAAGCTCTGTTGCTTTCTTCTCTACCTCTGCTTTTTCTATTTTCTTTTCGTCTATTGCACTGCTAAGGTCATTAAGCATCTGTTGCTGAGTGAAGCCGGTATATAAAAAATACAAAACAAACACTGTAAACATGAAATTAATAATGTTGAACTTCTTTTTTTTCTTTTTTGGAGTAGAAGCTGCAAACTTTTGTTGTCTTCTTTGTTCTTTAATCTCTTTTTCCTGTCTTCTGAAATCATCATTATTTACTTTTCTTCTTAGTTCTATAATTTTTTGCTCTTCGTTCACGCTCTTGCCCCTTTCTTCTTTTGTTAATTTTTTTAAACTGTTTCTTTTTATTATACATCATTTTTCTGTTTTTTGAAACCTTTTTAAGTTTAAATTTAAAAAATTTATATCTTTTTTTCGCCTTTATTTTAACTGATTCGTATTTCAACTTAACCGGATACAGGATTTTCTTCAGCTGATGATAGATAAATTTTACAGGACCAATTAAAAAATCAATTATTTTCTTAATTATTTTTAAAATTGTATCAACAATAAAAATGAATACTTTTAAAATAAATCGGCTGATTCCATAAAAATATAACAGTGCACCGGAAATAAAACCCAAGAGGATAAAAGATCTTATGTTTCCATAGCTTATATCAAATATGAGTTGAACGCCTATGTATATACTTAATATCCAATAAACAATGTCTCCTATTGCAGTACCTGCACTTCCTAATTTAGTGTAGTGCCTGAAAAGTCTGTAGATATCCCATATGAACCCAAGGAGCATTCCTCCCATAACTGATACTGCAAGCATATATTCCTGAGAGTAAGGTAAGTAATCCATATAATCCTACTTAAATAGTTTTTTTACCAAGCTTATTTTTTCCCTTTGACCCTCATACTCCGAATAAACAAGAGAATTAATGACCCCTTTTACAATAAGTCGACCTTCATCTACATTTAATTTACTGATATTAAGTTTTTCCCCCTTGATCGTCAGCCTGCCTTTACTGGTAATCAACACTACGATTTCATCATTGAAGTTATCTACATTCTCAACTCCAGTTACATTTAATACTTCTTTATTTTCAAGCAACAAGCTTTGTACAGCTTTTTCATCCATATGCATTCCCCCTATAGGTTCTTCAACATTTATTAATAGTATATGAGACAATATTAATAATTATGATTACACATTATTTGCCTGCTCATAGCTTATATACTGTGAATCCAAAGGGGAATTCCCCTTTGGATTTATTTAACCTTGTGCTTTTCCTTATAGATATCCCTGGCAAGCCTGCCATTAAGAATGCTTTTTTTCATTGATTTCAAGCTTTGTCTTGTTTTTAGTGCTCTGCCTGAATTCATTGAAATAACTGCATAACCATCTTCCTGATAAACATGTTTTACAGAGTCCAGCCTCAAATATCCATAGGCTGAATCATGATTGAACATTGGTTCTCTCACGTTTACATAAATATATACCATGTTTTCATTGATTACCACAGGCACCTTATTGGTAATGCAAAGTTCATTTCCGTAATTGATCCGGTTATGATAAAGGCTTATATTATAGTA
>DHUT01000030.1:12513-15208 GCA_002409285.1 Firmicutes bacterium UBA5227 | reverse complement strand
GTTATTATCTCAGTGCAGTTTCCCTTATCTTTCACGTAAACAGGCAGCAAGGCTTCAATTTCATTGAATTTTAAATCATACATCATATTATACAAACCCTTTTATTTAAATTTTAAGTTGAAATTTTAATGCTACTTTTTTCCGGAATTCAATCAGAATGGGCACGCAGTACTGTCTCTTTCAACATTTTACAGCTTAACCCAACAACGCTATAATCAGGGTACAATAAAATGAAAGAAGGAAGACCGGATATGCCCTCTGATATTAATCATATTATTCAAATGTCTCTGAATGGGGACAAGAATTGTCAGGAAATTTTGCTTCAAAGGCTAAAACCGCTTATTTATAAGAATATTTATATGTACTGGAACCCAAGTGACCCAATAACAGAAGATTTGGCGCAGGAAGGATATCTGTTAATATTAGAATCTCTGCAAAACTACGATGAAAAATATAATGTACATTTCCTTCAATACATTAAAATCAAAATAGTGTTTTTTTATAAGAATTATTATAGAAATAATAGAAAGCATGAATTTGAGCTAAATATATCTGATATTAATATTCAGAACGATGAAAAAAACACTATTGAACAAGTAATCAAAGATGAAGAAATAAAAGAGCTGCTGAATAACCTTAAAAAGCTTAGCACAAAGGAACAGGAAATTATTTATTTGTATTATCACAGAAGGCTTCCTGTTTCGGAAATATCTGAAATTTTAAACATCCCTTACAGAACCGTAATAGGAAAGAAACAAGTAGCAATAAAGAAATTAAGAAAGTTTACAGTTTCCGGTAATTAATAAGAATTTGTCTTTAATAACTTCTAATTATATGATAGAATATTGCATGTACAATTGGTTATTTCATATACAATATTTATGTTAGAGAGGATTTGTATGAACACTAAAGATGTTAAATCAGTTCTGATATTGTTGTTAACCGCAGCAATATGGGGTTTCGCATTTGTTGCCCAAAGAGTAGGTATGCAGCATGTAGGTGCGTTTACCTTTAATGGAGTAAGGTTTGCTCTGGGAAGCCTGTCACTCCTTCCGGTAATTTATTTTTTCGGAAGAAAGGCAAAAGCTGAAAATACCGGTATACAGGAAGTTATTAATTATGAAAAGACAGATCTGAAGACCACAATAAGCTCAGGAATACTTGCTGGCAGTGTGCTGTTCATAGCTGCGTCTCTTCAACAGGTTGGACTAATTTACACCACAGCAGGGAAAGCCGGATTTATCACAAGTTTATACATTGTACTTGTGCCTATACTTGGCATATTCTTAAAGCAAAAAACTCATTTCACAACATGGATCGGAGCATTAACTTCAGTTGTGGGTCTTTATCTTCTAAGCATAAATGAAAGTCTTTCCATTGAATTTGGAGATTTATTAGAAATCATAGGTGCTTTTTTCTGGGCAGTTCATATACAGTTAATTGACAGATTCGTAAAAAATGTAGATGCCATAAAACTTTCATGTGTTCAATTTGCCACATGCTCTGTACTGAGCTTAATCGTTGCACTTATATTTGAGGACGTAAGCATTGTTGGACTGTCGGATGCTTTAATTCCTATCTTATATGGTGGAATTATGTCTGCAGGGGTTGCATACACGCTTCAGGCAATAGGACAGAAATATGCAAAGCCGTCTCATGCTGCCATTGCCCTTAGTATGGAATCAGTGTTTGCGGCCATAGGAGGTGCCCTGCTATTAGATGAAAGGCTTCCTGTTAAAGGCTATGCCGGCTGCGGACTCATGCTTTTAGGAATGCTTGTTGCACAGTCTGAAAATTTCAAAAAAAATAAGGCACAAAACATTGACTGATTTTATACTCACCTTTACAATTTAGAATGTTACAGTTTTTTTAAATTGCTGCAAAGCTATCAAACTCCCCCTGTTAGCTTAATTTCTTTTTTTTAAAAGACAGCAGGTAACACTTTTTTGTCGTAAGAATATGATATTAATGAGCTTGACCTCAAAATAAAAAAGAAAAGGTGTTATTATGTATTGTAACGATAATGTTGCCGGAACCGGCAGAAGAGTAAATCGACCTAACTGCATTACAGCAGAGGAATTTTGCAGAAGAAGATGTCCCGAAGGCGGTACAAGTCCGGATACCGGCAGAAGATGTAATTTTGTATATGAGTGCCTGCTGGAATTATTGCAAGATGCAGTTGAGGATAACAGCAGCAGTAATTGCAATTGCAATTGCAATTGTAATTGTAACTGCAATCGCCCTCAACCGCGCAATTGCAATTTCGTTTATGAGTGCCTGGGGGATTTGCTTGAAGACGCAGTTGAAGAAGATAATAATAATTGCGGATGCAGAAGGCATTGTTAGAAAATATAGGCGGCGGAAAATATCCGCCGCTTTTCTATGACATTCCCTGACCGGGTTTAAAGGTTGCACAATCTGTTTCGCTTGAGGTTTGAGCATTTCGATGCTGGACTTCAATTTGCTGAGCATTGCAATGATCCCCTTGTGCATAATAATGACATGAGTTTACAACACATTTAACACCAGGGTTGTGACTTCCCATTCTTGACTTACCTTCCATATTAGTCTCCTTGTTAAATAAATTTTAAAAGTTTCAGAACTTTCTACTTTATTATATCCTTATTTGTTTCAACTATTATTGAAACATTGCTTAAACGTGGATCAATTTCCCATTTTATTCATGTTTGAGCAA
>DHUT01000030.1:12122-12339 GCA_002409285.1 Firmicutes bacterium UBA5227 | reverse complement strand
AACATCCATTAGTGTGTCGTTTGTAATCCATTTATGTTTCTCGACTAATTCCTTTCTAAAAAGAGGCAACATTTCCAAACCGCCGCCAAAGGTAAACAACCCTATTTTAAAGAACACGGTAAATATAAAAACTAAATTCTTTATATATTCATTCCGAAAAAATGAAAGTTTCCTCTTTGATTTATTAGTTTTTTCTTCAGTACGTTCATTATTTTGT
>DHUT01000030.1:0-11946 GCA_002409285.1 Firmicutes bacterium UBA5227 | reverse complement strand
TCAAGATTTATTATATTGATTTAAACGTTTCCCTAAGCTTTGGTTGTGTCATAAATAAATACATAAGCTATACAATATAGTATGGTAGAAAGGATGTGGCGGAATGAAAAAGAAAAAAATCACATCACTGAAGGTAGCTGCAACTTACATAGGAACAGTAGTGGGAGCAGGCTTTGCAACTGGGCAGGAGATACTTCAATTTTTCACAAAATTTGGAATTATGGGTCTGGCAGGCATATTGGTTTCAACAATAATGTTTATATTATTTGGATATATTATAATGGATTTAGGAAAAAAGCTTGGTGCACATTCCCATCTTGAAATTATTAAGTATTCAGATAATGGTATGACAGGAAAAATAATTGACTCAATAATTACTTTCTTCCTTTTTGGTTCCTTTACTTCAATGATAGCGGGAACCGGTGCCTTGTTTATCCAGCAGTTTGGTCTGACGAGTCTGATGGGTAATATACTTATGGCTGTTATTACGGCAGTTACCGTATTAACCGGCATAAATGGCGTAATTAATTCTATAAGCTTTGTAGTTCCCTTCCTGCTTGCGGCAGTTATCGGAACCAGTTTATTTTCAATTACAGGTTCTCCTCCTGATTTCACATCTTCATTGGTTCCTTCGGGAGGAAGCATAATCATTAGCAACTGGCTTTTATCATCAATTCTGTATGTATCGTACAACATAATAATATCTGTTGCCATACTTGGACCGCTTGGAGCTGAAGCTAAGGACAGAAGAGCTGTAAAGATCGGTGCTATACTGGGTGGGTTAGGTCTTGGCCTGGGCTCTGTAATGATTTTTCTTGCATTGTCCGGCAATATTTCAGAAATTATTAATCTTGAAGTACCTATGATTTATGTGGCAGGTAAAATATCATATCCCGCACAGTTAGCCTATGCTGTCGTACTGATTGCTGAAATCTATACAACTGCGGTAGGTTCCCTGTACGGATTTGTATCACGAATAACAAATATTCAGAGATTTTCATTAAATAGTGTTCTGATTGTTACATTAACGACAATAGCAGCCTTATTAGCAAGCCAGTTTGGCTTTTCGAACCTGGTCAAATATTATTATCCGTTAGTAGGTTATGGCGGGATTGTTTTTCTGATATGTCTGCTCCGAACCGGTCAGGATAATATATAACTCTATAGTCATCTCTTAGTTTATTTGAATTTCCTTGGCTTCATCCGGTTTAAAGTCATTTTTTAAATCATGTATATTGTGAGAGGTAAAATCTCTTAATTGTCTTTCACCTAACGAATAACATCTCATAAATCTATTTTCATTAACTGATGTCCAATGCTCTGCATCCCATGTTAAATATCCGTCATCATCAGTTTTTTTGTCATTAAGTATTAAATCTACCTGCCTGTTATTTCTCATAAGCTCTACAAGACTATCATAGGTTACTTCTATTTCCTTTTTATGTATTAAATCATATGCTTTCATAATATCCTCCGACTTTTAGTAAAGTATACCTGAACCTGTCATTTTATTTCCGGTTGCAGGCATATATAGTATATATCTGAATTTTAAGTAAATCAACCGTTAATATTTCTTTCTTTTAATACTCAATTCTTCCTGAGCTGCTGATGATAATATTGTCTGTCCTATATTAATTAAAAACTTCCCGAGGGAAATCTGCTCTTTTGGATTAAGGTTATCAATCATCAAAATGCCAATCATTGATGACAAAAGCGTATATTGCTTTGGCGGCAAAGAAATAATGTACGAAGCTATCGTTCTGCAGTTATTGTTATTTTCCGGATTAGCATCACAATCTGCATTGCCGTCATCACCTAATTTTTTAATTAAATCTGAAAACTCTGCTCCACGCTTTTCCATAATTACCTTCCTTTAAAGTATGCTAAATTTAATATATGTTAAAATTTATCTAAAGTGAAGGTTTTTGCGTAATAATTTAATCTCCTGACAAAGATCCAAGTTCCCACTTACTCCCTTTATATCTGAATGTAAAGAAAAAGGCTCTTACAAACCAGTCAATAATCATTGCTACCCATACTCCAAACATGCCGGCGTTCATATATTTTGAAATAATTATTCCCATACCAATCCTTACCGTCCACATTGAGATTACACCAACAGTCATGGTATACCGAACATCATTTGAAGCTCTGAGCGTATTTGGAAGAGTGAATGCTATCGGCCAGATAATGCAGGCAAAAACTCCGTGGAAAATAAACACCTGACTTGCCATAGCTGCTGTTCCTGCAGATAATTTATAGATTCTCAAAATCAGTGGTATTCCCAAAACAATTAGTCCATTTATTATTATCATGGAAATATAGGCATACTTGATAAGCCTCTTCGTATAAAATCTAACCTGTTCATAATCCCCTGCTCCGACACACTGGCTTACAACAGTAACCAGTCCCAATCCTATTGCCGTACCGGGAAGTATTCCAAAAGCAGATACTGTATTTCCAACTGCATTTGCCGTAATTGATGCTGTGCCAAAACCCGAAATAACACTCAGAAGCATTATTTTCCCAAGCTGGAACATACTATTTTCAATGCCGCTTGGAATGCCTATTTTTAATATGTTATTGACCATGTTCTTATCATATTTATACTTATGCTTTTTCCTAATATGAATTATAAGTTCTTTGTTCCTTAACAATACAATAATTATAATAGCTGCAACAGCTCTCGATATTAGTGTAGGAATTGCTACACCTGCCACACCAAGTTTCGCAACATAAACAAGCAGTGCGTTTCCGACCACGTTTATTGCATTCATTATAAGAGAAGTTATCATGGTTATTTTCGAGTTGCCCATGGCTCTGAACAAAGCCGCACCGCTGTTGTACACAGCTATAAAAGGTATGCTGGCAAAAACAATCATAATATAGGTTTTAGCATATGCCTCAACATCCGGCTCAATACTTCCAAATACCGTTTTAAGTATAAAATTTCTGCCAAAATACATAATTACCATTACAACTACTGAAATGAAAGTTACAAATGCTATGAGCTGTTCTCCCGACTCACATGCCTTTCCATTCTGCCTTTGACCTATGTACTGACCTGCAACCACAGCTCCTCCGGTTGCCAATGCAGCAAAAATGTTTATAAGCAGAATCATTATTGAATCTGCAAGGGAAACGGCAGAAACCGCACTTTCTCCCACACTTGCCACCATTATCGAATCCGCCATACCTACGGCAACAGCTAAAAACTGCTCTATCATAAGAGGTATCAGCAGCCTTATTAAATCTTTACTTGAAAACAGATAGTTTTCCTTCATAGAACTTACCATTTATGTCCTCCCTACATTATTTTTAACATCCATTATCTATAAGCAATAAAAAAATCCTTCCAAATAAGGATCAAGAACGGATATAAAATTTCAAAGATTTTCTGTTTCAATTTTCATTATAGTACATACCTGTTTTATAAGTCAAACAAATTTTTAAGGATAACGTATCGAATTAAAAGCTCTCATTTCTCGGGGAATAAAATTCAAAGCACAGGGATCAGTTAAAACACCTGTAATTATATATCCGATAACATCTGGAAGCTTCACATGTTTTATAACGCAAGTAGAAATACATTATTTTTATCTATATCCTTGCATCCTTAAATAAACCGGATATTTCGCCCCCCCTCCGGTCCGATTTCTATTATATAATCAGCATCCTTCATAACCTCAATACTGTGTTCTATAAGAAACATATTGTTTACATCATCAGGATGAAGTCAGTCTGTGGGTTCGTCAATTACAAAAACAGATCCCTTTTTATCAATTTGGCTAGCAAGTTTAACCCTTTGAAGTTCTCCGCCGGACAAGGTGGTCAAGAATTGATTAATGGGGAAATATTAAATGCACAGTTTTTTGCCGCGTCCTTATCTATTATTATAGTTGTATTATTGTGAAGCTGTAATATTGATGCAGGTATATGAGAAGTAATTTTACCGTTTACTGTCTTTGCTATTACCTCCGATTTTGATACACCCGAAGCAATGAGCACAATCTTTTTAGCTGAAAATATAGTCTTTATCCCCATGGTTATAGCATTTTTGGGAACATCCTCCACT
This sequence comes from Firmicutes bacterium UBA5227, assembly GCA_002409285.1. Lineage (GTDB taxonomy): Bacteria > Bacillota > Clostridia > Tissierellales > Sedimentibacteraceae > Sedimentibacter. The sequence continues at coordinate 7,871 of DHUT01000030.1, read as the reverse complement.
CCTTCAAAAAATCTTGAGTTCGCAGCTATGGTGCTTTCTTTAAGTTTCACCAGGTGCGTATATGGTTCAAAGTAATCTGACGGTTCATTAAAGCCTATATGACCATTCTCCCCTATCCCCAAAAACAATATGTCCATGTAACCGGCTTCTTTTAATTTCTTTTCATATCTTATGCATTCCTGATTTATGTCACTTGCCATGCTGTCAGGAATATTTATATTTTTCTGATTAATGTCTGTTCGTGAAAACAGATGTTCATTCATAAAATAATAATAACTGTTTTTATTTGTTTTTTCTAATCCTATGTATTCATCTAAATTAAATGTTGTAGCATCCTTGAAAGATATGCTTCCTTTATTAAATTCATCAACTGCTATACCATACATGCCTAAGGGCGTTTGACCTGTTGGTAAGCCTATAACCGAATTATTTTTAGATTTAATGGTATTTAATAAATATTGAGCTGCAAGTTCGCTCACTTCCCGGTAGTTATTTTTAATTATTACATTCATTGCTAATTTCAATTCCTTTCAATAATATAAATGGTATACATGTGCTATTATACAATTAATAATCTCCTTAGCAAAGAGCAAAATACAATTATGACATTTCTTTAAATTCATTTATTGTATCTACCGTATTTTGAAGATAGCTGATGGTACTGTCATATTTAGATGTAGCATAACACATAAACAATACATCAATTATGTATAGCTGAGACATACGCGAAGCTGTTGCAGCACTTCTAAAGGGTGTCTCTATACTGGATGGTGTGTAAAGATTATATTTTGAAATTTTGCCCAAAGATGTCTTACCGTACCTTGTTATGCCTATTGTATTTATACTTCTTGAATTTGCCAACCCTATAAGTTTTATAGTCTCATTTGTCTCACCCGATGATGAAATTCCTATTACCACATCATTGGACTTCAGATTTGCTATCATAGTCGCATTTATATGTGTATCTTCAATTGCATAGCATGGCTTATTGATACGTATAAATTTTTGCTGAGCATCCTTTGCTGCTATAAAGGATGCTCCCATGCCATAAACTAAAATAGTTTCTGCATTATCAATTAACTTAACGCAGTTTTCAATTGTTTCCTCATTCAGAAACAGAAGTGTCTCATCTAATGACTTGATTGCATTATTTCTGAGGCTTTGGCTAATTGACTTAACAGTATCATTCCTTTTTATATCCATATATGACACATCATAAGATGAATTTAAATCTCCCAAAATTCGCATTTTCAATTCCTGATAACCACTGAGCCCCAAGGACCTGCATAATCGTATAACTGCAGAACTGCTGGTATCACTTGCTTCACCCAACTCTAAAGCTGTCATCGTAACCACCTGACCAGGATTATTTAATATGAATGCAGCTGTTTTCTTTTCTGACATAGGTAAATCATTCATAACATTTTTTATCATTGCCAGACCACCCGATTTTATTGACATCTTATCCCTCCATATCTACTTTACAGCCTTAAGCGCTTTTCTAATATACCCTTTATTTTCGTCTAATATTTTTTTTGCATCTTCAATTCCTAATTCAGAAATTATCATAAAAATTGCAAGTTTGCAATTATAATTTGTTTTTTTCAGTACATTTTCTGCTTCTTTTTGCGAAATTCCAGTGGCCTCAACCACTATTCCTTTACACCTTTCTATAAGTTTATCATTTGAAGCTTTTAAATCAACCATTAGATTTTGATACACTTTTCCGTATTTTATCATTACCCCTGTTGATATCATATTAAGTACCATTTTTTGGGAGGTTCCGGCTTTCATACGTGTAGAGCCGGTTACTGCTTCCGGACCCGTTACAGGACATATTGGAATATCTGCAATCTCATTTAACTCCGAATCAGGATTGTTGCTGATTCCAAGTGTTATTGCACCAATGCTGCGGGCATATTTAACAGAACTTAACACATAGGGTGTCCTTCCACTTGCAGCTATTCCCACAAGTACATCCTTTTGACTAAAATTAATTTTTTTCAAATCAGTTATTCCAAGCTCCGTATCATCTTCTGAGCCTTCAATTGCTTTAATTATTGCTTTTTCTCCCCCGGCTATTAAAGCTTGAACAAGTTCCGGGTTTGTGCCATAGGTAGGAGGACATTCTGATGCATCTAATATTCCTATTCTCCCGCTTGTTCCGGCACCAATATAAATTAGTCTCCCTCCCATATATATTTTTTCTATTATAATATCAACAGCTTTGGCAATAATAGGTATTTCTTTTTCCACAGCCAATGCTACCTTCTTATCTTCATTATTTATCATTGTAAGCATTTCAACCGTCGAAATGCTATCTATATCCATTGTATTTATATTTCTCTGCTCTGTCAGTAAATTTAATGTATTAATTTTCTTTCACCTCATTATGTAGACTAATAATCGTCAGCTTAATTAACTCCATAGTCAGGACGAATATCTTAATATAAATGGCATGCTGTTCTATGAGTTCCGCTCATGGCTTTTAACACAGGTCTCTGCTGTTTACAAACATCCATTGCTCTGTTACATCTTGCGAATACCGGACAGCCTTCAGGAGGATTAACAGGACTGGGAACATCTCCCTGCAATATTATCCGCTTTTTTTTATTTAGCGGATCTTTTGAAGGTACTGCTGACAGCAGCGCCTGCGTATAGGGATGCATTGGATTTTTAAATATTTCTTCGGATAAACCTGTTTCTACAATTCTGCCAAGGTACATAACCGCAACGGAATTGCTCAAATGTCTTACAACATTTAAATCATGTGATATGAATATATATGTCAATTTCAAATCCATCTGAAGTTGTATCAGCAAATTTAATATCTGAGACTGTATTGAAACATCCAGCGCTGAAACGGGTTCATCTGCAACAACAAATCTTGGTCTGCTTATTATGGCTCTTGCAATGCTTATTCTCTGCCTTTGACCTCCGCTGAACTGGTGAGGGTATCTTTCAAGCTGATCCTTGGAAATCCCAACCTTATCCGCTGTCTGGAAAACCTGTTCATCCAATTCCTTCTGCGACATCTTAAAATGCGTCTTTAAGGGTTCTTCCATAAGTCTTTTAACTGTCATACGCGGATTTAATGAGCTATATGGATTTTGGAATATAAGTTGCATATCTCTTCTTTTTTTTCTCAGTTCTTCGGCTGAAAGTTTCAGAACATCCTGCCCTTCAAATAGTACACTGCCTGCAGTAGGCTCTATAAGCCTCAATATACTCATTCCGGTAGTTGATTTCCCGCAGCCGGATTCTCCTACAAGAGCAAAGGTCTCCTGTTCATTAACTTTAAAGCTTACATCATCAACCGCATGGACATAACCCGTGGTTTTTTTAAATACTCCTTCTTTCACAGGAAAATATGTTTTTAAATTTTCCACTTCTAATAGTACCCTGCTCATTTTTCATCACCACTTTCATTGTAAAGCCAGCACCTGCATTTATGTCCTTCTTCTATTTCTAAAAGCTCAGGAGGGTTATTTTTGCATATTTTCTTAGCCCTGTCGCACCTGTCCTCAAACCGACAGCCTTTTGGTATATAACCGCCTACAGGTACCATACCAGGTATCGTATACAATGATTTGCTTTTATCCCCAAGAGATGTAACAGCTCTTAATAACCCAGAGGTGTACGGATGAGCAGCACCATGGAACATCCTTACAACATCTGTTTCTTCTACTATTTGACCGGCATAAAATACAGCAACCTTTTCGCATGTTTCCGCAATAACTCCTAAATCATGAGTAATCATGATTATTGATGTATCAAAAGATTCTTTTAATTCATTCATCAAATCCAAAATTTGAGCCTGAATTGTAACATCCAATGCTGTTGTAGGCTCATCAGCTATTAAAAGCTTCGGTCTGCATATAAGTGCTATGGCAATCATAATTCGCTGAAGCATTCCTCCGGATAACTGATGTGGATACTCTCCCAATAATTGCTCTGCTCTTGGTATCCCCACCTTATTAAGCATTTCCAAAGCCAAATCACGCATATCTTTTTTGTTCAGATTTGTATGGAACTCCAATGTTTCAATTATTTGATCCTCTATAGTAAATATGGGATCCAATGCAGTCATTGGTTCTTGAAATATCATTGAAATTTCCTTACCTCTTATTTTTCTTATTTCTTTTTTCATAGATAATAAATCCACCTTGCCTGCATCTGAATCAAAAAATATTTCTCCTTTGCCGGTTTTAAGCGGATATGACAAAAGCTGCATAATGGACATGGCTGTAATGCTTTTTCCACAGCCTGATTCTCCTACTATTCCATAGCTTTGTTTTATGCCTACTTCAAAGCTTACGTCATCTATTAGCCTTCTGATGCTGTCCCTGGTAACCAAATCTATACCTAAATTTTTTACTTCCAATATATTTTCCATAGTTTTCTCCTACAACTTTAATTTAGGATCAAGCACATCTCTTAAGCTGTCCCCCAATATGTTAAAGGATAATATTGTGCAGATTATAAATACTGCAGGAAATACCGCAAGCCACGGAGCTATTTCCATGTATTTTCTGCTCTCATTTAACATTGAACCCCAAGATGGATCCGGTGGTTGAATTCCTAATCCCAAAAAACTCATAGAAGCTTCTGTTAATATGGCTCCCGACAGAGCCAGTGTAATTTGTACCGTAAATGGAGACAGTATATTAGGAATTATATGTTTTAATATAATTGAAGCGGGTTTCAAACCTATACTTCTTGCACTTGTTATGTACTCCGTTGATTTCACCGAAATAACAGACGCTCTAACAGTTCTGGTAAAGACCGGCGTATTTACAATTCCTATGGCAATCATTGTATTAGCAATGCTTGGTCCTAATGCTGATACGATAAACAATGCAAGAAGTATTGATGGAAAAGCAAACAATATATCCATAAAACGCATTATTAAATTGTCAACCCATCCTTCAAAATATCCTGATATCACTCCAAATATAAGTCCGAATATTGCTGCAATACCTACAGATATTATTCCAACCTCAAGTGAAACCCTTGCTCCGTAAATTATACGGCTAAACACATCTCTTCCGTAATTATCAGTTCCGAACAGATACTCGCCGCATGGTTCACGGAGCTTGTCCTGAGTATACATTTCAGTTATATCATGAGTAGATATAACAGGTGCAAGAACACTGAGCATAATAATCAGAACCACACCTATGAGGCCAATTCTTCCCATGGGATCCTTAAACAACTCTTTTAAAATTCTTTTAATTGATTTCATTTGTCACCGCCTACTTATAGGATATACGGGGATCTACATATGTATATAGTATATCAACTATTAAATTCACCAGTACATATACAAATGCAATAAATAGAACACACCCCTGTACAACAGGATAATCTCTTTGATTAATGGCTGTAAGAGTCATAAGACCTAAGCCAGGTATTGAAAATATCTGCTCTGCCACCACAGCTCCACCTAACAGAGATCCGATTTGCATGCCTATTAAAGTTATAATCGGAATCAGACCATTTTTTAAGGCATGCTTGAATATAACAATTTTCTCCGAAGCTCCTTTAGCTCTTACAGTCTTGATAAAGTCCTGCCTCAGCACCTCAAGCACAGAGGAGCGTGTCATTCTCATGACTGAACCTGACATACTTGTACCAAGTATAATGGCTGGAAGAATCATAATTTTCATATTTACCGATGCATTATTAAAAAACCCCACATACCCAACCGGCGGATAATAGTTCAATACCAAAGATAAAAACAACACAAGCAAAGTAGCTGATGCAAAATTTGGCACTGACACACCCAGCAAAGCAATTATTCTTACAATACCGTCAACCCACGTATTTCTTTTTATTGCTGACAAAATTCCCAGGGGTATTCCTATGAGACAGGATATTACCGCAGCCATAACAGTCAGCTGAGCAGTTATCTTAAATCGTGCAATTATCTCCGGAAATATTTCATTGTCAGTTCTGAATGATCTCCCGAAATTTCCTCTGACTGCTTTTGAAATCCAATCCCAGTACTGCTTATAAAGAGGTTGATCTAAACCGAATTTCTTTTCAAGCTGAGCCCTTAGCTCAGGATTTTCTTCTATACCTAAAAGACCCGATATAACATCACCGGGAATTAACTGCAAAACAAGGAAAATACACAGGCTTATACCTATTAGAACAGGAATTAGCCCCAGCAACCTTTTGATTATGTATGACCACATATTACCACTTCCTTAAATAAAAAGGAGAATGAGACCGAAACAGACAATCCTTTCAGCCTCACGTCCCTAACGAATATTATTTTATTACTACATTTCTAAAGTTTTCAGCATCAAATGTTGTAGGAGAAAAGCCCTCAACATTTGTCCTTGTAAAATAGTACTCCATTGGAGATGCTATAAACAGATTTGGAACATCGTTAACTATAAGCTTCTGAGCTTCCTTGTATATGGTTTCTCTTTCCGTTTCATCCACAATTACCTTACCCTGATTGCACAATTCATCAACCTCAGGATTCGAGTAGCCCCACACATTTGCAGATCCAGCTGATGAGAAGAAAAAGGCCACCGCTCTGTCCGGGTCAGTTCCTGCTCCGTTTCTACCTACCATCATTTCAAGATTTCTGTTTTTCCAAGCATCCACATATTGACCCGATTCAAGGTTTTGTATAGTTGCCTTAATCCCAATTTGCTCCAGCTGTTTTTGTAATATTTCACCTGTTGCATTGATATCATCCAGCAAACCCACAGCTATTGTAGTCTCAAAGCCATCGGCATAACCTGCTTCCGCCATTAACTGTTTAGCTTTTTCAATATTTTGCTGATATAATTCTTCATTTTTATAATCTATTGACCATCTACCCATTGCTTCAGGTACAAATCCGGTAACTTTTGCATTTCCTTCATACACCAAGTCGATTATTTCCTGTCTGTTGATTGCAAGACTTATAGCTTGTCTTACCCTTACATCTTTATACTTGTCCAAATCTAAGTTAAATCCCACATAACTGTAGTCATTTGACTGATATTCCAATATATTAATATCAGCATTACCTTCAATTAAAGGTATGCTTGATGCAGGAAGTTTTATAATATCTACATTACCAGTACGAAGTGCTGCAACTCTTGCTGATTCATCAACCATTATATAATATTCTACAGCATCTAATTTTGGCTCCCCTTTAACAAAATAATCAGGATTCTTGACCAATATTACTTTGTTGTCAGGTATCCATTCTTTCAGCATAAACGGACCTGTTCCGCATGCTGTCTGCATAAGATTGCCACTTTTTTCAACAACCTCCTTGGGAACTATTGCTCCGTAAAGACTTGTCAGATTTGTCATGAATGGTGCGAAAGGTTCCTTTAATGTAAATTTCACAGTATATTCATCCAAAACATCTATAGTATCTATACTGTCATAGTAGGATTTTCCTATAGCTGCAGTTTCCGGATTTAGAACCCTTTCGAAGCTGTATTTAACATCTTCTGCCGTCATTTCCCTTCCATTATGGAACTTAACGCCTTCTTTCAATTTAAATATATAGGTTAAGTTATCAGGCTGTTCCCATGATTCCGCAAGTGAGGGTACAAAATTCATATCTTTATCCACATCTATCAGGCTGTTGTAAATTTGCCTGAATATTCTGATTGATGAGCTTGAGGATACTGTGTGAGGATCTAATCCCACAGGCTCTGCATCAACTCCGTATTTTAATACCTGAGCAGGAGCATCCGCCTGATCTCCCGACGGTGTTTCTGATGATTGTTCAGGCTGCTCATCTGACGGTTTCTCCTGATTATTGCCGCAGGCGGCCAAAACCATGACAATTACCAGCAGACATGAAACCAATGACAGTGTTTTTTTTGTTTTCATTTTTATAAATCCACCTT
>DHUT01000056.1:1640-19036 GCA_002409285.1 Firmicutes bacterium UBA5227 | reverse complement strand
AATCAGCGGAGTATATGAAGGAAGCTATACACTTAAGGTAGTAGCAGACGGATTTGAACCCGGTGAAACACAGGTAGACGTTATCGGCAATGAAACAATAGAAATTGAGATAGGCCTGAAGAGATTCGTAGGATATGAGGACGATATAATCTATGATGACGGAACGGCTGAAAATGCATTGGTATTAAATGCAGTTCCTAATGGATTGGCAGTAAGATTCACACCAGACCAGTTCGGCAAGGTAAAAGGAACCAATGTTTACTTCTGGGATACAAGTTGGCCTACACCCGGAGGAAACAGAATAGGCTTTACAATCTACGGAACAGATGAAAACGGAACTCCTTATAAGGCAGGAGAACCCATATTCCAGGATGTAATAAGAGGAGCATGGAACTATATAGATTTGTCAGGCTTCGGTTTCTCCACAGACAGAGATTTCTATATATCCACAATTCAGGACAAGGTTGGAACACAGTGCCCAGGAACAGGAATAGATCAGAATTCACCTTATCCGGAAAGATCCTATATGAATGTTGACGGAGAATTTAAGCTCATAAGTTCAGAAGATATAGAAGGCGGTCTGATGATAAGGGCAAGAATGGAATATGCAATGGATGTTCCCGTAATAACAAGCCCGATTTCCGAAAGTTATACAAACCAAGATGTTATAACGGTACAGGGAACAGTTACGGCAGATGGACGAGTAAATGTATATGTGAACAACGTAAAGGCAGTCACCGTTGATTCTGAAAACAGGCAATTTACCGCAGAGGTGGCAATTCCTGAAGAAAGAAACACAATAAGAGCAACGGCAGAGCTGAATGGAATAGAGACAGAACCGTCAGCACCGGTGGAAATAATAAAGGATAAGGCAGCACCTGAACTTACAGTAGAAGAACCGCAGGACAATGCCAGAATTAAGACGGAAGTGGTACATGTAACAGGAACTGCTTTTGATAACATCGGACTGGAAAAACTGGAGGTTAACAATAAAGCTGCTGCAGTTAGTGAAAACGGAGTATTCCATGAAAGACTACTGTTGAATCAGGGAAGAAACACCATAACAGTAAAGGCAACCGACAAGGCAGGCAATGTTACGGAAGTTTCGAGAACCGTATTTGTAGAACTTGATGCACCGGTTATAACCAATGTTCAGCCGGCAGAGGATGTAGAGCTTGAAGCCGGAGATGTTTTAACAGTCAGTTTCGAAGCACCTTCGGGAGGACAGGGATATTTCAGATTGATGGTTCCGTTCGGTCTTCAAAGTAATGACCCTGGAATTCCAATGACAGAGCATGATGGCTTGTATACGGGATCCTGGACAGTGCCTGAAAACACAGAAGCCGAAGAATTACTTGTTGAGGTTGTATACATCAGCGAGTATGGCTATGAAGTAACCGAGATGGCAGAAGGAACGGTTACCATAATTGGAAGCGAAGGTCCTGTGGATCCGGATCCTGAAGGAATCACAAATCTCCAGCCGGATGAAGATGTTGAGCTTAGAACTAATGAATCTCTGGAAATCAGCTTTAATGCTCCTGTAGGCGGCAGAGCATACTACAGGGTAATGCTTCCTTTCGGTCTTCAAAGCAACAGACCCGGAAATGAAATGTCAGAGATTGAACCGGGGTTCTACAGTGCGACATATGTTGCCCATGAAGGTTTTATAGCATCTAATCTTCAGGTGGAAATAATATTTGAAGGTGCAGACGGAACTACACTGACAGAGATAGCAGCAGGAAGAATAACATTAGTGGGAGAATTGGAAGACATGCCCATAAGTGCCGTTATTATAGGCAATGAAGCCTTCGATGCAGACTACTTGAACCACAATGCAGAAGCACAGGCTAAGCTGCTAAAATGGTACAACCAAAACAATGAGGTCTATATTAAACTTAATAATGACACCTTTATTACCAAAGATGGTAAAAGCGTATCAGTTGACGTATTGCCGGAATTACTGCGATACTTCGACAAGACAGGCATTAAGTTATATGCAAAGTAAAATATAGGCCTATGCTGTAACACAGGCATTCCGGCAATCGGCGTTATGTTGAATGCCGGAATGTTTCTTTATAGTTTTGGCGTGTTAAAATACAATTTACAAAGATAATAGATGAACGAAATGCATATTATAAATATAAGAAATAATAATTTTTATAAATTTATACTGTAAGTAAATGTATGCAAATTGTTGACAAAGGTAAAATAATATACTATAATTAGATAAAAGTTCCAATCAAAATTTATTCATAGCATGCATATTATGCATAGGTAAGTACAGAATGAGAAGGAGGAATAAAATGTATGAGGAAAAAATTTTAGAAATTAAAAATCTCCACACTGCATTCAGATTTGAGGATCAATATTATGATGCGGTTGACGGAGTGTCGTTATCGTTGTATAAAAATGAGCTTTTAGCCATAGTTGGCGAATCGGGATGCGGAAAAAGCACCATTGCAAATTCAATTGTAGGGCTCCATGATAAGAACTACACACGAGTAAGCGGGGAAATAATTTATAGTGATGAAAACGTTATTAATTATTCAGAGGATCAGCTGAATGAAATCAGGGGCAAGGAAATCGGTTTTATTTTCCAGGATCCGCTGGCATCCCTGAATCCGCTGCAGCGTATAGGAATGCAGATTGAAGAATCACTTATTTATCACACGGACCTGAACAAAAATCAACGTTGGGAAAAGGTAATCAGCCTTTTGGAGCAGGTAGGAATCGATAATCCTGAAAGGACAGCCAGACAATTTCCCCATCAGCTTTCAGGAGGAATGAGGCAGAGGGTATTAATTGCAATTGCTCTTTCCTGCAAGCCAAATATTATTATAGCCGATGAGCCTACCACAGCTCTTGATGTTACCATACAGGCTCAGATACTTGATCTTCTGTCCGGTCTGCAAAAAGAAATTAATGCCGGAATTATACTTATAACCCACGACCTTGGTGTCGTTGCCCAGATGGCGGACAGAGTAGCTGTTATGTATGCAGGAGAAATTGTGGAATTAGCTACCGCAAAAGAACTTTTTGAAAACCCGCTTCATCCGTATACCAGGTCACTTTTGCAGTCAATACCACAATCAGATTCCCCTGAATCAGAGCTTCACGTTATCAGGGGTATGGTTCCTTCATTGAAAAACCTTCCCCGGACCGGTTGCCGCTTTGCTCCGAGGATACCTTATATAGATGAGGCGGAGCATGAGGAGAATCCTGTCCTTCATCAGGTGTCGGAAAACCATTTCGTAAGATGTACATGCTGGAAGAACTTCCGGTTTGAAGATTAAGGAGGAGCTATGAGTTTTTTGGAAATCAACAATCTTAAAGTTCATTTCCCCATAAGGGGAGGCTTTTTTAACACCATACAGGACTATGTTAAGGCGGTCGATGATGTAAGCATAAAAATTGAAGAAGGAAGAACCTATGGTCTTATAGGCGAATCAGGCTCCGGTAAAACAACTGTGGGAAAGGCCATAGTAGGACTTGAGCAGCCCACAGGCGGAGAAATACTTTATTACGGTAAAAGGGTAAACAGCAAAAAATTACGAAAAAAAATGGATTATAACAAGGAAGTCCAGATGATATTTCAGGACGTACTTTCAAGTCTGGATCCTAAAAAAAGAATACGGGACATAATAGCCGAGCCCATAAGAAATTATGAAAATCTTTCAAAGGAAGAAGAGATTAAAAAATTACTTGATCTTTTAAATATAGTAGGAATGCCACCAGATGCCCTGTACAAATATCCACACGAATTTTCAGGAGGGCAAAGGCAGAGGATAGGAATCGCCAGGTCTGTAGCACTGAGTCCCAAGCTGATAGTTGCCGATGAACCCGTTTCTGCTTTGGATTTATCTGTACAGGCTCAGATATTGAATTTTCTTAAACAAATACAAGAAGAATTCAGTCTCAGTTACCTGTTTATCTCCCATGACCTGGGAGTTGTCAAGCATATGTGCGACTATATCTACATAATGTACAGAGGGAGGCTTGTGGAAACAGGTACTACCCAGGACATATTTAACAATCCGCAGCATATTTATACGAAAAAGCTGATTGCTGCCATACCTGAGATAGATGTTGAAAATAGAGACACTATACGTCTGAACAGAATGAAAGTGGAAAAAGAATATGCCAAAAATGAAAAAATATTCTACGATAAAGACGGAAAAGTATTTGATTTACTGCCTATTTCTGAAACGCACTTTGTGGCGGTAAAAAGTAAGGAGGACTTAAAAAATGTGGAAAACAGTGTTGCGTAGATTCTTGATTATGATACCTCAGCTTATTATCCTGAGTGTAATAGTTTTTTTCATCGGCAAGATGATGCCCGGTGATCCTTTTACAGGGTTGATTACAGGAGATACAGACCCTGCCGCAATTGCCGCATTACGTGAAAAAGCAGGGCTGAACGACCCATGGCCTATACAGTATAAAAATTGGATTTCCAGAATTTTGGGAAACGGTGATTTCGGGAAATCATATACCTATAAAATGCAGGTTTCAACCTTAATAGGTCAGAGAGCACAAAATACCCTGTGGCTTTCTTTGCTTACATTAATTTTAACCTACCTTATAGCAGTTCCATTAGGCGTATATGCCGGAAGATATCAGAATTCAAAGCTGGATAAAGCTGTAATTGTATATAATTTTGTCAGTTATGCAATACCTTCCTTTGTGCTGGCACTTCTTATGATTTTGATTTTCGGATATAAACTCGGCTGGGTTCCAACAACCGGCTCTGTGGAAATAGGCATTCAGAAAGGCACAGCCGCTTATTACGGGAGCCGTTTTCACTATATGATAATGCCTGCTGTTACTTCCGCTATCCTTAGTACTACCACCACCATACAATACCTGAGAAATGAAGTAATAGATGCAAAGACACAGGATTATGTAAAGACTGCAAGAAGCAAGGGTGTTCCAACAAATAAAGTGTATTCACATCACATTTTCAGAAATTCTTTACTGCCCATAGCCGCATTCTTCGGCTTTACCATAACGGGACTACTGAGCGGCACCATTTTCATAGAAACCATATTTGGGTATCCGGGAATGGGGGAACTGTTTATCAGCTCAATTAACAGCAGAGATTATTCGGTAATGAATGCCTTGGTGCTGCTGTTTGGTGTACTGACTCTTGTAGGCAGTCTATTGTCCGATATTATCATGTCGATAGTTGACCCAAGAATCAGGATAGAATAAGGAGGCATGAAGATGAGCAGAAAAGAAACAAATTCGGATACTATGGTTTTAGACATTAACGAAGAGGAGCTAAAAGCGTTAAGCGATGCCCCTACATTCTGGCAGGTTCTTAAAAAGGAATTTAAGATGGATAAGCTTGCAACATTTTGCCTTGTACTTCTTATAATTATTTTTGCTGTTATATTTATCGGATCTGCTGTGCTTGACCAAGATCAGGTTATGAGAATAAATTTGAGGAACAAATATCTTCCGCCGGGAGATGAATTCATACTTGGAACAGATATAGGGGGCAGGTCAATTGCAGGTCAGCTGTTTATAGGCGGAAGAAATTCACTGCTGATTGGCTTTGCGGTTACAATTTTTACCTCCGTCATAGGGATAGTTGTAGGATTAATTGTGGGATATTATGGGGGAAAGGTTGATAATATTATAATGAGGATATGTGACTTCATCCAGGTATTGCCTGCTACCATGCTTATTATTACTTTTGTAGTAGTTATCCCAAGCTATACCATGTGGCATTTTATATTGATAATGACTGCATTTTACTGGGTGGGGATGACGAGGCTGGTGCGTAGTAAGGCACTTACAGAGAGCAGAAGGGATTATATAAATGCTTCAAAAATTATGGGAACAAGCGATTTGAAAATTATGTTCGGCGGTATTTTCCCCAATATAAGCTCTATTATAATTGTGGATCTGATTTTAAGCTTTGCAGGGAACATAGGTATTGAAACAGGTCTGTCATTTCTTGGATTTGGACTTCCGCCATCCACTCCGTCACTGGGAACGCTGGTTTCCTACGCAAGGACACCGGGAGCAATGTCTGATAAATTATGGCTTTGGCTGCCTGCATCGTTACTTATACTTGTAATGATGCTTTGTATAAATTATGTCGGGCAGGCAGTAAGAAGAGCGTCCGACGCTAAACAAAGATTGGGTTAAAAAGGAGGATTTTATGAAATCAGTAAAAAAAGTTTTTATTCCGCTGCTTTTAGTGCTATCATTGCTACTGGCAGCCTGCGGTAAGCCTGCAGATGCTCCGCCGACAGATAACGGCGAGAACACAGAAAGTCAGGAACCAGGGGAGCAGGTAAAAGAAGAGACTCCTGAGGTAAAAGAAGTTGTTATTACACCGCCGTATCCAACATCGGTGAAAAGAAACGGCAAAACTATTGGTGGAACATTAAATGTAGCTTTGGTGTCAGATACTCCGTTTCAGGGTATATTCAACACCTTCCTTTATGAGGATAATAATGACTGGCAGGTAATGCAGCCAATGCTGGGCAGTTTTATGATATCAGGTCCCGACTATGAAATAGCCAATGGGGGATACTGTGATGTGGAATTTGATAAGGATTCAAAGACCGCTACCTACAAGATTAACAAGGACTTGACCTGGTCGGACGGAGTGCCGGTAACATCCGATGACCTGATATTTGTGTATGAATGTATAGGTCACCCGGATTATACAGGAGTAAGATATGATTCAGATTATATAAATGTAGTTGGTATGGAGGAATATCATAATGGAGATGCAGATTCTATTTCAGGTCTTAAGAGGATAGACGATAAGACTCTTGAAGTAACTTTCAAGGAATTTTATCCCGGAATAATGTGGGGTGCAGGAATGACTTACAATGCCGAACCTGCTCACTATCTGAAAGATATTCCTGTAGAGGATATGGAATCAAGCGATCAAGTAAGGTTGAAACCTCTGTCTTGCGGACCGTTTGTTGTTTCTAATATTGTACCGGGTGAGTCAGTTGAGTATAGCCCAAACCCACATTGGTTTGGTGAAAAACCTCAGGTTGACAAAGTTGTAATCAAAAGAACAGGCTCTGATACCGTAGTGGAAGCTATGAAAGCAGGAACCTTCGACCTTTTCCCGGATGTTAATGTTAACTATTTTACTGAATTTAAAGATCTGAACAATATAGATATTGTATCAGATGTAGCAACTGTATATGGTTATATTGGATTTAAGCTGGGTAAGTGGGATAATGCTCTTGGAGAAGTTGTTGTAGACCCAAATAAAAAAATGAGCGATGTTAATCTGCGTAGAGCTATTGCCTATGCAATGGATAACGACCAGATTGCAGAAGTATTCTATAACAATTTGAGAATTACAGCCAACACACTTATAGATCCGTCTCACGGCAAGTTCTGGAACAACCAAGCCCCAGGATATAAGTATGACCCTGAAAAAGCAAAACAAATACTTGATGAAGCAGGTTATAAGGATGTAGATGGCGATGGAATGAGAGAAAAACCTGACGGAAGCAAGCTGCAGATTAACTTCCTTGCAATGTCGGGAGGAGATATTGCTGAACCATTGTCACAATTCTATATTCAGTGCTGGAGAGATGTTGGTCTTGATGTTGGATTACAAAACGGAAGACTCATAGAGATGAATGCTTTTTATGATATGGTTGAAGAAGACAATGAAGACATTGACATATATATGGGAGCATGGCAAACAGGCTCCAATCCTGACCCATCAGGTTTTTACGGAAGAAATTCAATGTTTAATTATTCAAGGTTTGCCTCTGATAAAAACGACGAGCTTTTAGCTGCAATAGCATCTGAAGATGCTATAGGAGAAGACGGTATTGATTATGACTACCTGGTAAAAGCTTATCATGACTGGCAGGATAACATGGTTGAACAGGCTCCTGTTGTTCCGACTCATTACAGAGTAACCCTGGGCGTGGTTAACAAGAGAGTTTCATACTACGATTTAGGTCTGGTTACTGACTGGCGTTGGGAAAAAGTCGGTTTACTGGCCGATAAGCCTGAATTAGCAAAATAATATATATGTCGTTATAAATATATATTTAATACTTATAACCCCGCAGATGAATAATGCTTGAATGTTCATCTGCGGGGTTATATAATGCAGCAACACGAAAAAATATTATTTTTTTTATTTGAAAACAGACAATACGGTAGATGGGATAAATAAACACTTATTAATTATGGCAATATATAGGAAAAGCTTATATAAAACATTGCATTAACCAGAGCGGTACGAAAATAATATTGCATTTACTAAATTTGTAATATATAATATGTAGAGCATATGACAAATACATATTTCTAAATGATATGTATTTGTTTTCAAGGAGGTAGCTATGTATGAAAAAAACATACTTGAACCAATTAAAAAAGGCTCAGTTTCTAAAATAATTATAGATAGAATTACAGATGCTTTAATTTCTGGTGAGTTAAAACCGGGAAGTAAGATACCCACGGAAATGGAGTTTAGCGAAAGTCTGGGTGTTGGAAGAAATTCAGTTCGCGAGGCTACAAAAATTCTTGAGTCTTATGGTGTTCTTGAGGTACGTCCTTCAGAAGGAACATTTGTTGCGGAACAATTCAGTCAAAGGATGTTAGATCCTTTAGTGTATGGGGTAATAATGCAAAATGGCTCAATGAGTGAGCTGCTTGAGTTTAAACTTGCATTTTTACGTACTGCGTTATATCTTGCGGTAGAAAAAGCCAGAGATAAAGATATAATGGATCTTCAGGCTCATTATGATTTTTTGGCAGAAACAATTAACAGTTATCCTGAGGATGAGAATGCTATATATGTTGCAAACAGGGATTTTCATGTAGCCCTATCCAAAGCATGCAAAAATAAATTTATGTATCAGATTAATGATGTTATTATGAAAATTTCCAAGTATTCACGGTTGGGAGGTATAAGAGCAGCCATTAATGAGAAGAATCCTGAAGAAATCAGCAATGTATGTTATCTCTTATTGGAAATAATTAAAAATCGCGACATTGAAAGTATTAATCCAACATTGGACAATATCTATAAGTATTGGAAACACTTACTGTTATAGTAAAACAAATATAAACCTTTTTATGAACCTCATGCAACTATGGGGTTTTTTAAGTGCCGTGACTTTGGTTAAAAATATTGAATAATTATTACCTCACATTTTAGCAGATAGAGGAAGTAAAAAAATGTATTGCACTATTTTATAAATTATAATATAATACATAATGTACAATGTATAACATAGTATATATAACGTATGTTGTGTAATTAAAAATGCTGAAGATTTGCTTAGGACAGTATTTTATAACGTAAAATATTGAGTTCTAATGGAAATCGTTTACAGCATCAAAAAGGAGGGTAAGTAAGGAAATTCAAGTATTTCATAAGGCAGATAAAATATGAAAAGGAGAAAAATGATATGGCTGAGGTGCAGTATTCAGAAGGTAAGAACCCATTCAGGTGGGTTATGTTATTATTTGTTTGTTTGTTTTATTTTATCATTTTAGGTTTTTGTAATCAATCTTTTAACATCTTGCTTGGAACAATAACGACCGATATGGGTTGGGACACTGCCCAGCGCACCGCAATTGCCGGAGCGATGCCAAGCGGCATGATCTGGTTTGTTTTCATAGCAGGTATCACAATGGACAAAATAAGTGTCAAGAAGGTTCTCGGGTCTTCTATTATGATTTGTGCTGTATTAATTTTTTTAAGGGGTCAGGCTGAGGGTTTTATGTTTTTTTGGGTACTGATGTTCTTATTTGGTGTTGCAAGTGCGTTTTATAGTCCTGCAACTACAAAGGTAATTACATTATGGTTTGATAAAGATGAGCTTCCGTTAGCAAATGGATGTCTGACAGCAGCCAGTCCTATAGGACAGATAACAGCCAATTACTCTGCTGTTAAAATAATGCAGTCAATTGGCGGTTGGCAGGCATTGTATTCACTGATAGGCGTTGCCTGTTTTGTCGTGGCTGTTGCATTTTTTGTACTTGGTAAAGACAGAAAGAGTGAGGATGCTTCTCTTAAATCCAATATACTTACTAAAGAAGATTTAGGCTTATGGAAAAATGTTAAGGGAATTATCAAGGTACCCTATGTATGGCTGATGATTATTGCAAATATGTGCTTCCTCGGGTCAATATATGCAGGCGGTACGTTTGGATTATTAGTTTTACAGACAGACCCGGGCTGGATGATTGATACTGCAGTTTCCGGCAGAATCCCGGCATGGAACAATTTATTTTCAATGTTTGCATATATTTTGATTCCTATTGTTATATCCAAAATCGGAAGGCAGCATTATCCTAAAATTGCTATCATATGTGGGCTTGTTGCACCCATATGTTTCTTTATAGGATACAGAAGTTACAATGTAACTGTTATTAGCGCCATGATGGCAATTTCAGGGATATTTTACGGAGGCATTGTTCCGGCACCGAAGGTGCTTATGCTCGAACATCCCGAAGTATCCGGACTGCGTGCAGGTACAGCTCTTGGAGTATATGTAACACTTGAACGAATTGGTATAACAATATTTATAACCATACTTGGAACTTTAATTTCGCAAAATCCACAGCAAATGAGTATTGTTTTATCCAGATTTTTTCTGATTCAATTAATTTCCCCACTATTAATTTTTATTGGAATGTTTGTTAAGAAACGTGACGATGTAAGAATAGCGGAAGCTAATCTAAGGAATTGATTGAAAAGATATAGCATTATACCAAATCAAAAAAGGAAGGAAAAAGCATGTATAGAATATTGGTTATAAACCCTGGCTCTACTTCTACAAAATCAGCGATTTACGAAGATAAGAATTGTATAGCTGAGCAGTCCATATCCAATTCAACGGAAACTCAGGCAAAAAACCCATTAGCAGGGCAGCAGGTAAAATTAAGGAAAGATTGTATTCTTGAATGGATGACCGGAGTTGGCGTGAAATTAAGCGATATTGATGCCTTTGCTGTACGGGGCTGCAATATAAAAGGCTGCGATTTGGGAGGTACATATTTTGTGAACGATACATTAAAAGAGGAAGTTTTGAGCCATCATGCCCCTGACCAGGTGGTATCTCATGCCTCGAGGCTTTCTATTCCCATAGCCCTTGGCATGTGTGAGGAGGAAAAAGTCGAAAGGCCTATATATATTACAGATCCGCCCTGTGTAAACGAGTTGTCTGATATTGCTAAAATATCAGGGCACCCTCTTTTTACAAGAGTCAGTGTTTTCCACGCGTTGAACAGCAAGGCTGTAGCTTATCGGGTGGCTAAAGAATCAGGAAAGAAATATCAGGAATGCAAGTTTATTGTAACTCACATGGGCGGAGGAATTTCTGTAGGTGCTCATAATCTGGGACAAGTATCTGAAGTTAATGACTGCATTGCAGGCGGAGGTCCATTCTCAGCAAACCGTACAGGTACTCTTCCTGTTGTTCCTCTGGTTGAACTTTGTTTTACCGGTAAATACACACAAGCCGAAATCATTGGAATTATTAAGAACAAAGGCGGGTTGCTTGCTCATCTTGGGACTGAAGATTTGCGGGAAATTGAAAAAATGATTGAAAGCGGTGATACTCAGGCAGAACTCATTTTCAATGCAATGGCTTATCAGGTGGCAAAGGAAATTGGCAGCTGCTATGCTTCTCTATGCTGCCAGGTTGATGCGATAATTTTTACCGGAGGCATGGCTTATTCTGAGCGCCTTATTTCAGAAATCAGAAAATATGTTGAAAAGATGGGAGAGATTAGGGTTATCCCTGGGGAATTTGAAAGCGAAGCATTGGCATTTGGAACACTTAGGATTTTAACAAGTGAAGAAGAGCCTATAATTCTTTAGCCAATAAATCTACAAGAGTTTATCATACAAAAATATTTGGAGGTTGTATCATGGAAAATAAAACATATATTGACGTACTTGTGGAAAATGCAAAAAAATCTTATGCAGCACTGGAAAATTATACTCAGAAACAGACGGATGCGCTTGTAAGAGCAATAGGCAAAATTATTTATGATAACAGAGAGGTGCTTTCTAAAGAAGCTATGGAAGAAACCGGTTTAGGTGTTCTTGCCGGTAAAATTGCAAAGCACGATAAAGTTACTACCAGTCACTGGGCATATATGAAAGGGAAACCATCCGTGGGATTAATTGATATAGATGAGGTCAACGGGATATACACATTTGCCAAACCGGTAGGAGTTGTGGCGTGCTTAACTCCTACAACCAATCCTACCACAACGGCAGTCGGAAACTGCATGTGTGCGGTTAAGAGCCGAAATGCTGTTATTATATCTCCCCACCCCAGGGCAAATAATGTTACGATGCATGCGGTAGCTCTTATGAATGAAGCAATTAAGGCATTAGGAGGTCCTCAAAATTTGATTCAGTCTATTGAAAATCCTTCGCTGGATTTGACAAATGAACTTATGAGGAAGGCTGATGTTATTGTTGCCACAGGCGGCAGCGCAATGGTTAAGTCCGCTTACTCAAGCGGCAGACCTTCCTATGGCGTGGGTCCGGGAAATGCTCAGGTAATAGTTGACTCATCCTTTGAAGACTATCCGTTAATGGTGGCGCAAATTATGACCAGCCGTGTTTATGACAATGGTATGCCCTGTACAGGAGAACAAACCCTTATTATGCCTGAAGAGAAATCGGATGAAATTATTAAGGCGTTTGAGGAAAAGGGAGCTTATTTGGTAACAGAACCTGCTGATATTCAGAATTTGCGTAAAGCAATATTTCCCAAGGGCTTTGAAGGACCTATCAATGTTGATATTGTAGGACATCCGGCTGAAGAAGTTGCCAGGTATGCTAATATAAGGGTTCCTGAAGGTACAAAGCTTTTAATGGTTAAGCTTAATAAGCATGCTCGTGAAGAAGTGTTAAGCCGTGAGATAATGTGTCCGATAGTCAGGTGCTTTACCTATAAAAATTTTAAAGATGGCGTGGCAATAGCCAGGGCAAACTTGTTAATGGAGGGAGCAGGTCATTCTTCCACAATATATTCTAATATTGATGATAACATAATGTATGCAGGTAACCAGATTCCCGTAGGGCGCTTACTGGTTAACCAGCCTAATGTTAATGCCGCAGGCAGTAGTTTTGCAACCGGACTGGTTCCTACCATATCATTGGGATGCGGGTCATGGGGCAATAACAGCATATCTGAAAATCTCAGCTATAAGCACCTTATGAACGAAACACGTGTTTCATATATAATTAAGGATGCCTATGCTCCTTCTGCAGACGAAATTTGGGCTGAATAAATTTTATTCAGAAAGAAAGGGTGAGATTATGATTTTTAAATCCATAGATGAAGTAATCCAAAGTGTGAAAGCAAATTCTGATAAAAGAAGAATTGTAGTTGCAGGTGCCGGTGAGGAACATACGCTTGAAGCCGTATGCAGGGCAAAAAGAGAGGGGTTGGTAACAGCCATATTGACAGGTGATAAAGAACGTATAACAACTATACTGATTTCTTTAGAGGAAGATCCTTCCGAATATGAAATTATAGATTCAGTCGATAATCCGGTTGACGCTGCAGTAAGTATAGTTCGTGAAGAAAAGGCAGACATACTGATGAAAGGCAATGTACAGACTGCAGTATTAGTTAAATCTGTCTTAAATAAAGATCTTGGTATAATGAAAGGCAGACTTTTGTCGCACGTTCTGTTTATACAGTCGCCTGCTTATCATAAGGTATTTTTAGTAACTGACTCTGCAATTGTGTCCAATCCTGATTTGGCTCAAAAGAAGGCTATATTAGAAAACGCCGTGAACGCAATGAATAGTCTTGGATATGAAAAACCAAAGGTTGCGGCTTTGACCGCCGTTGAAGAGGTTAATCCGAAAATGCAGGAAACGGTAGATGCCGCAGAACTTAAGAAGCTTTGCGAATCAGGAGAAATAAAAAATTGCATAATTGAGGGCCCGATTTCTACTGACCTGGCATTTGACAAAGAAGCTGCTAAAATAAAGGGATTTACCAGCCCTGTTGCAGGAGAGCCTGATATTTTGCTTATGCCAAACCTTTTGACTGGAAACATTGCGGTGAAAATGATAAGGGTTTTTGGTGAATCTACCGTTGCGGGGCTTGTTCTTGGCGCTAAGGTTCCAATAGTATTAACATCAAGATCCACATCTGCTAAGAGTAAATTTATGTCTATAGCATTGAGTGTTGCTATAGCAAACAATTAATCATATACCGTAATGTCAGCTCCAATCCTGCTAATTTGGAATGCAAATAATACGAAAAAAGTATTAGCTTACGTATTTGAAAATAGACAATACGGTCGATAGGATTATATCAGTATTTATGAGATTATATAGATGTACAAATACAATTAATTCATTAATAATTCAGAAGTTTATTTATTGATGAGGAGGTGAAAGGTATGTCTGTTGAAGTAAATATGCCAAAGTTTGGTGCAACGATGGAAACGGGAGAAATTGCAAAATGGTTGAAAGCCGTCGGCGACAAAGTAGAAAAGGGTGAACCAATTGCCGAAGTTACTACTGAAAAGATAACAAATGATGTGGAAGCTCCTGCTTCAGGCACAGTGGAATCTCTATTGTTTGAAGAAGGAGAAAGTGTTGAAATAGGCACTGTAATTGCAACGATCAAGGAATAACAGAAATATTTTATATGAATGGGAGGTTTTTTATGTCTTTAAATGAGCAGACTCAGGGGACACCTGGAGATGGAAGGATAATAGAAAAAACACTTCCGATTGTGGGAGTAAGAAAAACGATTGCAACAAGAATGGAAGAAAGCCTTAAAAGGTCTCCGCAGGTTTCAGGTTTTTCAAAAACAGATATGTCAGCATTGGTTGAATTCAAACAAAAGCTGGCATCTCAAGGACATAATATAAGCTATACAGAGATGTTTGTGAAGATTGCCGCAGTGGCATTAGAACAGCATCCCATGTTAAATTCCTCAAGGCAGGATAACAAAATCATCATATACAAATCTAAAAACATAGGTGTTGCTATTGCTGCGGATAATGGAATCCTAATGGTTCCGGTAGTTAAAAATGCCGAAAGCAAGAGCCTTATTGAAATATCAAATGAGGTTAAGGAACTTATTAAAAAGGTTAAGACTGGTAAAATCACTCAAGACGATATGGTGGGAGGAACATTTACGGTAAGCAGTGTCGGAATGTTTGACGTGGATGGAGCAACACCGATACTTAATGCTCCCGAGGCTGCTTTGCTTGCAATAGGAGTGATTAGAAAAGAGCCTGTGGTTGAGGATGATGATTCCATAAAGATAAGACCAGTGGCATTTCTCTCGATGACTTTGGATCATGCGGTTATTGACGGTGTTCCTGGTGCAAAGTTCCTTATGACTGTCAAAGAAATAGTAGGGAATCCGGAACAGTATTTAAAAGTATAAAAGCATATGTAATCAGCTTATGAAATTATGGAGGTATAAAAAATGAAATATTCAAACAGCGAACTGTTGAAAATGTACGGTCAGCTTTATTTCGGACGTAATTATGAGCTTAAAATAACTGAAAAACTGGCAACTGGAAAACTGCCGGGTTTTTATCACCTTGCAGTAGGACAAGAAGCAATCCAGTTGGGAATTATGAATGCTATCGGCTCTGAAGACTGGATAGTTCCTCATCCAAGATGCCACCCTTTGTTTGCACTTCACTGTGGAATCAAGGAGTTTACGGCGGAAATGATTGGAAAGTCCGAAGGGTTAAATGGGGGAATGGCAAGCTATGTGCATCTGTATGTACCTGAAAAGAAAATAGGTCCAAGCAATGGTGTGATGGGCGAAAACCAGGCTCTTGGAGTTGGAATAGCATTGGGATATAAAATGGATAAGAAAAAAGGTGCGGTAGTTATAGGAATAGGTGATGGAAGCTTCCAGGAAGGCGTTGTTTCAGAGGTTATGAACATGGCTGCAATATACAACCTGCCAATCGTATTTTATATAGAAAGCAATAATATAGCTATTTCAACGCCTATACACGGTGTGGCTTCAAGGCTTACAAAGATGGTTGAAAAGGGTAAGGCATTCGGACTTGAAGGAGCCACATATGATGGCAACAACATTATAGAGGTAAGAGAAACAATGGAGGCGGCACTGGAAAAAGCAAGACGAGGTGAGCCAAACATTGTGGAATATACCACAACTAGATGGAGAGGACATTTCGAAGGAGATCCTGCTCTTTATCGTGATCCAAAGGTTGTTGAGGAAGCAAAGAAGGATGACCCCATTCTTAAATATCAGAAGTACCTGCTTGAAAATGGATATGCCACTGAGGAGCAGTTAAGAGCAATAGAAAAAGAGCAGGATGAGATAATTAATGAAGCATTCGAGTATGCAATGAATCTGCCGGATACCACACCTGGGAATGTAATTAATCCAGATCTGGTATATGCAAAATAATGGGAGGCGTTGATATGAAAGAAGTATTTTATCTACAAGCTGTAAACGAAGCCTTGCGTGAAGAAATGGCAAGGGATGAAAAGGTATTCTGCATGGGCGAGGACATAGGTAAAATGGGAGGCACATGGGCTTGTACAAAGGGTCTGCTTGAACAGTTCGGAAAAGAAAGAGTTATTGATACTCCTATGAGCGAAATAGGTTTTACCACAATGGGTGTCGGAGCGGCACTTTATGGTAAGAGACCGGTAGTTGAAATTATGTTTGCTGATTTTATAGGATTAGCATATGATTCAATTGCCAATCAGGCTGCAAAAATGAGGTATATGTCAAACGGACAGGTTACTGTTCCCATGGTTGTAAGAACAGCCCAGGGGATGGGCGGGGGAATAGGTGCACATCATTCACAGAGTATCGAGGGATGGTTTATGAACATACCCGGAATTAAGATTGTAGCACCCAGTACTCCCTATGATGTAAAAGGGCTTTTAAAATCTGCAGTACGTGATGATAATCCCGTTTTATTCCTGGAGCATAAGGCTTTATACAGAAGACAGGGTCAAATCCCTGAAGAGGAATACACAATTCCAATAGGTAAAGCAAAGGTTGTAAAGGAAGGTACTGACGTAACAGTTATAGCAAACCAGCTGGAACTCATGTTTACACTTGAAGTAGCTTCTGAGCTTGAGAAGGAAGGAATAAGCATTGAAATTATAGACCCAATGACAATTAAGCCTTTAGACACTGAAACAATATATGAATCAGTTAAAAAGACAGGAAAAGTACTGGTTATTCAGGAAGGCTGCAGAACCGGAGGCTACGGTGCGGAAATATCGGCATCCATTGCAGAGGACTGCTTCAGCTATCTCAAAGCACCGGTAAAGAGGCTTGGTGCCTATGATTCACCAATACCTTACGGCAAATCTGAATTTTTCATGATTCCAACTAAAACACACATAGAAAAGGCCATAAGGGAATTAGTTAAATAGTATT
>DHUT01000056.1:0-1355 GCA_002409285.1 Firmicutes bacterium UBA5227 | reverse complement strand
GTGCAAAGACATTAAAGCCAAAAAAAATTGCCGTAGCCGTGGCACAGGATTCAGAAGTTCTATCAGCCGTGGAAAAAGCAAGGATGGCAGGAATTGCCGGTGCAATACTTGTAGGATCAAAAGGTAAAATTGAAGAAATAGCCGAAAAAAGCTCTATATCTCTGACTGAATTTGAGATTATTGATATAGAAGATGTGAAAGAGGCATGTGCTAAAGCCGTTAGTCTAATAACAGAAGGAAGAGCACATATATTGATGAAAGGAATTATTGACACAAGCATTTTCTTAAAGGCTGTATTGAATCCCGAGTCATACAGATTATCTAAATTATAATTCATAAAATTCCGGTTTCTCTTCTAAAAAGAAGACTGCTACCCCACCTATTCCTATGTGGGAGCCTAAGACAGCACTTATCTCAAAAATAGTAGTCTCACATCCTATTATTGATTCCTTTATTTTCTTTTCAACATCTAAAGCTGTTTTCAGGTCATCAGCATGGCTGATAGCGACTATTTGCTTTGAAAATTTCTTTGTCCCTGTTTTTACATCATTGATTAATGTTTGAATTGCTTTTTTGCTGCCATGAATCATTTTGGTAACTACCATTTTACCATCCTTTACGGTCAGATAAGGTTTTATATTTAATGCATTTCCCATATAGCCAACTGCCTTGTTTATTCTGCCGCCCTTTGACAGCCATTCCAAATCAGATATTGTAAAGTAATAGACTATATGATTAACCATAAATTGAATTTGATTTATGATTGTTTCAAAGGGAAGATTTCTTTTAATCATTTTTATTGTCTGCAATACTATTAGCCCATTACCCCCGGCTCCTCCTTTGGAATCAATTATTGCCATCTTCCTTTCAAGATATTTTTCCTTATAATTATCAATTATTTTTTTTGAAAAATCATATGTACCCGATAATTTAGAAGAAAAAGCCAGATAAATAAAATCATAATTGCTTGAAACACATTTATCAAAAGCTTTAGATACTGATTCAAAGGATACCTGGGAGGTCTTTGGAACCTTTCCATTTCTCATGTGGTTATAAACGGTATCTATGTCAATATCAATTCCATCTAAATAAGAAATGCCGTCAATGGTAATACTAAGAGGAATAACTTCAATATCGTAATTTTCAGTTATATCACTGTTTATGTCACATGCACTGTCTACAATTAATTTTATCATTCTCTGATTAACCTTTCATTTAACATTTTTAAATACAGCCAAAACGCATTTCACTTCAGCATACTTAATTATACTATTGTTATAGTCATTTGTAAACACTTGAAAAGTTTTACATTATTACGTAATGCAGGGAGGGTTACTGTTCACACTTAACCAGAA
>DHUT01000015.1 GCA_002409285.1 Firmicutes bacterium UBA5227 | reverse complement strand
TCAATATAAGTTACCAATCCAGTTATTTCAGTTTCTTCATCTGTATCTTCTACTTTTTCGCCAACAACTATATATCCTACAACATTGTCTTTATCTGCTAAATACTGAATTGTAGTTTTTTCCTTAATTCCGCTTAATTTATTAACTATTGTTGCGTCTTTATCAGCATCTAATTCAATTATTGTTGCTGCACCTTGGTCATAGTAATATGTTTTCGTAACAATCTTAAATGTTGAATTTTTTGCATCAATATCTGTTATAACACCTTCATCAAATTTATCAGATATCATCTTAGCATCTATAACAACACCATCATCATTAAGTGTAAGTGTATAGAATTTATATACATCTGTTATCATACCTTTGCCGTTAGTTAACAAAGTAGTTGTTTTCTTTCCTTGTACATATGCAGTAAGTCTCTGAACTTCATCACCATCTTCATCTGAATCCTTATATTTTGCTGTAACATATGCATAATATGAAGTTCCTTCTGCTGCTTTGTCAGTAAGAAGAGCTACTATTTTGCTGTTTTTGTATACTGCATAGCCGCTAACAGTTGAACCAAGGTCAGATTCTTTTATTACTTTTCCTTCTCTGTCAAAGATAACAGCATTTGAAGCTAACACGAAAGATGAACTGCTTGTTTTAACTTCATTTAATTTTCTTCCAACTAAAGCAAATTTAGTTATTTCAGAATTCTTGTTTAAATCATAAGATATTAACTTTCCATATGATTCAGTATCTTTTTCATTAACTTTGTAGAATAAGTCTCCAAAGTCTTTATCAAATTCTATTGTTCCTGTTTGTTTGCCTGCATCTGGTTTTACTGTAAATAAATCTTTGAATTCATCAACAACTTCTACGCCGCTTTTGCCTTCTTCTAAATCTACATCAAATGCATAAGATATGTTTTCGTTAGATGAAGTAGCAAGTTTTATCTTAGGAGCTTTAGTAACAGAAACTCCTCTGCTTGTAACTCTGTATTCACCTTCAATAATATCATCATACACAACTGCATAAGTACTATTGTCCATTTCACCAGAGTAAGCTATTATTCTTCCTTCATCATCCAGGTAGAATGTTCCTTCATCACCTACTGCAAGCTCACCAAGATTCAAATAATCATTGTAATCTTTTTTAACTCTGTCTATATAGTAAGCTCCGCTTGCTGTACCAGTTACTTTACCTTCCAAAACTTCTCTTGTAACAACAAGTGTCAGTTTGTCAGGAGTATCATCTGTAGGATCCTGATCGAAAGGTGCATAAGCTGAAAGTATGTCATTAACTTCGATATCCTCTAATTTATCAGCATCGCCTTTAACAATTAAGTTAGCAGCATCAACTTTTTTACTATCTACAGGCAAGTAGATATTATCTATTTCAGTTGCATCAGCTTTGTATTCTTCTTCAACCTGATCATATGCTGAAGCTTTCATGATTACCAAACCTGCTGCTTTCGCACCATCTTTAACTCTTGTTTCTTCTTCATCAAGTACAACTGTTATTTTAGCATTCTTAAGATCAGTATCTTTATCTATTTCGTCTATACCTAATTCGTCATTGTTATAAGATACTAAAGTGTTCTTTACATCAAACTCATAACCGTCTTTAATTTTTAAACTCTTTAGATTACCGTCTTCATCAAACTTTGCACTACCAAACTTTCCACTGGAAGTTAAGCTGTTAGTTTTTCCTACATAAACAACTGTATCTTCATCATTTTTGTCGCAGTATGCTTCAATACTCTGGAATAAATACTGAGTTAAATCAACTTTATCTCCTGCATATTTTTTACTATCAGGATCAAGCTGTTCAAATCCAACTTCGAAATTGTACTTAGGAACAGCAATTCTGCTTACTAATTTTACAGGTGTTTTGTCGTTATCAACAGTAGAAACATATTCTCTTACAACGTCTCCGTCACTGTTGATTTTAACAAGCTGTTGTTCCAAAGCATTAAACATAGCCTGTGCAACTCCGCCTCTGTCAGCCTGAACTGCAGTCATATCAACACTTTTTGTAATGTTAAGTTCAGCAGCTTTTACCTTGAAGTTTGTTGGCCAAGTCATGTTTTTAAGTTCGTTGCAAGTATCAGTATAACCTAATCCTCTAACTAACATAGTTAAAACCTGGTCATAAGTTACTAATCCTTCAGGATTGAATTTACCGTTTCCAGTACCAACAACGATTCCTCTTCCGGCTGCAATAGCTATCCATTCATCTGCCCAGTGTCCCTGAGTATCAGAGAAATTGCTTTTCTGACCGGATACTACGTCACCATATCCAAGTAATTGAACCATCAATTTAGCTGTTTCAGCTCTTGTTATAGTCTTTTCTGGTCTGTAAGTACCATCATCATAGCCAGTGATTACGCCTAAAGCTTCTAATGTTTCAATTGCTTTTTGATAATCAGTGTCAGCTATATCATTGAATGTTGCTCCGAATGCGAAGCTCATGCTTGACAATACCATTGCTATTGCCAAGACAAGTGATAACACTTTTTTCATTATATTTCCTCCCAATTATATTTGTTTTAGGGTGTTTAGGCCCCCTGATGCCTTCATTGTGTCAGCACAATGACTTTTAGTATTATAACACCGTGAAACTATGTAGTCAACATCTTGAACGCCAATGTAACTTTATTGTAATATTCACAGTGTCAGTGCCAACATCTCATGTAACTACTATAGCATAGGTTTTTGTCCGTAATATTACAGAAGTGTTACAGGTTGAGGGGATGGGGGTTACAGGTTGTCTGTATTTTCGAAACCGTTTGAATCTCCGGGTTCGCTGGCTGTGTTTGTTTTAGTTGTGAAAGTGTAGTATAGGGAGAGGCAGCCTGTTACAGTCAGAATTATTCCTATTATTATAATAACAGTATTTAATGCCGCTTTTGAATTAATGATGCAGTAGGCGGCAATTAGTATTCCTGACACATTTATTACAAGCATTACTATATCTGAATAGTCTTTTGCTTTAATTGTATTGAAACAGCTGGGAATAGTAAGGAACAGTAAAAAGCCGCCTATTATGAGCATGATAAGTTCGGGCTTAAATAATCCCAAAACGGATGCTGAAACAGCAATGGTGTAGCTTATCTTTTCCTTGGTGGTAAGATACATATAGGTCATTTTTATATTTACAATACAAAACGCCATAATCAGGATCATGGCAAGTCGTATTGCCACCGAACCGATGAAATCTGAGCCAAGGATAAATATTATGCCTGCTGCGGTCTGTGACAGACTGATTATTATTAATGTTTTTGTTTTCAGGTTCAGGTTTTTGAGATTTGGGAACATGGTTGTACCTCCTGTGGGGAATTGGGAACTTGGTCTCTCTTGCTTTTTGCTTTGATTAATTATAGCATTTATATTTTTTGTTATCAATAAATATTGTATAAACTGAGAGTTTTATATTATAATAAATTTAATTGAGGCTAAATTGTAGGAGGAAAAAAATGATTGCTGAAATACTTTGTGTAGGTACTGAGCTTTTGCATGGTGACATAGTCAATACAAACGCCCGATATATATCTAAGAAACTGGCTGAAATAGCTGTTGATGTTCATTATCAGACTGTGGTGGGAGATAACCAGGTAAGAATAAGGCAATGTCTTGGAGTTGCTTTTTCGAGGGCTGACATTATTATATGCACGGGTGGTCTGGGTCCTACTCAGGATGATATAACCAAGGATGTGCTGGCTGAATTCTTTAATGTGGAAATGGTATATGATGAGGAAAGCTACCAGCATATTAAAAAGGTTTATTCAAGGTTTAGAAAGGACTTCCCCAAGAACAACCTGCGTCAGGCATATTTCCCAAAGGGTGCGGTTGTGCTTGACAATCCCAACGGAACTGCCAATGCGTGCATAATGAATGGTGAAATAGATGGCAAATCTAAAATAGGAATACTGCTTCCGGGACCGCCTAAGGAAATGGAGCCATTGGTGGATAATTCGGTTATACCTTATTTAAAACAGTTTTCCCACGAGGTTGTTTACGGTGAGAAGCTTGTAGTTGTTAATATAGGTGAATCTGCTGCTGAGGAAATGATTCTGGATTTAATTGAGAAGCAGACAAATCCCACTATTGCTCCTTATGCCAGTGCCGGCAAGGTTATTTTCAGAATTACCGCAAAGGCTGAAAGCAGGGAAAAATGCATTGAATTGATTGAACCTGTAAAGGAAGAATTAATCAGGCGTTTTGGAAAGGAAAATGCCTATGTTACGGAAAATGGAATGGCTGAGGACAAAACTGCTCAGCTGCTGCTAAAAGAAAACATCACTGTAGCTACTGCGGAATCTTTAACCGGTGGGCTGGTAGCTTCCAGATTAGTAAGCTATCCGGGAATTTCCAGGGTATTCAAAGAAGGGTTTGTTACATACAGCAATGAGGCTAAAATAAATACATTACATGTAAACAGGGATACATTGTCAAAATACGGTGCTGTCAGTGAGGAAACGGCAAAGGAAATGGCATATGGTGCTGCTCAGGCTTCGGGGTCTGATCTGGGGGTTTCTACCACGGGTATTGCAGGACCGGACGGTGGTACAGAGGATAAGCCTGTGGGGCTTTTCTATGTATGTGTTTATTACAAGGGTGGTTTCAGTGTAAAGGAGGTTACTTCCTCAGGTTCCAGGGAAATGATCAGGGACAGGGCTGCTACAATGGCGCTGGATTTGGTCAGAAGGTGTATAGAGGATAAACAAAATTAAAACCGGAAAACAAAAACATAAAAACGGCTTCAGCGGTTGTAAAATGTAAACCGCTGAAGCCGTTTCCCCAGCTTGTGGAATAAGCATGGATCGCCGCATATAAGAATAACTTTGTCTCGTATACATTCCGATTCAAGCATCAATATATTTCTAATATTCCTACTTTTTTCGTTCCTTAATGCTTAAAACAATATCATCAATAGTAATATCTTCTAATTTGCTTTCTCGCTCTTCTGTATAATTTCCGTATCCACTTTCAAACTGCCTCAGAAAAATAACAGCTCCTGCAGAGCCTAATTTGCTGCTTAAAGCTTTTAGACCTTCTTGCCTTATCATGCTTAAATTATTAATCATTGTAAAAACCCTCCGTAATCCATATTGCAGGGTTCAGTACCCTGACACTGAATTAGAATAATCATACTATATCATAAATACTTTCAAATATAACTGTATTTTCACAATTAATTTATGGTAACCTAAGATGCTATCTCCCTGAATTATGCATTGTTCTTATTTAAAAACTTTACTCCTATGGTGAAGTAGATTATTCCCATTACCAGCAGTACAGCGGAGGGAAGTATGGCTGCCCGGAAGCCCATGCCTCCGGAGGCTATGCTTTTTATTCCCTGGATGGCCCATTTTTGGGGGGTCAGCTCTGCCAGGAACAGGAGTGCTTTGTTGGTTACAATTTCCAGGGGCCACATACAGCCTCCCAGCATGGAGGTGGAGGTCAGCACTATGGGTGTCAGTGTGCCAAGCTGCCCCTGGGTCTTGATAAAGCCTGACAGCATCAGACCAAGGGAGGTTACGGAAAATACAAAGGCTGCTGATACTAATAATATTCCTGACATGCTGTTGCCCCAGTCGATTTTCAGTAAGTACTTGCCGCAAAGAAGCAGCACTCCCATTTGAACCGCACCGGTCAGGTATGACACAACCATGGTTCCTCCCAGAATTGACGTTCGGGACAGGGGGGATACCAGCATTCTTTCCCAGGTTTTGTATTGCTTGTCGCTTAATATAGTTCCTATGGAAAACACCATGGTATACATTGAAAAAAATACTGTAAATCCAATCATTGAGTGCATTAAATTGTTATTGTCTGACCTTGCTCCGGTGTTCGCCGCTTCTGATGTGACAGACATGGGGGTTTTGTACTTCCATGAATCCATGACATTTTCGTAGGCAGCGGTTTTTACGGCTTGTATGTCTGTCCCGGGTTTTGCTTCTTTTATAAAGTCGGCGGTTACATCGGCTGTTCTTATGCTTCCTGCCATTTTTAATACTATGCTTGACGCTAATTCCTGTATTGTGAGGGTAACCGTATCGTCTTTAATTTTCATCATGCCAAGTGATATATCCGAGCCGTTTTCTATGCTTTCCTGAAATCCCTGCCTGATTACCAGTGCCACCGCACTGCCTTCTTCTACTTCCTCTGAGGCGGTTTTTAAATCCGCGTCTTTGAAATTGTATCCCTTGTTTTGCCTCAGCTCGTTTATTAAATATTGGGAATAATAGCTGCCGTCCTGGTCAACTATCAATATGGTTGGCTTGTAGGAGTCGAAGGAAGCTCCGAATATGGCTGTAAATCCCAGCGCCATTGCTGTCATGACCACGAAAACCATGGCGTCCTCTTTAAGCCTGAGAAGTCTTAGTTTTATTATGCTTAACATCTGATTTTCCCCCCTCTCCTTTTAGAACCGTAACTGCCAGCAGGATGAATATTGCTCCTGAGGCTCCAAGCATGAGCAGGTTGGTGAGTATATCCTCTGTATGGTATCCTGTTAATATTTTAAGATATGCTTTTAATGCCACGCCGTTAAGTGACAAAAAGCTGAGCTTTTGCATAATTTCCGGCATCACGTCTAAGGGAAAGAAGCTTCCTCCCAGCAGCGCCATGACCTGTATGATGACATTTTCAAATGCATTTGCCATCTTGTAATTACCTGCTCTGTATGTCATGGCTCCTATAAAGGTGCCCAGGCCCGCAACCGCAAATGCCGCCGTTATGCTGATAAGTAAAACGGCTGCCGGGTCTCCCCATTCTACCTTCAGGGCTAAGTCTGAAAATATAATCATCACTGCAATCTGGAAGAGTGCAATTATAAAGACTGTAATGAATTTTCCGGATAATATTTCCGGTTTTGAAACACCGGCAACAGACATTCTCTGATATGTGAGATTGTCCTTTTCCTCCAGCAGCATTCTGCCTCCCTGGCCTGCGGCGAACAGAATAAACATGGTCATCATGGCCACCGCATAATAGTCGGTGCTTTTAATAGGCTTTCTTCCCTCGAGCACAACATCTTCCATGTTTATTTTAATAGATTTCATTGCGTCGGTCATATCTTCCGTTATGTCCTCCATGCTGCTGAATGCCTCATTGCCAAGGTTATTTGCCATGGCGGCTTCGACTATGGCATTTTTGCCGATTATAACTGAGGACATGGAATTGGTATAGGCGTCCATAACCGACTGGACTATTTTACCGTTTATGCTGCTGTCGGGATGTGTGAGCACCTTTATTTCAACCTTGTTCCTGAAGGGTGTCAGCAGGTTTATTTTCATGTCGTATTCAAACCCACTGGGAAGTAGGACTATTGCGGATATGTCTTTATTGCTGAGCAGTTCCAGAGCTTTTGATTCGTCTTCGACTCTGCAGCGTATAAATTCGGAAACATCTTCGCTTTCCAGAAAATCTTCAAAAAATATTTTTTCCGGTTCAAGCTTGCTTCCTGCTTCCATTAAGTCCTTGGACGCATCCTCACCTATTTCCTTTAAAAAGTAATTATTGCTCAGGGCTGACTGAAATCTTTCGGAATCCTCCCGGGAATCGTAAAGTTTTACCACCGCTATATCCACAGGCTGGAAGTCGGAGTCACTTCCGGCGGAAAATGAGCCTTTCAGTGCCATACTAAGTATGGCTGTCAAAATCATGGGCATGAGAATCATTATTGCCAGTGCCTTTTTATCGCTGAACATAACTTTTAAATCTTTAATTATAATGCTGATTATTTTCATAAACCTCTCCTAATCTCTCAGGGCTTTGCCTGTCAAATGGAGGAACACCGCTTTTAGGTTGGGCTTTTTAACATCTATTGTTTCAATGAGCCAGCCCTTTTCTGATACCCGGGATATGATGTCTGCAAGCAACACATCTGCATTGCTGCCAAACAGTGCAATGCTGTCTTCGTCTTTTTTGGCATCTACCACTCCTTCAATTCCTCTGAGAACTGTCAGTACGTCCTCGTCCATTTTGTTCAGCTTGATATTAATCCGGGTTTTTTCTCTTACCAACTCCACAAGCTCCTGCCTGGTACCTGAGGCTATGATTTTTCCTTCGTCCATTATGCAAAGCTCGTTGCAGAGATACTCTACCTCATCCATGTAGTGGGAGGTATATATTATGGTGATTCCCTGCCTGTTAAGCTCTAAAACCGTATCTAATATATGACTTCTGGACTGGGTATCTATTCCTACGGTTGGTTCGTCCATTATGAGCAGTTCCGGCTTGTGAAGCAGTGCCGCTCCTATGTTCAGTCTTCTTTTCATTCCTCCGGAGTATTTCTCGACCTTGTCTTTGATTCTGCCGTTTAAACCGATAATATCTGAAACATCTTCAATTCTGGTTTTTAATTGGGAACCTCTCAACCCGTAAATGCTCCCCCAGAAGGACAGATTATCATAGCCGGTGAGTGTTGGGTACAAGGCTATATCCTGGGGCACCACGCCTAATTTCCGCCTTATGGAAGCGGGATTATCCAATACGCTGTTCCCTTCAAACAGCACATCGCCTCCCGAAGGCTTCAGCAATGTGGATATGATGGATATTGTGGTGGATTTTCCAGCGCCGTTTGGTCCCAGCAGTCCGAACACCTGACCTTTTTTAACTTCAAAGCTGATTCCTTCAACAGCTTTTACGTTACCGAAATTCTTATACAAGTTTTCTACCTTGAGCATAGCACACCTCTAATTCCTTTTTTCGAACATATCCTTCATTAAATCAGGAAGTTCTTCCGCATTATCCGCGTCTATTGTATTTTCATCCGTAAGCTCCGGAAAATCAAAGTGCTGTTCCTTATTTATATCCCAGGTAATTATGTCCATGTTGTAATTTAGCCCTCTCAAAACTAAATCTCCCCTGGCAGCTTTAACTGCAAATTTAATGTTTTCATTTACTATATAACCGTCAATGTCCACCAGCGCAGTGTATTTGAAGTCTTCCACGGTATAGTCTTCAATATTGTCCTTTAAATATTGAAGCATTTCCTCAAAGGTTATTTCTTCTTCATCAAATTTAATGTTCATATAGTTGTCACAGAACTGTCTTAGTTTTTCATCTTTGGCGGCTATATCGGCACATTCCTCAATCATGGTTCTAATCTGAGTGCCGGTAAGGGTTATGGTATATTCGGTAGTTTTTACTTCGCCATCAGGGGTTGTAAGGATTATATCCCTGCCCTTGAACACGTCGTCATCATTCATCAGGTTCACCCACTTATCGGTAAATGCCCTGATGGTTTCATCTGATACAATTTCCTTGCTGTATTCTTCCGTTTCTATATCGTCTATATTATCTATATTGCAGGCATTCTGAATTTCATCTATTTTCATAAATTTTCCCACTACGGGCAGCTTCATAAATATTTCTTCACCGTTAATATACATGTCGAAATCAAATCCAAGTCCGCCGAAGTTCATGTAATTTCTCAGTATTGCCTTTTCTGCCTCATCATCGTACACAGAACTGAAGGTTCCTTTCATATCCTTGAAATAGTTCAGTTCCTTCACTTCTTCTGCCGTAAGTTCATCGGTATTATAATCCATGGTCATGGAAAATTCCGCTGAAAACTGCCCCTTGTGAATTTGTTCTGTCTTTTCCGCAGCCTTTTTATATTCCGCAAGATTATCAGTGCCACAGGCTGCCAGCGGCACAAGCATCACTGCTAATAATAGAATCAATATTTTTTTCATATTGCCTCCTTGTTGATGGTTACGCATTTCTTATGCTTATATTTTATTTGATTTTATTTTTGTTTTCCAGTATCTGAAGGCACATATTTTTTATTTGGGATATGACTTTTGGCACATATTTTTTATAAATTGTTTCTTATTGTATAAACCGCAAGCTGGGTTCTGTCTCTCAGGTCTAATTTAATCAGTATTCTGGTAATATGATTTTTTACCGTACCCTGACTTAAAAATAATTGTCCTGCTATTTCTTTGTTGTTTTTTCCTTGGGCTATGAGGCGGCATATTTCAATTTCTCTTTCTGTCAACAGCTCTGCTCTTAAATCAGCAGGTTTATCCACAGTTTCTCGTGCAAGCTGTGAAAACTTTTCTATAACCTTTACGGCTACTTCCGACTGGATTAAAGCACCTCCGCCGTAGACGGTACGCACTGCCTTTGCTATTTCCTGAGGTGAAGTGTCCTTCAGCAGGTAGCCTGAGGCTCCGTTTTTCAGCGCTTCATATATATACTCATCATCGTTGAAGGTTGTAAGCACTATTATTTTAACCTGGGGGAAGTCTTTTTTAATTATTCTTGTTGCTTCGACACCGTCTATTTCGGGCATCTGTATGTCCATCAGCACAACATCCGGGCGTTTTATTCTGCATAATTCACAGGCTTTCCTGCCGTTGGATGCTGTTCCGCAAATTTCAATGTCCTCTTCCATGCTCAATATGAGCTTAAGGCCCTCTACCAGTATGTCCTGGTCGTCAGCCAATAATACTTTAATCATAGATCCTCCTGTGCTTTTAATAAAATAAATCCGTTTATGGCAAATCCGTTTTCCGGCTTGAATTCTACGCTGCCGTTGAAAGCCCTGACTCTTTCTCTGATTCCCCTGATTCCATAGCCCTCGGCAAAGCTTACGGCTCCTGTGCCATTATCCTTTATGCTGAATATTACGGAATCATCCCTATAATCAAGCTCCAGCCATATTTTTGTCGCATGCCCGTGTCTGGCGGCATTTGTCATGCCTTCCTGAACTATGTGGTAGATGGCTTCCGCGGCTTTCGTATTGTCTGTTATCTTTCCG
Source organism: Firmicutes bacterium UBA5227 (assembly GCA_002409285.1). Lineage (GTDB taxonomy): Bacteria > Bacillota > Clostridia > Tissierellales > Sedimentibacteraceae > Sedimentibacter. Next base: position 75,012 of record DHUT01000015.1, on the reverse strand, counting down.
TTTATGTTCAGTTCTGTTTCTATTCCTGTTTTTTCTGAAAATTCTTCTGCCAGTGCTTTAATTGCACCGGAGGCTGAAAGGGATGCGTCTGCATTTCTCAGTGTTTTAACCACTTCTCTTATGCCTGCCAGACTGTCTTTTGCGGTTTTGACGGAGCTTTCAAGAAGTTCCTGTGATTTGGAGTAATCTGTTTTAAGATAATGCTCCGCCATCTGAAGCTGCATTATGAGAGCGGTCATATTGTGCCCCAGGCTGTCATGTATATCTCTTGCAATCCTGTTCCTTTCTTCCACAACAGACAGGCGCCTTACCTCATCTGTGTATTCTTTCAGCTTCTTGTTGGCATCCAGCAGCTCTTTGTACAGGATTTCCTTTTTATCTCTTTCCTGCTTGTTATACCGGGCAAACAAAGCCACAGTCAGTATAAGCACGTTTATTATGAAGAAAAAAACCAATTGGGATATGTTTGAAAGGTTGAATTTAAAGTAAATGAGATATATAAATTTTATCATTGAGGTAATAATTGTTGCAATACCGATTATTATTCCGTTTTTCATTTCCAGGGTAATGGATGCTTCCAGCAGTATGATTATATAGAATGAATGGAGAAAATAGTTTATTAAAAGTCTTGAATTGTGTTCCAACAGGTAGATAAGTGCCAGATCTGCGATGAACAGCACACAATAAAGCCTGCTTTCTTTATTGACAAAATATTTAGCGACATTGTTTGCGGCAAACAGCAGAAATACGGAAATAAGAACAAGCAGCCTCTGCTGCTGGGCGTTCTCAAAGTACAGGGCAGCAATAAATAATATGGTAAAGATTAGAAGTTTTAAAATATATGGATATATTTTTTTATTATCTGGCATGGGCAGCCCCTTAAAATAGGTAAATTTTATAAAATTTGAGGTTTTATTTGCTTAAGCTTGTCCATACTTACCTCAAAAACAAAGGAAGATACTTGTGCATCTTCCTACTCTTTTAACTCTCCACTTACTGGTAGGAGTTCACCGCTCTTATGTTGCCTTAATTATATGTCAATATTTATTAATTGTCAAATAATTTTAATGAAATCTTAATCGGGTTTTAGCGGCTATTTTGTTACATGTATAAGGATTGTACGTTGTTTTATATCATGTTTCTTTTTACCATTTCTTCTACTATGAAGGTTGCTACTTCGTTTGCGTAGCTTCCTGTGGTGAAGCCGGCATCATAACCCAGCTCCTGAGCCAGTTCGTGAGATAAACGCGGACCGCCGCATATAAGGATAACTTTATCTCTTATGCCTTCGGCTTCGAGCATTTCAACAAGCTGTGTAAGATTGGGGATATGAACGTCCTTTTGTGTTACTATCTGTGATACAAGTATTGCATCTGCTTTCATTTCAATTGCTTTTGCAACCAGCTCCTCATTGGTAACCTGGCTTCCCATATTAAGAGCTGTCATGCCCTTGTATCTTTCAAGTCCGAAGTGATGGTTGTAGCCCTTCATGTTCATTATGGCATCTATGCCAACGGTGTGAGCATCTGTTCCTGTACAGGCGCCTATCACAACCACATTTCTCTTGATCTTTTCGGCGATGTAATCCTCAACCTCTTCCATGGTCATGAATTCCATATCTACCTTTGGCACCTGAATGGTGGAGTAATCAACTGTGTGCCTGCATTTTCCATACATTATAAAGTAGGTGTAACCTATGCCTAAGTCACAGGAGTAAACAACCGCAGGATTGTCAAAACCCATTTTTGCCATAAGCTGCTTTGCCGCTTCCTTTGCTTCATCACCGTAGGGCACAGGCAGCGTAAAGCTCATTTGAACCATTCCGTCATTTAATGTATCACCGTAGGGTTTAACTTTTGTTAAATCTACCTTCTGGATTTCCTGGATTCCGTGGATTCCTTCCATTACCTGTCACCTCCCAGCATTAAATCAATAAATGGATTAAAGTATTTTTCGTCTTTTTCAACAACTCCCGCAAGTCCTTTTCCTCCGGTAAGTGGTCTTTTCACTCCGCCGAATTTTCCTTGCTCGATTGTGCTGAATATTCCTTCTTCATCTATATCTTTAAGTAGGCTTTCGGCTTTTTCCAAAACTTCCTGAGCCCTTTTCTGCATTATTCCGTCTTTTTTAAATTCAACATCATCACCGATATTTTTTGCATTGTTGAAAATATACTTTGCGTTTTCTATGGAAAGCATTCTGTCATGAAGATGTGGGGTATGAATTGCTTCTGTCGGCATTCCCAGAAGCTGAAGTCCCTGATGCGTCCATATGGAAACAAGGTTGAACATGGCATCCTGCAAGTGACCCTTGAATATATTTCCTGTCATAAACTTTGTGGGAGGCATATATTTAAGTGGTGCATCGGGGAATATTTCTCTTGCCATCTGTGCCTGGGCAAGTTCAAATAAAAATCCATTTTCCAGCTCAGGATCCATTTCAAAGGCATGACCTAATCCCATCTGTTCCTCCGGCAGCCCTGCTTTTAATGCGAACTGTTCATTTATGAACTGTGATGCCAGCACTGTATGTGCTTCTTCAACTGCATCTGCTGTTGTCAGGTAGTTATCTTCACCTGTATTGATGATTATTCCGGCAAAACCGTTGATAACTCTTGAAAAATACTGGTCTATTAGTGTTCTCTGCATGTTTATGTCTCTGAACAGTATTCCGTAAAGAGCATCGTTAAGCATTACATCCAGTCTTTCCATTGCACCCATTGCTGCTATTTCAGGCATACAAAGTCCTGAGCAGTAGTTGCAGAGCCGAATGTATCTTCCTACTTCTTCGCCTACCTCGTCCAGGGCTTTTCTCATTATTCTGAAGTTTTCCTGAGTTGCAAAGGTTCCTCCGAAGCCTTCTGTGGTAGCTCCGTATGGAACATAGTCAAGCAGACTCTGGGCGGTAGTCCTGATAACGGCAATTATATCTGCTCCCTGTTTTGCTGCTGCCTGTGCCTGAATAACATCCTCGTAGATGTTGCCTGTTGCAACAATTACATATAGGTATGGCTGGCTGCCTTCTCCCAGGTTTTTCAGATAGTCGTTTCTTTTTTCTCTGTTGTTTCTGATTCTGTCAACTGTTTTTTTAGCTTCGTTATAAATTGTATCGGCAATTTTCTTTTCATCAGCAATTGCAAGCTTTGTGATTTTTAGCTCTCCGGCACTTACTGCTTCGGCTATTTCCTGGGGAGTTTTGCCTGTCTGAACCATGGCGTTTCCTATCCAGAATGCCACTCCCTTTGAAAGGCCTCCGCCTTCCTTGATACTGTCAACAAGTACGTTGGGAAGCGGAGTTTCTATATCATCTACTCCGTCCACCCCTAAGAGTCTTGCAACGGTTCTTTCAACAGTAACAGTTGTGTTTTTATCGATAAACTCCTGGGTCTGGTCTGCTATGCTGGCAGCAGCGGAACGGGCGCTGTCAATGATCTTGGGGTTTAAATTCAACTTACTTTCCAATATATTACCTCCTTGTACAATTATTTCTATTGTTCTTATATTTCTATTATTCTTCTATTTCTATTGCTCTTCCATTATTTTTTCTGCTTCTAAAATTATTTCTTCCCGGATGCCTGCGATTTTCGCTATTTTTATTGCATCCTTGGGTATGTCATCCTTGTATTTCACTTCAATCAGCCTGTAATCCATGTACCTGGATAATTGGTCTATGTCATTAATCTTAAATAAATCAGCTCCGTCAGGCAGAGTCATTCCTGCTACCTGAAGGTTCTGCACAGCTTCGTCATTTGCAACATTGTCATAATGGGTTGTCAAAACGGTCATGCAGCCTTTTTTCTTAAGATAGCTCACTACTGCCTTTGTTATTGCATAGCCTTCTTTTGGGTTTGTTCCTCCGGCAAGCTCGTCAATCAATATAAGGCACCTGGTATCGGAATAGTCTATAGCTTCTTTTAAATTAACTATTTCCGCTCCGAAGGTACTAAGTCCTTTTTCAATTGACTGATCGTCTCCCACGGAAATAAAAATATGGTCAAACAAACACAGCCTTGCACTTTCACAGGGGACGAACATGCCGTAGGAAGCCATTGCCGCAATCTGCCCTGTCATGCGCAGAGATACAGTTTTGCCTCCCATGTTTGCACCGGTTATGCAGATAACATTTTTCCTGAGATTCAGATCAACAGGTATATATTCTCTGTGTTTTTCCTTCAGGCTTTTTTCAAGTTTAAGGTTTTTTCCTGATTTTACTTCTATTGATAATTCAGAAACAATTTCCGGTTCCACGGAGTGCGATTTCTGAGCATAGTTCGCTTTTGCTATCAGGTAATCAGTTTCTCCGATAACACGAATATTATTCATTATTAAGTCATAATACCCTTTTATTTCCTGGGAAATATTTTGACGAATTCTGAATTCTTCTTCTTCTTCCTGGTTTTTCAGATCTTCAAGATGTTTTTCCAGCAAATCCATCTGATTATTGTTTTTAATTTTGAAAATAATGCTTAAATAGTTTTCACCGGAAATCCTTAAATTATCGTCTTTTGACAGAGCAGATGTTTTTTCGTTTTCTGACTTGCTGACGGTGGCTTCACCCTTGAGATTAAATCTGATATCGTATTTTTTTTCGACTTCTTCTTTTATCTCTTTTTTTAGAAGTGCGGCAGTTTTTTCTGTCTGCTTTTTTTCACTTCTTATGGTTTTTAATTCTTCGGAATATTCGTCGTAGATGTAAAATGTATTCAGTCCTTCGTCAGCTGGATCCAACAGACGGATAAGCTGTGGAATAAGCGATATTTTCAGGTCATCAAAGGATAGAGTTCTGAGGGACTTATACAGCTTTTCTGTCTGAATCAGGAAGTTTTTTATTTCAAATAATTCAACCTCATCAAGCACCTGGTTGTTTTTAGCTCTATTCAGAGTTTCATATATATTTTTTGTATGTCTTAGTACATCAATGATGGAACGTCTTTTATCGCTTTCAATAAATGTCCTTATTTTATTGAATTCTTTTCTTAAATCTTCTTCTTGCCCTTTTCTGAAGGGAACAGCTTCTTGCTTTTTTTTAATGCCGTATTCCGTAATAGGCTTAACCTCGCTGAAAATATAGTCAAAATTTATGTTTTTAACGGTATTTTCCGTCATAAAATCAGCCATCAATGTACCTCCGATACTACATCAACTATTTTAACTCCGGGCAGATATTTCTCCATTTCTTCTGCAAAAACCTGACTGTCAAAAAAATATCCTGCAGGAGCTACAGGATTCAATGTTACCGCTATTACATTCACGGCATTTAAGGTCTCAACTCTAAGACCTTTTTTCCTGAGTTCATTCCACACATTCACATCCGTGAAAATTTTTGTTCCATCTTCTATTATTATTTTTATGCCTCTTAAAAATTTACTTTCGCCTATTTCTTTGAGCAGAGAAGTTGTCACTGCTCCCTTGATGAATACACTGTCGGTATTTTCATCAATTAATTCGTTTATTTTTTTGCCTCCGGTTATACTTGTTACTATATCAGGTACAACCACCTTTCCTGTATTTTGAATCACACAGGTTTTATTTTGCCCTTTGATTATCTTTTTAAGTTTCTCGTCTGTTTCTTTTAATGTGAGACATTCAACCGAGTGAGCGGTTTTTTCCAGCACCTTCTTCATATCCCTGCTTAATACGGCTCCTGTGGCTATTAAGCAGGCATCTGTTATCGCCGGCGATGAAACGGCTTTTCTGTCAATGGCTCCGTCAATAAACACAACTTCGGCGCCATAATGCCTGAGGCGCCCGGCAACATACTTCATGTCTGACCCGCTGACGGGTCCGGCAATCTGCATATTGCCACTTTGCCTCACTCTGACTATTATGACTTCTCCCAGGGGTGTGTAAATTCCTGTTGTTTCTAATATTTCAACCTTCGCCCGGGAAAGCATCAGCATTTCTTTAGCTGTAGCCACATACATTCCTTCCGCCACATATATGGAGGGTTTGTGGGTTTCGGTCACAAGGTCTTTGTTTTCTCCGTCTCTGCCTGTTGAGGTTATTCCTATATTTACGCCTGCACTCTCCGCCTCTTCTATGAGATAATTGAGAGCAACTGTCTTGCCTGCATTTTTTGCAAGTCCCACAATGGATACGGTGTGATAGTTATTCTGTAAAATTGTTTCAATTATTCTCATAAAAACCCCCTGAAATTCTAATGCGCAGTCTCGTTCACCAATTTATTTGTGTGTTCTGTCTCTTCTTGCCAGCTTTGTGGGCTCTAATGCAAGATCGTTGCCTTGCAGCAGGCCTGCTACTCCTGTAAGCGGGTCTTTTTTCTTTCCCTGGCATACATCGCATGTGCATTCGATGTCAGGCAAGTGCGGTTCTGTATAGGTCGTGATAACTCCTTCGTAGTTTCTAAGAATTACCTTGTCCGCTGATTGTGACAATACATAGTTTGGCATTACCGGAATCTTTCCGCCGCCGCCCGGTGCGTCAACAACGAATGTGGGAACAGCATAGCCTGAAGTATGTCCTCTTAAGCTTTCCATTATTTCTATACCTTTAGCAACAGGTGTTCTGAAGTGTTCAATTCCCAGTGAAAGGTCGCACTGATAAATATAATATGGTCTTACTCTGTTCATTACAAGCTTATGAACCAGATCCCTCATAATATGCGGACAGTCGTTAACTCCTCTTAGCAATACTGATTGATTTCCTAAAGGAATACCTGCATCGGCAAGCTTTCTCACAGCTTCCATGGATTCGGGAGTGAATTCATTTGGATGATTGAAATGAGTGTTCAGCCATATCGGATGATATTTTTTAAGCATGTTTACCAAATCATCTGTAATTCTCTGGGGCAATACAACGGGAGTTCTTGAACCCAGACGAATTATTTCAACATGTGGTATTTCTCTCAGTTTTTTGATGATGTACTCAAGCTTGTCATCAGAAACCAGCAGGCAGTCGCCGCCTGACAGCAGTACGTCTCTTACTACGGGTGTATTTCTGATGTACTCAATACATTTATCAATATTTTCCATTGAAACTTCATCATCGCATTGTCCTGCAAATCTTCTTCTTGTACAATGTCTGCAATACATTGAACATTGGTCTGTAATCAGGAATAAAACTCTGTCAGGGTATCTGTGGGTAAGTCCGGGAGCCGGTGAATCTGTATCCTCATGAAGAGGGTCAAGCATGTCGGCACCACTTACATGTGTTTCGGCAATTGTTGGTACAGCTTGCATCCTGATTGGGTCTCTCGGATCATCTTTGTCCATGTGTGCAGCATAGTAGGGAGTTATACCCATTCTGAATTTTTCCAGAACCTTTGCTATGTCTTTTTCTTCCTGTTCAGTGATATTAACTATTTTCTTTAGTTTATCAACAGTGTCAATTCTGTTTTCAACCTGCCATTTCCAGTCGTCCCACTCTTCAGGCTTTACATCCTTCCAGAGTTCAATTTCATTATAATAAGCCATGTAATACCTCCGTTTTTTTATTTTATATTATGACATGTCTAAAGGCTGCTGCTTACACAAGCGGCCTTTGTTGAGTCGAGTGATTAAGCATACAGCTTAGTGTATAATTCTCTTAATTCTTTGCTTTCTCTCATAATCTGAAGTGATGTTTCCGCATGTCCCTTGGTATATCCGTTTCCTATTACCATGTTAATGTCTTTTCCAACGCCTTCTGCTCCTAATGCTGCCTTGGTAAAGCTTGTAGCCATACTGAAGAAGTATACTGTTCCTTCATCTTTTGTAGCAAGAATTGCGGACATTTCACAGTTTGGTCTTGATACACAGCTTATTACCAGGTCGCATAATTTTCCATCTGTAGCTTCCATAACCTTATCGTAAACTTCAATTGCATTTGTTGCATCACCTGAAATGCATACATCTGCCAGACCGAGTTCTTTGACTGTGTCAAGTGTGCTCTGTCTGTGTGCCCAGCAAATTACCTTACCTGTTGGACCTGCTTTCTTCTTTGCTTCATACAGGCAGAGAAGTCCTGATTTTCCGGCACCGCCTAAAACTAATACCGTATCTCCTTCTTTAACCAGCTTGATTGTCTGAGCAGGAGCTCCTGCTACATCAAGTACTGACAATGCAAGGTTTTCGGGAATATCTGACGGTAGTTTGGCATAAATTCCGCTTTCAAACAAAATTGCTTTTCCCTTAATATCTACCTGGTCAATCTCTTTTCTTACGGTTAAAATTTCGTCTATTTTTAGTGGTGTCAGTGACAGTGAAACTAATGTGGCAATTTTATCGCCAACCTTAAGGTCTGTCTTTCCCTCCAGGGCTGGTCCTATTTGTTCAACAGTTCCTATAAGCATTCCGCCTGAACCTGTTACCGGGTTTTGATGCTTTCCTCTTTCAGCAACAATTCCCTTCATTATTTCTTTAATTTTTTCTACGTCTCCGCCTGCCTGGTCGCTTATCTGAGTAAAGCTTGCAGAGTCGACATTTAAAGTCTGCACATTAATTAATATTTCATTGTCATAAATCTCCATTGTGTTATCTACTTTAAGTGCCGGCTGCGGCAATACTCCCTTGGGTTCAATTACCCTGTGAGTTCCGTATGGGTTTCCTTTTTTAATCATAGTACCTCCTGTTTTACATCTGTTTTTTATTTTTTTGGGTTTGGGTTAGAATATTGGGTATTCAATTTATAATATGCAATTATTATGCCAACTTTCATTAAAAATATAAATAGGCATATTCCAGCGTTTTTTATATGGTTAATATATAAATTTATGCACAAGTGCCGAAAATTCAGCTTTTTGATATTGCAAGAATGCTGAATTTTTGATATAATTACATATCAACAATGTTTTATTCATATATTAAATTAATAGAATTTTTAGTTAAAGAGGATGGATTAATGGATAACAGACCAATCGGAATTTTTGATTCGGGGGTGGGCGGACTTACTGTAATGAGAGAGGTCATGGAGCAGCTTCCTTACGAAAATATAATATATTTAGGAGATACCGCCAGAATACCCTATGGCTCAAAATCAGAACAGACCATAAGGAAGTATGCCAACCAATGCTCTTCATTTTTAAAGAGCAAGGATGTTAAAACAATTGTGATTGCCTGCAATACCGCAAGCTCAATAGCACTTAATCATGTACAGAAAAATTTTGATCTGCCTGTCATCGGGGTTATCGACCCGGGAGCAAGAACGGCCGCTTCAGTGACAGAAACCGGCAGGATCGGTGTCATAGGAACAATTGCCACTATAAACAGCAATGCATATCAGACAAAAATTATGGAATACCTGCATGATGCGGAGGTTATCGGAATACCCTGTCCTCTGTTTGTTCCCATAGTTGAAGAGGGCTGGGAATATTCAAACGTGGCTGAGCTTACTGCAGAAAAGTACTTGGATGAACTGATTGAACATGATGTTGACACTCTTGTTCTTGGATGCACTCATTATCCGATTTTAAGGAATACCATAAGAAAGGTAGTGGGTCCGAATGTAAAGCTGATTAACCCTGCCTATGAAACCGCAAGGGATCTGAAGAAGCTTCTCACGGAAAGCGAAATGCTTAATGAAAACTACGACAAACCCAGGTATGAATATTACGCATCTGATGCGCCGGAGCGTCTGAGAAGAATAGGGGGCAACTTCCTGAAAAAGGAAATTAACAACCTGTATGAAATTGCAATAGATAACCTTTAGAGAAAGGAACTGAAATTGGATACAATTAAATTAAAGCTGACAACCACACAGACAATTGATGAAGTGGGAAATGAAGAAATTATAGAGCTGATAACAGAGGCTGTCATGGAACGTAACGACCGTTGTATCATCATAAACTATGATGAAAGCGACCTTAGCGAAATCGAAGGAACAAAGACAAGACTCAGAATTTTCGAAAATAAACTGATTATGACAAAGATTGGGGGCATTTCTTCAAGAATGGAATTTGAAGAAAATAAAAGCTACAGTAATTTATATTCCACTCCTTACGGAGCCTTTGACCTGAGTTTTAATACAAGCAGCTATAATTACCGCCTTGACGAATTTGGAAGAGGTTCTGTTTACATCGAATATACTGTTATTTTTGGCGGAACGGAAGAGAGTAAAAATAAAATACAAATTGATATTTTATAAACGATATTTTTAGCAATTTTGAAAAACACGAACATTAGTGCTTAATTTTAAGCACCGCACGCCGGTTTTTCGGCACGAAAGAGGAGCCTATGGATATAAAATATTTTGATGCATTAATTAACGCATTAGATTTAATAAATGACGGAATTCATATAGTTGATGCCTCAGGTAAGATTGTTTATTACAATGTTGAGGCAAAACAGCTTGATGAAATTGATATGGATAAGGCTATCGGAAGACACATTTTAGAGGTATATCCGTCACTGACTTTTGAAACAAGTACATTGTTAAGGGTTTTACGAACCGGCAAGCCTATTTACAATGTTGAACAAAATTTCAACAATTATAAGGGTGATAAAATATCTACGTTAAACTCAACAATTCCTATTTATTATAACAATAAGGTGCTGGGTGCTCTTGAGGTTTCGAGAAATATAACAAGGGTTCGTGAATTGTCTGAAAAAATAGTGAATCTGCAAAAAGAGCTGTATGAAAGAGAAAGCAGCAATACTAAAACTTCAAAGTCTGTCGCAAGCTTTAATTTCCTTGACATAATCGGACAGAACAAGGAAATGCTCAGGCTTAAATCTCTGGGTCTTAAGGCTGCTATGTCGGATTCACCGGTAATGCTGGCAGGAAGTACCGGAACGGGCAAGGAGCTTTTTGTTCAGTCGATTCACAATTCAAGCAGCAGAAAGTACAGACCTTTTATTGCACAAAACTGTGCGGCACTGCCTTCAAATCTGTTGGAAAGCATCTTGTTTGGTTCTGTTAAGGGAAGCTATACGGGGGCCGAGAACAGACCGGGTTTATTTGAGCTTGCCAACGGCGGAACTCTTTTCCTGGACGAGATAAATTCCATGCCTTTGGAAATTCAGCCAAAGCTTCTCAGGGTGCTGCAGGACGGAATGGTCAGGAGAGTTGGCTCAGCTACCACCGTTGATGTTGATGTACGAATTATTTCAGCCATAAACACAGACATCAATACCGTGGTGGAAAGCAGGCAGATCAGGCAGGATTTGTTTTTCAGATTAAATGTTATAACCCTTCTGATTCCTGATTTGTCTAAACGCAGAGAGGATATTCCTCTCTTGGTGGAGCATTTTATAAAAAAGTATAACGAAAAATGTAATAAGTTTTTCAACGGAATTTCCGGTGAAGTTTTAGACATTTTTATGGAATACAGCTGGCCGGGAAATGTGAGAGAACTGGAGCATGCAATTGAAAGTGCCATATCATTGTATGATGGAGAGTTAATAAGGGAAGAGCACCTGCCCTTCCAGTTTAAAAATTTTCTCACAAACAGCCACAGATCATGTGATATTAGCTCCATACAACCTCTTAACACCGCAGTGGAAAAGGTTGAGAGGCATGTAATAGAATCCGCCCTGAAGCAAACTGATTATAATATTTCCAAAGCTGCAAAGCTTATAAATGTCCCGAGGCAGACACTGCAGTACAAAATTAAAAAGCTGGAAATACCGTGTTAAATACTAATGGGACAGTATTGTGATCGGAAGAATATTTATCACAGTACTGTCCCAGTTTTCATTGCTGCTACCTGCTATTTATGGATTGTGCATAAATGCCGGGGTTGGCGTCTGACTTTACCCCTGCTTTTTCAACTCTTCCTTTTTGAATAAATTCAAATATTTTTGACTTTAGCTGAATGTCCTGAATTCCTCTTTTGACTTTAATGTTTTCTATTTCTTCCTGTGTCAGAACCTCCTGAAGTTTTTTTTCTGTTTCAATGCTCATGACAGGCTCTGCATTTTTATCCTGACCGAAGTCCACAAAGCACAGGGGCGGAAACATTACGCACCACCAGTTATTGCCTTCTGCCTTTCCTATTTCTATTCTGACTGCGTCATAGTATCCTTCGGGCAATGCTATATCATCGTAAAACTTTCGGGGAAACTTGAAATTCCCGTAATAGACATTTACCTCATAGTCGCAGCCTTCTTCTTCGATTACTGTTTCCGCTTCTTCCCTTATTTCATTGATTTTTTCAACAATTAACTTTTCACTGTCCTCTTTTGAATATACATTTTCAAATTCCTTATTAAACTTATTGATTACACTGTTTCTTACCTTATATTTAAGCTGCTGGTCAAAAGCTGTATTGGAATTGGCAATAACATGAAGACGTATAACCTTGTCGTTTATTTTTGCCATTCCTGTGTAGGCTTCTGCCGTGTATGCGGTAACTACAGCCGCCACAACCAGTATTGCCGAAATAATTATTTTCTTATGATACCTCATTTTATCCTCCTCTATTTAACCAGGCCTGTGCTTTTAATTTTCATATCTAAATGTACTTTTATATCTGCTGCTTCAAAAACCTCGTCATAGTTATCCATTATTTTTTCATAGTCCTTTTTATGATATTTATATAAATCATCTTTTATTTTCAGCAGGTCGGTCCTATAGGTATGCTGAAGCTTATCTATTGTTTTTTCAGCAACCGCCAAAAAGCTTTTTCCTGCTTCATCTTTTATTTTATTCTGATATTCATGATCTTTTAGCTTGTTGCTGCCTATGATAAATGAATCCACATACAGGTACATTGTTATATAGTAATCTACGCTTAGTTTTTCATCTTTTAAATTAGTGTCTTTTATCATGCTGATGTCAACAGCTCCTAATGATATATTTGTACCTTCAACGTTTACGTTGATGTTCGGTATTCTTGCCTTGTCCGGATTCAGCAGTACCATGATTGCTGATACTTCCTCAGGCTCTAAGAAACCCTTCAGCTCATATTCCTTAATAGCTGCAGCTCTTTCGATTTTTAAGCTTTTATCATTTATTTCTACTACCGGAATCATCGCATTACCGGTCTTGCCAAGGTCTAAGATGGCTTCGTCAAAGGTATAGATGTCCTGATAGCTTTCCCTTTTAAGCTTGACCAGCATATCGCTTAAAAATCTTCCCACGATTGGATTGACGGGAATTTCTGTGTTGATAATATCCTGAGCTTTTCCTTTGGCAATACAAATTTTAACCCTCCTGTTTATCTGAGGTGATCTTTGTATTTCATCGAATATTCTCTTTACGATTTCAGAATCTCTTGCAACATCTTCTCCCAGAACTATTACCTGCATCAACCTGTCTGAAATTACCTTTTCAGAATGAAGATAGCTTGTGGCATAGAAATCTGCAAAGTCGTTGCTGTCTCTAACATAAATAAGACGCTGCTCTTCGCTTCCTTCATTTATTTTTGGTACTTCTGATGTAAACGTGAGATTATGAGGGTTTTTATCTATGCCCAGGGCATAAATGTATTCTCTTTTATTAATTTCAACGCTGTCCCAGCATCCTGTAAGGATCAGGGATGTGAGCAGGGTTATTAAAATTATTTTAATTCTTGTCATATGAACCTCTTACACATATATGTTAGTTATTACCGGCCTTATGCTGCAACTTATCAAACAGAGCCACTATCAGCGGAATCAGGAAATTTAATCCGCTTAATACCAGTATGGGCCAGTGTATATATGGAAACATCATGTACATTCCCGGTAATATCGAAGAAAAAAGAAATAAAATAGGAAGCTGTATATAGATGAAAAAACCATTTTCTCTTGTATTAAAGGTTTCCTGCATTGCTAAATTTGTAAAATACGCAATAATGCATATACATGAGAATGTAACGATAAACTGAAAACATAAGCCTACTATTTCAGTACTTTCAAAGAAAAATCCGGGAATATTCACAAACTTCATAACTGATATAAAGGGCCATACCAGGTGTACAGACTCCTTTATTCCGAATTTTACTATTATCAGCAGGTAACATACAATGTATATGAACATGCTGATAATAATAAATTTTTTCATTATTGCCACATTTTTTTCCTTTTCTGTAACCTTGCAATTTGAAAATAATAATATTGAAAATCCAAAGAACCCAAGTATTGCTCCCGGAACTGACTTTAAAACTCCGCTTGCATCAATCGGATAAATGGGAAAAATATTTGAATAATCCGCATAGTATGTAGAGAATATTATTATCAGCAGGTATGGAATTAATGCTATTAAAACAGTGACTGATGAAATATTTGCTATGGTCTTTATTCCCTTTTTTGTTCCATAGCTTGCTATGAGTAAAATTACAATAATTATTGAACTAAGGGGTGTCCTGAACAGCATCATTGATTTTATCTGTTCCGCAAAATCTTTCATCAGTATGCTGTTTGAAAGAAGCAGCATAAGTATGTAATAAATTCCTATTGCTTTTGAAACAGGCTTGGGAAGTATTTTATCTGAAATCCCTATAATTGTGTCTTCTCTGTATTTTAAAAGCAGCCTGTTTATGGGCTTAATTGCCATGTATAATAAAAATGCCGTAATTATTATGGTTATCCAGCCCACGGGTCCATCAAGCTCTGACAGAATCAGTGGCATAAGCATTGACTGGAATGCGAATGACACCAGTATCAGCATTGACAGGTTTTGGTACGGTGTAATACCCTGGTCGAACATTATTTTTTCCCCCTTTCAACCTGAAGATATTTTGGTTTATGAACCATGTTTCTGATTTTTGGTCTGATGACTGTATCCTTCAAATCACTTTTTCTTTCCACAAAGTGAGTCAGCGGAGTCAGGTATGGTACTCCAAAGCTTTTCAGGGTGCACAGATGAATGACTAAAATACACATGCCTGCCGAAATACCGAACAATCCGAATATTGACGCAAGTATAATAAACCCGAATCTTATGAGTCTCAGCGCTGTGCTGAAATTATAGCTTGGTATTGCAAATGAGGCTAAGGATGTCAAGGCAACTATTATAACCGCAATGGGTGTTATCAGTCCTGCCTCCACTGTTGCGGTACCTATTACAAGACCGCTCACCAGTCCTATTGTAGAGCCTACCGGAGTTGTTATCCTCAGGGATGCCTCTCTCACCAGCTCCATGACCAGCTCCATAACAAGAGCCTCAAAATACGGCGGAAAGGGTACATTGGCTCTTGTAGCGGCCACATAGAGGGCAAGCTGGGTAGGCAGCATATTGGGGTGAAACTGGGTGACAGCCACATAAAGTGCCGGAAGCAGCACAACTATGGGCAGGGCTATATATCTTATGGCTCTGGTGAAGCAGGAAAGCATCCATCTCTCATAATAATCCTCCGAGGATTGCATAAATGAAATGAAGGTTGCCGGAGCCATCAGTACTGAGGGTGTGTTGTCAACTGCTATCACAACCCTTCCCTCAAGCAGTGCGGAGGCTGCTGCATCGGGTCTTTCTGTGTTTTCTATCTGGGGAAAGGGTGAAAGATTATCATCTTCTATCATTTCTTCAATGTAGGAGCTTTCCAAAATTGCCTCTATTTCTATATTATTGAGCCTTTTTTCAACGGTTTTCAGCACTGTCTTGTTTACAATATCTTCAATATATATTAATGCAATGTCTGTCATGGATCTGCTGCCTACCTGCATGTACTTTATTTTAAGCCTTGGATCTCTGATTCTTCTCCTTATGAGGGTGGTGTTTACCTTCATTGTTTCAACAAAACCGTCTCTGGCTCCCCTGATCAGGGTTTCAGCCGCAGGCTCTTGTATTCCTCTGACGGGCCAGCCTCTGGATGAAAGCATTATTGCCTTAGTGCACGTATCTATAAACAGGATTGTCTCTCCTGCAAGCATTTTATCCACACATTCCTGCAGGTTGTTGAGAGATTCCACTTCGGTTATGGATATTTTTGTTTTCAATATGGCTTTTTGCAGCTCTTTTTCGGGACTCTTTTCAAGCTCTTCCAGATTTACGGTATCCAGCATGCTCTGTACAGCATACTCGCTTATGGCATCCTTGGTAGTCATGCCATCAACATAAACAAGTAAAAATTCTATTTTCTTATTTTGTCCAATATTCATGTTGCGGAAAATCACATCATTTGCGTCCTTGAATATTTGTCTTAAAAATGATTCGTTTTTCTTTAAATCACTGTTTATATCAGTATCTTTTAATTCATCATAAATGCTCATAGTTTCTCCTAAATGTTTTTCGTTATTAATGCCGTCAGTGCTATCAGCCCATAAACAATTCCTGTAAATCTTACTATTTTATAATCTCTGTGAAAATTTTTCTGCTTAAGTCCTTTGCTGGTTTTAAAAATTAAAATGTAGCTTATAATCAGAAAAATTATAATTACATCATAATTTAACACTGGTTTCAATAAATTAATTAAGTTCATGGTATCTCCATACTGCTTTATGTGATATTAGCGATACTAGTAATATTTACAATTTAAGGTCATTTTATTCCATATAAGTAAAAATATTTTTCTATTATATTTATACTGTACCAAGTTACTGCTCAATATGAGATATGAGAAAATGTTGCGGATAAAAAGATTTGACTATAGCTGAAAAAATAGCCAATAACTAAGTTTTAAACTTAGTTATTGGCTTAGGTGGTTTGATTTGTATCGGATTTTACCTTATGATCCGGGGATACTCTGGCATATACGAAGAGTTTTATTATATGCAGAGGCGCATAAAGCAAAAACTGACTTGCAAAAGCTCCTATATAAATGTTTTCTTGTATATTTAAAATGATTCACATAAATCACATCCTGTATTTTTGTTTTTTCCTTACAAGGGTTGATATGTCTATTCCCATCTTTTCCGCAGCTTCCTTCATGTTTTTTGAAGAAGCCAATGTTGTTTCAATTATAACTTTTTCATATTCATCAAGCTTATCCTTAAGACTTCTGTTTTCTGACAAGGACTTATAGCTTTCTGTGGATGAATCATTGAGCATCAACTGCTCCGTGAAAAGCTTTTTGTCGATGGATGCTTCATCTGCCATCAATATGAGTCGTTCTGTTATGTTTTTTAATTCTCTTATATTTCCCGGCCACTGATAGCTCAGTAAATTTTCCAGGCAGCCGGCGGTATAATAACAGTTTTTTCCGTACTTATTGTTGTAATATTCCATAAATTGCTGCGAAAGAGGTATTATATCTTCCTTCCTTTGTCTTAGAGGCGGAATTACAAAGGATACCACGTTTAATCTGTAATACAGATCTGCTCTGAACTTTTTCTCTTCCACAAGTTTTTTTAAGTCCACATTGGTGGCTGCAATAATCCGGGCATCGAACTGTATTTGTGCAGTTCCGCCTATGCGGTAAAACATTCTGTCGTTAATGGCACTCAGCAGCTTTACCTGAAGGGTATAGGGCATATCTCCGATTTCATCCAGGTATAGAACTCCTCCGTTTGCTTCTTCAAACAGACCTTTTTTCCCGCCTTTAAGCGCCCCTGTAAAAGCACCCTCCTCGTATCCGAAAAATTCTGATTCCATCAGATGTTCAGGTACTGCTCCGCAGTTTATTTTAACAAACTTCCCTTTCCTGCGACTTGAAACACTGTAGATATATGAGGCAATAAAGTCCTTGCCTACTCCTGTTTCTCCCAGTATTAAGACTGTGCTGTCAACCTTGGCTATCTTTCTTGCCCTGTTATAAATGTTTTTCATTTTTTCGCTGTTATTTATAGGTTCCTTTACTATATCACCGGTTTTTATATCAAAATCGTCATATTCATCATTGCTGATGAATAAATTTTTTTCTTTAGTTATGTTTTTCATAAGGACGTCCAGTTCAGACACATCCCTTATAACTGCTATTGTTTTTTTCAGAGTCCCATTTTCATCAAATATGGGCGATCCTGAAACAAGACATCTCTGCCCTTTGTAGTAATTATTAATTGTTGAGACCGGACCCTTTGTTTCAATTACCTTTGCACAGCAGGAATTTGGAAGCACATCCTGCCTTCTTAAATCGTATACGGATCTTCCTATAATTTGTTCCCTTGTTAATCCTGATAAGTCCAGAAAAGCATCATTAACATAGGTTGTTATGCCTTCCTCGTCTGTTACATAAATGCCGTCTTTTAATTTATTCAGCATTTCATTATGCAAGTATTGCTGACCACTTAATCTGTCAATTTGCTTATCCAGCTCTTTTCCTACGGTAAAATCATAAAAGAAAAACGCAATCAGCTCATGACCGTAAAGATTCAGTTCATCGTGAAACACATAGTAGACTGAATTGTCTATATATCTCACAGAATAAAAATTTTGTTCGCTATCATCCTTTATATCATGAAAATATATTGTTAATTTTTTATTCAAGATCTCTTCATTGCTTTTATATATACTTGTTTTAAAGTAATTATTGTAATGAACTATATTAAATTTTTTATCTGTAATGACAAACCCTAAGGTAAAATCAGTATTAGGCAAATTCATTTTTCCTCCTTTTATTTTGGATGAAAATCTTTTAAAAATACCATTGATATTTTTTGGACAATGTGATAATATATTATTGTACATGATTATATATTAATATATGCAATTTTGCAACAATGTTTTTTGATGATGTGCGTTATTGCATATATTAAAGACTCATACATAGGCTGTACTATTGAAATATGGCAAATTATTTTTATTGTTTATTTGGCATGAATTTTGCTATAATATTAGTACAATAAAGCTTAGGAGGAAAAAAGTTATGAGAAAAGCAGTAATAGTATCTGCAGCAAGAACACCAATCGGTTCATTCGGAGGCTCTCTGGCACCATTGTCAGCAGTAGATTTAGGAATAATTGCAGCAAAAGAAGCAATTAAAAGGGCAGGAATTGAACCATCTGCTGTTGAAGAAGTATATTTTGGCAATGTATTGGGGGCAGGCTTAGGACAGAACGTAGCCAGACAGGTTACTCTTGGAGCAGGAATTCCAAATGAAACTCCTGCATTAACAATTAATATGGTATGCGGCTCCGGTCTGAGAGCGGTAAGCATGGCTGCACAATTTGTTGAAAGCGGAGAATGCGACGTTGTATTGTGCGGCGGAACCGAAAGCATGACTAATGCACCATATCTTCTGAATAAAACCAGATGGGGTCAGAGAATGGGAGACGACAAAATAGTGGATTACATGGTCTATGATGGTCTGACAGATGTTTACAACCAGTACCATATGGGAATCACAGCAGAAAATGTTGCAGAGCAGTATGGAATTACCCGTGAGGATCAGGATAAATTTTCTGTACAAAGCCAGAACAGAGCTGAGGAAGCACAGAAATCAGGAAGATTCAAGGATGAAATTGTGCCTGTTGTAATACCTCAGAGAAAGGGTGACCCTGTAGTAGTTGATACGGATGAGTTTCCGAGACATGGCTCAACCTTGGATAAAATGGCAAAATTAAAACCTGCATTTAAAAAAGACGGAACTGTTACAGCAGGTAATGCATCCGGAATTAATGACGGTGCAGCAGCTTTGGTAATAATGAGCAAGGAAAAGGCTGATAAACTTGGAATTAAATATTTATGTGAAATTGCAGGATATGGCTCTGCAGGTGTTGATCCAAAAGTAATGGGTATCGGACCTGTTCCCGCAACTAAGAAAGCTTTGGCTAAGGCAGGCTGGACAGTTGCTGACCTGGATCTGGTTGAAGCTAATGAAGCTTTTGCAGCTCAAGCTGTTGCTGTTACCAGAGACTTAGGGTTAAATCCTGAAATTACCAATGTTAACGGCGGTGCCATAGCTCTTGGACATCCAATTGGTGCATCGGGAGCAAGAATTCTTGTATCTCTTATATATGAAATGCAAAAAAGAGATGCAAAGAAGGGTCTTGCCACATTATGTATAGGCGGCGGAATGGGAACTGCCCTGCTGGTACAAAGATAGTTCGTAGTTTAAACCGAAGGGTTCAGACTGTTGAATATACTAAATATATTATTCTAAAAGAAGGGATGAAATTATGGTAAACAAAATTATTTCTGTTAAGGAAGCTGCAGAAAAGGTGCAGGATGGTATGACTTTAATGGTTGGCGGTTTCCTTGCTAACGGAACTCCCGAAAGGTTAATTGACGCTCTTGTTGAAAAAAACGTCAAGAACCTGACATTAATTTGTAATGATACGGGATTTCCTGACAAGGGTATAGGTAAAATGGTAGTAAATAAACAGTTCAAGAAAATGATAGCTTCTCACGTGGGTACTAACCCTGAAACTGCGAATCAAATGAACTCAGGTGAAACTGAAGTAGTACTTACGCCTCAGGGAACACTTGCAGAAAAGGTAAGATGCGGAGGAAACGGGTTAGGTGGATTTTACACACCTACAGGAATCGGGACCGAGGCTGAAATCGGAAAAGAAAAAAAGGTCATTGACGGCAAAGAATATATCTTTGAGACACCCTTAAGAGCAGATGTGGCAATATTAAGAGCATCCATTGCTGATAAAAAGGGAAACATGATTTTTAATAAGACTATGAAAAACTTCAATCCACTAATGGCTACTGCTGCTGATATCGTAATAGTAGAAGCTGACAAAATTGTGGAGATTGGTGAAATTGATCCGGAAGATGTTATGTGCTCCGGAATATTTGTTGACTATATAGTAGGAGGTGACAGGTAATGGATGCAAAGGCAGTTATAGCAAAAAGGGTAGCTCAATTATTACATGATGGTGATGTTGTAAACCTGGGCATCGGACTTCCCACAATGGTTTCTAATTACATTCCTGAAGGCATAGATATAACATTTCAATCAGAGAATGGATTTTTAGGACTTGGTCCTGCTCCCGAAGCGGGCAAAGAAGACTGGGAACTGGTTAATGCAGGAGGTATGCCTTCTACAATAGTTCCAGGAGGTATGTTCTTTGACAGCGCAACATCCTTTGGTATAATCCGCGGCGGTCATGTGGATGCAACAGTACTTGGTGCCATGGAGGTCGACGAAAAGGGAAGTCTGGCAAACTGGAAAATACCAGGTAAAATGGTTCCCGGCATGGGCGGTGCAATGGATCTTGTAGTTGGTGCCAATACGGTTATCATAGCTATGGTTCACACTCAGAAGGGTAGGCCTAAAATCTTAAAGCAATGTACTCTTCCTTTGACAGCCAAGGAGCAGGTAAATATAATTGTTACCGAAATGGGTCTTATGAGAGTTACCGACAAGGGTCTTGTCCTTGAAGAATTAGGACCGGAAGCAACAGTTGAAGAAGTAATTGCGGCAACAGACGCTAATTTAATAGTATCACCTGATTTGAAAAGATTTGGACTGGATGATTAGTTGTCATCCAAAGCATCAGCGAAGGATCTCAGATGACAAAACTTAATTATCAGTTAAGAGTGCGAAAGCACTCTTTTTTTCTTCACTTTTTTATCACAATTGTGGTATATTGTTATTAAAAATATATTGTTATTGCTTCCGGGAGGTGTGAGCTCTGAAATTTAGTTTAAAAAATAAGCTTTTTTTTGTAATTATCTGTGTTCTCATTTTAAATATTGGTTTATCTGCAGTTCTTGGAAATACACTACTTGACAAAATGTACACCAATGATAAAATTAAAACTTTGAAATCCGGGGTGGATAATATTAAATCTAAATATTTATCGGGCAACATGAATTCCACTGTTGATGAAATAATTAATTATGAGGGTCAGAATATGACAATATGCCTGTTTTCTTTAAATACTGAGACAGGAATTGGTGAAATTGAGTATTTTTCCAGGCAGAAATATTTTTCGTTAAATCCCTTTGATGACGAGGTGCTTAAGCTAATCAATAATCTTTACAGAGAAAATGCATTTAATGAGCTGAAGAACAACAATTATTACGTCAGCAACAGAGCATCGGACAGGCATGACAATGACATAACAGTCTTGTCTAAGGTAAAGGATGATAAATATATCTTGATGCAGACTCCGGTAAAATTCATCAAAGATATGTCAGATTCTGCAGTTAACTATTCAATGTATATATCAATTTTCTCATTGTTTATAGTTGCAGTCATAATATATTTTGTGGCCGACAGAACTACAAAACCCATAAGGCAGCTCCAGGTTGTAGCCAATAAAATATCCAATTTAAATTTTTCTGAAAGGTGTGACATATTGTCAAGGGATGAAATCGGGCTGTTATCTGCAAGCATAAATAACATGGCTGACAGGCTTCAGGAATATGTTGAAAAATTAAAGGATGACCTTGTAAAACTGGAAAAATCCGATAAAATGACCAAACAGTTCATAGCAAATGTTTCTCATGATTTTAAAACCCCTTTGACATTAATAATGAGCTATTCGGAAGCATTGATTGATATGGAAGATATTGATGAGGAAACTAAAAAGGATTATCTTAACATCATAATCAACGAAGGAAGAAAAATGTCTGAATTTGTTCAGGAGCTGCTGAAGCTTTCCCAGCTTGAAGGGGGTATGATAAAGTTAGAAAAATCCAATTTCAGCATTAATGAAATTATCGAGGATACCATATATAAAAATTCTATTATGACGATGGAAAAAAATATTTCTGTGGAAAAAAGTATTTCTGACAACAGTATTGTATATGGAGATTACTTCAGGATTGAGCAGGTCTTTCAAAATCTTTACGAAAATGCCGTTAAGTATTGTGATTCAGATGGTATAGTCAGAGTTTCAACTTTCGTTAAGGATTCAAGGTGCAGGATCAGTATTTTCAATACAGGCAAAAAAATACCTGATGAAGATATCGATAATATCTTTATAAGCTTCTATAGAGCTGATAAATCAAGAAAGAACATGGGAAGCTATGGTCTGGGCTTAGCAATAGTAAAGGTAATAATTGACATGCATAATGAAAAGTACGGTGTTCAAAATGTTGAAAATGGTGTTGAATTCTGGTTTGAGCTGGAAAATGTTGATATTTGATATAATGAGAGCTGGAGGTTAGCATGGATATTAAAATATTGTTGGTTGAGGATGAGGAAAATATAAGAAAGCTAATTGCAAGCTATCTGATAAAGGAGGGCTTTAAGGTAGCAGAGGCCTCTGACGGAGAGGAAGCAATAAAAAAGTTTGATAATGAATATGATTTTTCTCTTATTGTTTTAGATGTTATGATGCCGAAAATGAATGGCTACCAGGTTGCTTCCTATATACGAAAATTTAGTGATGTTCCCATACTCATGCTCACGGCAAGGGATGCGGAAACAGATGAGATTACAGGATTTAATTCCGGTGCCGATGAATACATTTCAAAGCCCTTCAGCCCAAAAATATTGGTTGCAAGAGTAAAAAACCTTCTTAAAAGAACCTCACAGAACAGCATGCAGGACATGGAGCTTGGCGGATTAGTTATTAAATACCGTGAACGGCTGGTTTTAACAGATGACAAAAAAGCAATTCTTACTCCAAAGGAATTTGATTTGTTATATTATCTCTTGCAAAATAAAAACTTAGTTCTTACGAGAGACCAGATATTATCCGCAGTATGGGGCTGGGATTATTTCGGCGATGACAGGACAGTGGACACTCATATAAAGTGTCTTCGCTCTAAAATCGGAGAATATGGAAAGTACATTGTTACAGTAAGGAAGGTTGGTTATAAGTTTGAGTATGACAGCTGAACAAACACAAAAAAACAGGAAAGTTTTCCTGTTTTTTTGTGTTTGTGCTTATTCAAAATTTGCCGGTTTAATTTTTAAGGTTATTGTTACTTTTTGCTCTTCGCCATTTCTCAGTATTGTAAGCTCTGCCTTGTCGTTTTCTTTATATTCATACAGGTTTCTCTTAAGATCAGACATGCTTTCGATTTTATCTCCGTCTATTGCTGTTATAACATCTCCGGTTTTTAATCCTGCTTCTGTTGCCGGAGAATTTTTTGTTGTTTCAACAACTACTACTCCATAATCTGCGGCAACATCTATTCCTAAAGCAGTTTCATAGGTTTCTACATCTACTCCCTGAATTCCTACATACACTGTGGAAAATGTACCGTCTTTAATTACCTGCTCAATGATGGGCTTAGCCGTATTGATTGGTATTGCAAATCCGAGGCCTTCTGCTGTGCTCATCTTTGCCGTATTAATTCCTATTACCTTTCCTTCTGCATTGAACAAAGGACCTCCGCTGTTTCCTGCGTTAATTGACGCATCTGTTTGAATCAATGGTTCTATAACTGTTCCGTTGTCAAATGCAATTGATCTGTTCAGACCACTTATAATACCCTGGGTAACGGTTCTTTCAAGATCCAGCGTCATTGGATTCCCTATTGCAACCGAAGGCTCACCAACCTTAAGTTCATCTGAATTTCCAAGCTCTACCGTAGGCAGCCCTGTTCTGTTTATTTTAACCAGTGCCAGATCCAAAGTTGTATCATACCACAGCACATCTCCGGCTTCTGTTGAACCATCCATTAATGAAACTGTTATTTTCTGATACTTTCCGTCTCCGATTACATGGGCGTTTGTAACTATATATCCGTTGGGATCAATAATAAAGCCTGAACCCATGCTTGTACCTTTTTGTGTTTGGGGTCCGAAGAATGTATTGTACTGTTTGACAACATCTGTTGTAATTCCTACAACTGTTTTTTGATTTTTCTCAGCTACTGCTACAGCAAAATACACATCATCTGTTAAATTAATCTTTATATTCTGAGCTGTAAGCGGTGATGACTGATTATTACTCGGTACATTAATCCTGCTTGCAACTAAATAACCTCCCGATAAACCTCCTATCAACGCAGCAACCAATGCTACCGCCACATATTTAAAAAATGAGGCTTTTTTACCTTTTTTCTTTTTTGGTTCTTCAATATTGGGCATTACGAAATTTACACCGTATCCATTACTGTTATATCCCGAATAGTTGTAAGAACTGTTTTCGTTGTTTTCATTGTTTTCATTGTTTTCATTGAATATATTTCTTTCATTGTCATCCATAATATTTTCCTCCTATATCTATATTAGTTTTAAATATATTTGTTATGTTTATATTTTAATATTACCTTAATAATGTGATAAAATTGTGAAAATTATAAAAGTTCTGAAAAAAATTTTTTATCACTTTTATAATTTTATGTTACTGTTAATTCCTTAATTTAAACTAAATAACAAAGAAAATATTAAAAATAATATATAGAATTTAAGCTATTTTTACCAGGTACTTTTTAACCATTTTTACAGGATGATATGACTGTTTTGCTTTTCTTAACCCGGCATTGCCTGTATCTTCCTGTCTGTTTACATATTCGATATCGGAAAAGCTTTCAATTAAAAATTGTCTGTTTAAGAATGCATATATCCCTTTGTAGTCTGTTTCTCCTCTTTCCACGTGAATAACAGCCATTTTGTCGTTTACTGTTTCTCCTACGGCAAAGCCTGCCAGTTCTCCGTCAACGTATATTGCAATGGATTTAAGGTCGAAAAAATGAAGCTCGCTAAACAAATCTTTTATTGCATCAATTTCCATCAGCATTTCTTTATCCACTGTAACCGCAACTTCCTCATGCCATTTGTGAAGCAGTATTATACAGTCTTTAATGACCTTTTCATTGTCAATAGCTTTTATTTCATATTCATATGATTTTTCAAAAGAGTTCACATGGTTCTTTTTGCCGTGATACTTTTTGCCTTTTAGTTCTATTAAATCATTGGTATTGTACACATATTCAGAATCATTTATGTCTTCTTTTATTTCTATTTTATAATCAGTATATTTTTTTAAATCTTCTATGAATCTTTCATCAACATCACCAAACAGATAATCCCTGTCGGTAAAGTCATCATTCCTTTCAATAAGCATATCCACAAGCTCAGTTAATTTTTCTTTATTGTATTTTAAAGGCTGGGCATAAAATGTTCCCTTTCCTTCCTCATTTTTTTCTATTACTAATACATCATTTACTATCGCATATTTAACATTGTTAAGCTTACGCCACATATATAAGGATGAAAACAGGTATTCGTAAGATTCCAGCTCTTCTTTATCCACATATTTTTCTATTAGATCCTTATCTTCAATAGTCAAACATTTAAAACTTATAATGACAATCAACTCCCATTCGTTTATTATATTTTTTGTTTTTTTGTTAATTTATCCAATATCTATATTATCTGCCGTTAGATATGCATATTTTTATATTACCATGATATCACATCTTGAAACAATTATTCAATAAATTTATTTAATAAAGTTACTTGACAAAGTAAAGTAACTATGGTATTTTAAATTTAATAGTTAAAAATGGAGGTAATTTTGGGAGCTTCACTGGCAAGTAATGTGAGTTTTGTATTTGTTTTTTTGGAAGGACTTTTATCTTTTTTTTCACCCTGTGTACTTCCTCTGATACCTGTTTATATAAGCTATCTTGCAGGTAATGGGAAAAAAACAGACGATGACGGTGCTGTACAATATGATAGAAAAATAGTTTTAATTAACACTTTGTTTTTTGTTTTAGGAATCTCAAGTGTATTTTTCCTTCTGGGAATGTCATTTTCAGCCTTGGGCACATTTTTTAACAGAAACAGAGTTTTATTCAGCCGTATCGGAGGCATAATAATAATTATCATGGGTCTCGTTCAGTTGGATCTGGTTAAATTAAATTTTCTTAAAATGGAAAAAAGAATTCATATGGAGTTCAGCAATGGCAGAATGAATCCGATTTTAGCTTTCATAATGGGATTTACTTTTAGCTTTGCATGGACTCCCTGTGTAGGACCTGCATTGTCTTCAGTTCTGATTATTGCTTCAAACGCAAGAAATATTTTCCTGGGAAATATTTTGGTTTTGATTTATACACTTGGTTTTATTATACCGTTTATAATTTTAGGAATTTTTACAACTGAAGCATTGAATTTTATTAGGGAAAAAAGAAATATTGTTAAGTATACAATAAAAGCAGGAGGCATTATTTTAATAATCATCGGCATTATGACATACACCGGAACCTTTGCTGTTTTAAGCAGATATCTGGCTTTTTAAAATAATATGCCTGCAATGTATGGAGGTAAGTATGAAAACTCAGTATAATTTACCCTGTAATATTGCACAGACTCTTAATATAATAGGTGATAAATGGTCTTTGCTGATACTTCACCGCATTTTTATGGGATGTGAAACATATAAGGATATACAAAACGGACTTGAAGGAATTGCAACAAACCTGCTGTCAGAACGCCTGAAAACAATGGAAGCTGATGGTCTTATTATCAAAGAGCTTTATCAGACACATCCGCCCAGGTATAAATATATTCTTACGGAAATGGGATTAGATTTGGTGGATGTTTTTAACAGCCTGATGTTATGGGGTCAAAAGCATCTGGATAAATGCTATAAAGAAGTTGTTCACAAGGATTGCGGAGGCAGTATTGAGCACAGGTACTACTGCACCTGCTGCAATAAGGATGTTGGTATTGATGAACTAAAAGTAATCGATCCGGTTGAAATAAATGAATAGGTGAGGAAATCATGGTAGATATATTAATAGTGGGAGCCGGTCCTGCAGGCTTGTCCGCAGCAATAAATGCTGTGACAAGAGGTAAATCGGTGCGAATTTTTTCTAATCAGGAAAATTATTTGTCAAAGGCGGAAAGAGTTGATAATCATCTGGGGTTTTACAACATGAGCGGAAGAGAAATAATGAATAAGTTCATAGAACACGCAAAAGCTATGAACATAAGGGTTGAAGAAGGCAAGGTTGTAAATATTCTTCCTATGGGAGAAAGTTTTATGGTCAACATAAACGGAGAAATAGAAGAGGCCAAAAAGGTGATTCTTGCTATGGGAGTTTCCAAGGTTAAAGAGCTCCCCGGAGAGGGAAGATTGTTAGGCAGCGGTGTAAGCTACTGTGCAACTTGTGACGGAATGCTTTACAGAGGCAAGAACGCCATAGTTTGGGACCAGTCAAAAGAAGCATTGCATGAAGCAAATTATTTAAGCAGTATCGGAGTTAATGCAACATTTGTTTCAAAAAAACCTCGCCCGGAGGAATTAAATGATAACATCAAGTACATTAATGGAACAATCTCAGAGGTTATCGGTGACAACAAGGTTGAATCAGTGGTAACAGGTGAAAAAAATGTATCTGCAGATGCAGTATTTATTCTGAGGGATGCAGTGGCTCCTGCCGCACTGATAGAAGGATTAAAAACAGAGGGAAATTTCATAGCAGTAAACAGAAATATGGAAACAAATATCGAAGGCATTTATGCTTCCGGAGATATTACCGGTAAACCGCTGCAGCTTTCCAAGGCAGTAAGCGAAGGACTGATTGCCGCACAGCATGCAGCTTTACAAATAGATAAAACTAAGGAGAATTAAAATGGCAGAAAAAATAATATATGTAAACAGCACTAAGGAGTTTGACGATTTGCTGAAAAAAGAAAAGTTTGTATTGGTGGATTTCTGGGCTACCTGGTGCACGCCCTGCAGAATGATTGCACCTGTAATCGAAAAATTGTCAGAACAGTATGCAGAAAAAATTACCGTAGCCAAGGTGGATGTAGACCAAAACCAGGAGCTTTCAATCCGTTACGGAATTCAGAGTATTCCTACTGTAATTCTGTTCAAGGACGGTAAAATTGCCGCTAAGGAAATAGGCGTTAAACCTTTAAATTCCTTTACCAGCATGTTAGACACTCACATAGCATCATAATTTTTCTTTTAAGCAACCCTTGGCAGGCTCAACGAGCCTGCCACTCTTTTTTTAACAGCCCATACAGGTACAGATCATATCTTTTACCGTCTCTCAAAACAAATTCTCTGAATGTACCTTCTTTTTTAAACCCCGACTTTTCATATAATGAGATCGCCGGATAATTAAATTCAAGGACATTGAGCTGAATTCTGTGAAAATCCAAATCATTAAATCCATATTCAAGCAAAAGACGCAGGGCTTCTTTTCCATATCCCTTTCCTCTGATATCCCTGCTTCCTATACCTATAAATAAAGTCGCAACCTTGTTTTCCTCAACTATTTCATCAAAACCCGCTATTCCGATAATCTGATTGTCTTCAATGAGTTTAATGGCAAATACATCTGATTCTTCATTTTTTTCATAGTCTTCAAAGATTTTATTCACTTCTTCTTCCTGCATGGGAATAG
The DNA here is from genome assembly GCA_002409285.1 of Firmicutes bacterium UBA5227. Lineage (GTDB taxonomy): Bacteria > Bacillota > Clostridia > Tissierellales > Sedimentibacteraceae > Sedimentibacter. The sequence goes on along the minus strand of DHUT01000015.1, from coordinate 46,057 downwards.
GCGGTACATAGTCATAGTATTCCAGAAATCCGCTGTCTGAAAACCATCTGTAAATATCTTTCATATCAGCATTCTCAATTTTCCTCAGTTCAACCCTTTGCTGCTTTTTATTTTCATCTGCTATATTCATAATTTGCATCCTTTTTAATTATGTCTTTATAATCATTTTATTAAGTAATCGGTCAATTGTCAAATTTATAAATCTAATGAGGAACAAATGCATATATAATGATTAGGATTCTTTCATTATTTGTACAGGTTTATTTTCTTTATCTTCTATGCCGCCTATGTCATGAATATTGTAAATTTCTTCGGAAACCTTTAAAGAGCTTAGATCTAATACAAATGTCTCATTTTCATCTGTTACATAGAATTTATTGATTTCATTATAGTCATCACTATATCTGTATAAAACCGGCTTGCCTGCTTCATCGGAAACCCTTACTAAGTCTTCAATGGATTTAACAACCATTGGATTTTTTACATTAATATTTGAATTTAATGCAACCAACCTATCTCCGTGCTTTTTAAATATTTTGTCAAGTTCCCTTTCAAGCAAACTTTTATCTGATAATCTTTCAGTGAAAAATATTAATATAATTAATGAGGTTATTAGAACAGCTAAAATTATTCCATAGGTCAGTATCAGACTTTTATTTGCCGGAAGCTTCACCTGAATGGTTTCTTCAATTGCTCCGGGATTATCTTCTATATTGTTACCTGTAATTTCAAACATTGCAACGTCAAGAGGAATTACTAAATCCGGTGATATGAATTCCTCAGCATATTTTTTATTAATATTTACATTCAAATTAACATTCATTGACAGGGTCAATACAGTCTGGCAGTTGATTTTTGTCTCTTCCTTAATTTCCCTGGCAAATGTATTATATTCATTTAAATTCAACTTTATATTTTCGCTTATTGATATTTTTCCGATTTGGGAAGTAAAAGACTTATTTTGTATAATCGGATAATTTTTTTCCCAAATATTCTTAATGCCGTCTCCTTCTCCGCTGTAGCCCTGCACTTTAGCAGTAATATTATATTCACCCTTAATATCTGCTTCTCTTTCTCCGGTAAATTCATATTTAAAATTTGTATCTAAATAATCAACAAATTCGGAAATATACAGCTTCCCTTCTTCTAATTTATTATAGCTATACAAATTATTTGGTTTTAAATGTACCGAATAATTTATTGAGCCCTTATTGTCATAGCTATAAACAGGAATTGTTTGTTCTTCAAAACCCGGATTATATGCTTCATCATAAATAAAATATGAAAAAAGTACTGCTGTGGCGGCAATAATTATAATCAATGCAAATCTTACATTTTTATTTATCTTTAATTTCATGTCAACACTCCCAAAACTTTGTGTTAATAAGAAAATTAGCAGAAGTATTCGTCTGCTAATCTTCTTATTTTAAAACTAAAGGATATAAATCGTTTAGTAGTAGGTAAATTTATTACATATTAGCCTGTTTCCAGTTCAGTCTAAGTGTAAATCCGATATTTTCATTTTGAATATCGTTTGGAGCATCTTCATTAATCCAGAATTTAGCTTTTTCTGTATAAATTTGTCCCGGTTGTAGCGTTATTTCCGGTTTGTTTTCTCCAAAAAACGCTCCCCTCATTTTCAGATGATCCCAGGCAGGGGATGTTGGATTAGCCTTGGTAAATTCAACATTATCCAGCTTAACAGGAATACTTCCATTATTTGTTACGGTGAAAGAAACTCCTACATAGCTTTTATCGCTTAGCCTGTCAATATCCTCATTATGCTTTGTTGGATATAAATTGCTTATGTTTACTTCAATTTCTTTATCAGAATTAGAAATTTCAGCATTGGCATATTCAGGCTTTCTGGTAATTAACGCCTGTGTAACATCAACATCTAAAATTCCTGTGGCAATTGATGCATCTACTTGTGTATAGTCTGTCCATGCCGCATATCCTGCCCCTGTCAGCATTAGGGCAACTATCATGGTAAGTGCTATTAATTTGGTTTTTTTCATTTGTCTCTCCTTATCTTTGTATGATTTTTAAATATATATCTTGCCTAAATTATATATTTATTTGAAATTTTCTCATACACTCATAGGTATACTTTTAGTATGTATTTTAGTACTATGCTGCCGGTACTAATTTACCATTATGTAGCACTTTAGTAGTACCTAAAACAATACCTCCCGGAGGGATATTTCGTTATTACTTCTAATAAGAAGAGTTACCCAGCCAATCTTGGGGACTATTTTTTTCATTATGCCTTTTATATCCTGGGGTTTAACCAGATCTGTGTCCGGTCCTGAGTTGTTATCTCCCTTAGTTTTAAATAGAAGCCCTTCATTCTCATTGTTTTCAATATCTACTATCCTGTGAGAAATAAGTATTCCATCCCTCTTGAACTGAATTACATCATTTATTTTAAGCTTGTTTATATGTTCCATATCCGTTATTTTTTCTACTAAAATTACATCTCCGGGTTTTATCTGCGGTTCCATGCTGCCTGTAATTATAACTGAGGGATATATTGGGAACACCCCTACCGCAAACCATATTACAGCAATCGAAACTATGCTTGTAATAATCCAACCTGCAGTTCCCTCATTTTCTTTTTTCTTCTTTTGGCTTATATCTGAATAAACAGAGTTAAAAATCATCAAAAAGAATATTGGGCTTAAAATACCGATTAGGGCGGTATTTATCCATTTTAAATTTGGAAGCACCGGTGACAGCCAATGGAAACCTTCAACAATACCTAAATAAATAATTGATGCCCCAGGTCCTCCCAGGTATGTTAGGTAGGAAGCAAACAGATTTTGCGAGAATTCAGGTGAAAAATATTCGGCAATGAACTGTACCGTACTCTCAAAGTCTTTTAAATCCCTGTATTTATTTACTGAAAAACTTGTAATGCACATGAATAATGCAATTATAATAAATACAAAATAATTTTCTTTCTTTGTAGTGCTGTTTACCAGATAACTTCTCGCAAATTCTCTGCCGGCTAAGGATGAGCCTACAAGTATTATATTTGTAATTATGCCTGCAGGAGAATGACTGTAGGGGCTTTTGCCAATGCCTTCAAAAAAGCCTGCAGCTATGTTTATTAAAATATACATCAGTCCAAAGATAAATCCCCATAGATATATAACTTTTCTGTGGCGCAGTCTTGCTTTTGGTCTGACATGAGGCATAAACCATATGAAAGCTACTACGCCTGTCCATAATAAAGGTTTTATAATATATGTAAATACTACATCATCTATATAGAATGTATTCGGCAAATTTTCCAGTATATATATGACTGCCAACAGTATTACTACAAGAATACTCCTTGTATAAGAGTTTTTCTCAGGTAAGTATTTAATAGAATCCGGCATAATTGTCTCCCATGTAAGCTATTGATTTAAACTTTATAGCTCTATTCTGTAAGTTCATGTATGTATACTGAATTATCATTTGTCTCTGATAAATCATTAATTGATGCTTCCGGTTCAGCAGATTCTTCTCTGTTATTAATATCACTTGTTTTTTCAGGGAGATTGTTATCATATTCGGTTTTTAAACTCTCTTCTTCTTCTGTTTCTTCTGTTTCTTCTGTTTCTTCTTTCTTTTCTATGTTTCCTTCTATTTCCTGGTTATCTCCTGTTTCCGGCATTTGTTCAGAATTATTCTGCTCTGAAAGCATCTGTTCTTCTAATAATTTTTGTTGTTCCAGAAGCAGTCTTTGCTGTTCTTCATATGCTATTTGTTCATCTGACTGAATTTGAAGTTCATTTAAGCTTGAATTCATTGCAGATAAAACTTCCGGATTTGGTACAACCTTTACATTTCCCTTAATGTACAGTTCTTTATACCATTTGCCATAGCCAAAGGTTAAGATATAACTAAACTCATAGTTTTTTTCTTCTTCATACGATTTGATTTCTTTCTCAACAAACTCAACAAACTCTTTATTTTGTTCTAAATTCAATACTTCATCACTATATTCAATTTCATGAAATTGTGCTGATTCATCATCTGCCCTGATATTAAGTAAAAATGATTCCATATATTCATTTCCGTTTGAATAATTATTTAAACTTGAAACCGTTCCTTCATCTTCATATACTTCATTTAACACCGAGGGTATTGAACCATTATCTTTAATATTTATTACTATGTTTTCATTAAATCCTGAATATACCTCACCGCTGACATTTAATATTTGTCTGTCATCTGAAACAGAAACCTTCAGATATTCCCCATCATAGCGTAATGTGTCATTTTGCAGCATGAAAACCGGGTCTATGAATCCTGTTTCCATTGATAGTTTGATTTTATTATCGTTGTTCCAGGAAGCATAACTTGCTCCTATTATACTCATTGATATAATTAATGACAGAAAAATCACCTTTTTATTTATGGAGACCCCCTTGATTTTTTTCCTCATAATTTGCTCCTAACTAAAGACCTACAGCCTGATTTACCATTAATGCCGCCTGCGTTCTATGATTTACCTGCAATTTTAATAATATGCTGCTCACATGTTTTTTTACCGTATTTTCGGATATAAAAAGCTTATGGGCTATTTCATAATTGCTTAAACCTTTTCCTAATTCTATGAGTACATCATATTCTCTGGGTGTTAAATCTTCAAAGCCTTCACCATATGAGTTTTTTACCTGATATTCAATTATTTCCGGATCAATAAATCTTTTCCCCTTCAGTACAGTGCGTATTGCATAAATTATATCTTCTGCAAATGCGTCTTTAATTATATAGCCATCTGCGCCGGCTTCTTCTGACCTTGTGAAATCTCCATTTTTTACTGAGGAAGTAAGAATAATGAATTTTACCTTACTTTCAGCTTTTTTTGCTTTTTTAATTATTTCCAGCCCATCCTCTTTTCCTAAATACAAATCAACTATTACTAAGCTAAGATGTTGAGAATTTATTATGTTTAGTGCTTCTTCCGTACAACATGCTTCAAATATAATATCAATATATTTCTCACAGGAAAGTGCGGATAAAATTCCTTTCCTTACCAATGGATGGTCGTCTACAATAAGTATATTCATATTACAATCCTCCTTTAATCATTGGCAGCAGTATCTCTAATTTAGTTCCATTGTCAATCACGGTATTTATATTTATTTCTCCCCTCAGGCTTTCCGTGAGCTGCTTTAAATTTCGCATTCCCATGCCTTTTGATTCATTTATTGCTTTTTTTAAATCAAAGCCTGCTCCGTCATCACTTATGCTGAGAACCGTCTGGTTTGATGATATGTCTAAAACTATCTCTATATTTTTTGCTTTACCGTGCCGAACCGCATTTCCGATACCTTCACAAATCATGCGATAAATTGCCTTTTCCTGTTCAGCAGAAAGCACTTCCATGTTTCCACGTACACTGAAAGGGATATTTACCTGATTTAATTTTTTTATATCTTCAATATATTTTTTTATGTTTGCAGCGAAGCTGCTGTTTCCCGACTTCTTCCAGCTCAATCCGTATATTTTTTCTCTTAATTCTTTCATTGTAAAATCTAATATTTCTCTGAATTCATTTAGTTCTTTTGTAATTTCATTTTCATTGTAGCTATTTATATTTTTAATCGTTGTATACATTCCGCAGGATAAGCTGAACAATCTTTGCAAAACACTGTCGTGCAATTCATTTGCTATTCTGTTTTGTTCTTCTGTAATGAGCAGGCCTTCGGTAATTTCCTCCAGTTTTAATCTTTCAAAAACACTTGAAAGCAACCCTGATAAAAACAGCAGCTCAGAATAATTATTTTTATACATGGAACTTTCCGTGCTGTGAACTGTTTTCATGCCTAACAAACCGTATGTTTCATAGCTTCTTCCTACTTGTGCAATCAGGAATTTTGAATTTAAAATACTTACTTCTAAAATGTTTGCAGATTCTAAAATTATTTTTAGGTTTTTTTCTATATATTCCTCCAGTGAACTTAATATATAATTATTGTCATAAGAAATCATTTTGTTTGAGTTATCTGTAATATCATAGTAAAATACGGTATCTGTTCCAGTAATTTTTTTTATATGCTCAAATAAAAGTTTTATTATACCTTCCTTGTTTCCCTGATTACTTAAAATATTAACGGATTGATATAAATCCTTAATGTGTTCAATTGATTCAAGTAACATCTTATTTGATGTTTTCAGCTGTTCATTAATTTCTTCAAGCCTTCTGTTGTTTTTTTTAGTTGTTTTTAATGAAGCAACCAGAAATTGAACAGCAATTATAATCATAATCAAACTAAGGAACAAATTTGATTCATCCGCAACAACCGTTTTAATATCAGCGTTTGTATCTGTAAAATACACAATAATTATTCCATAAGATAATAGATATACCAAAAAATTTATCCATCCATACTTTCTCTTTAAAAATACAAAGCATATTAATATTGTATTTAAACTATACCAGATAAACGGGCTTTCTATACCTCCTGTAGGTATCAAAATTAATGTATTGCCAATGGTTTCAATAACAATCAAAAGCTTAATATCTGACTGAGAAGTTTCATATGTGGGATATAAATATGACAATATTACCGAAGAAACTAAAAGGCACAATATAATTATTATTTTTCTTATCAATTCATGCTCTGAATAATTAACTACATAAAAAGCGGTGGTAATAGTTAATGAAATAAACCTGTACGCAACCAAAATTTTTGATTCTTCCATCTTACCGTTAAAAAACGATTTCTTTTTTGAAACAGAAGATACCATCATCTCACCTCAGCTTTTCAATTATTCGAAAAAAAACCCGGCTAATAATATCAGTCAGCCGGTTGCACCATTCACTCCATATGCTCCAGGTGCCCAAATTTGAAACATATTTCACAGTATCTACACTATAATAAAAAAATATTTATATATGTAATTATATCAATATTTTTCTTATTTTATGTCGAAATTTGATGTAAATATTTTTTTATTTCAATAAAACAAGTTTAGGTTAAAAGAAGTATTATCAAAAGGTGTACAACCGGAGATTCCACCCGAAGGCTTTGGAGAATAAATAAAAAAACCAGAAGCTTTCCTTTATCAGGGCTTTTGGTTTTAATATTTATTTTTTATTGTATCTTATTTTTTTCTCACTATTTCAATCCAGTAGCCGTCGGGGTCTGTGATGAAGTAAATTCCTATGGTTTCATTTATGAATTCTATGCAGTTCATAGCCTGATGTTTTTTGAAGGCTTCTTCATAGTTGTCAACTGCCATGGCAAGATGGAATTCCTGCTCTCCCAGGTCGTAGAGCTCTGTTCTTTCCTTCAGCCATGTAAGCTCAAGTGAAAAATCTGTTTCTCCGTCACCTAAGTAAACCAATGTGTAGCTTCCATCTGATGCTTCTTTTCTTCTTACTTCTGTTAATCCTAATGCTTCTTTGTAAAAGCTCGTGCTTTTTTGTAAATCATGTACATTGAAGTTAAAATGATTAAATGTAAATTTCATGGCTGCCTCACTTTATATTTAAATTTATGATTCTTAATGCTACTCTAAAAATAATATCATTGTTTTTGTTGATCTGCTGTATTTTCATCCGGCATGGTATTTTCTTCTTCAGTATTGTTTTCTGCGGCTGTGTTTTGTTCGGCACCGTTAGTAAGCAGATTAAGCTGGTTCAGTATATTTTCCAGGTCTTTTAAATTTTCTCCGTAGGATGCCCAGTCTCCTCTTTGCTGAGCCTCTGTTGCCTTAATGAACAAATTATTTGCCTGTTTTATTAAATCGTTTATATTTGTGTTGTCATACTCATGCTCAACAGGTTCTTCAGGCTCTGTGTAAACACCGAATAATCTTTCAATTGCCTGGTTAAGTGTGGGCTCCATTATTATTGTGTCTCCAAAGGAAACAACCACCATTTTCATTTCGGGAAAGTTACTTTCCGTATCTGATTTCAGATATATGGGCTCTACATAAAGCAATGAATCCTCAATGGGAACTACCAATGTATTTCCTCTTAATACCGTTGACCCAACCTGGCTCCACAGTGTGAGCTGGGATGATATTACGGTATCCTGGTCTATTTTGGTTTCAATCATATTGGGACCGGATATTGTCTTTGTTTTGGGAAATTCATATAAAATAAGCTGACCGTAATTTTCACCGTCATTTCTTGCGGCAAGAAGAGCAATCATATTATCCTTGTTTTGAGGTGTATATTGAGTGGTTAATAAAAATTCCACATCCTCTTCCTCAGGCAGCTTAAACATTACATAGCTTGAACCAACAGGTTCTTCTCCGTTATCCATATATTTTTCATTGGCAATATCCCAATAATCTTCTCTTCCGAAAAATACGGTGGGATTTTCAATGTGGTAAAGTCTGTACATATCAGATTGTACATCAAAGTATGCCTGTGAATACCTTACATGGCTTCTTATACCTTCCGGCATACTGCTCATGGGTTTAAACAAATCACTAAATATTTTATCGTATATCTGTATGATGGGGTCCGTTTCATCTGCTATGTAGAAATCAGTTGTTCCGTCATAGGCATCTATCACAACTTTTACAGAGTTTCTGATATAATTAACGCTTTGACCTTCTATAAAGTTCTCAGAGGGCTGTGAATATGGAAACCTGCTGCTTACGGTAAATCCTTCGATTATCCAGTACAGCTTGCCGTCGTCCTGGTTAACAACAATGTAAGCATCTGGATCATAATACAAAAATGGTGCTATTTCATGAACTCTTTGCATTATATTTCTATTTAGCAATATTTTACTGTTTGAATCTATGTTGTTAGAAATAAAAAGTCTGTAGCTGTTTTCTCTTAAGCTGAAAAGAAGCTTGTTTCCAAATGACAGTCTGATTCCTGCGTTGCCTTCGTACAATGCTTCCACATTATTGGAGCCTGAAGGATAGTCAAACTCTTTTTCGTCTGTGTTAACTACTACATAATTATTTGATTTTTCACCAAAATATATTTCAGGTCTGGAAATCTTAAAATCCGTGTTTGTTGAAGGCGGTATATTTTTAACAAGCATTTCAGGCTGACCCTGGGGTGTTACTTCATTAACCTGGGATAAAGTGACTCCATAGCCATGGGTATATTTTAAATACTGATTTACCCACGTCCTTGCCTGCTCGTTTAAACGGTTCTGATCAAGCTCTCTTGCAGATAAAAATACCTGTTTATAGTCTCCGTCTATTACATAGCGGTCAACGTCAACATCATTGAAAACATAGTAGGGTCTGATACCCTGAAGCTGATTATATACCTGAATCAAAGGCTCCTGGTCATTAATCCTTATGTTGTCAATGACCTCCTGGTTATTTTTTATGTCTTCGATGGTCAAATCGTTGTTTGCAGGGAACTCAACCGATTCCACATCATCAAGAGCATATGCGCTCTGGGTGCTTTTTATGCTGTATTCCATATACCTGGTTTCCTTTGAAAGCTGGTCGGGCTCAACTATAAAGTTTTCAACTGCTCCTGCTGCTGCTGTTCCTATTATGGATATTACAATTAATGCTACGGGAACTGACAAAGCGGATCTTAAATTTCTTTTTCTTGCTCCTATGAAAAATGTTACTGCCGAAACTAAGCAGCCGACTGCAAGAATTCTGTATAAATTCAGAGTTATATTTATGTCGGTATACCCTGCCCCAAAAACCCTTCCAAGTTGAGAATACAACAAATCATAGCTTCTTAAAACATATTTAATGCTTAAAAAAATAAAAACAAAAATTCCTATGAAGGATAGTTCATTTATTATTTTAGTAGCAAATTTTTTATTGAACACTTCGCTGAAATCAAACTGATTGGGATTATATCTTATCTCTTCAAATTGCTTAGATGCATTTTTAATGCTGTCTTTTATTGCAAGATATCCATAAAACAATACGGTTACAGCTATAAGAAGAAATAATACATCTATTACAAAATTAACAGAAGTATTAATTAACGGCAGCTTAAAAATATAAAAGCTAATATCGTTGTTAAAAATCGGATCTGTCATGCCAAAGCTTTCACTATTTAAAAACTGTAAAATTTCAAACCACATTCTTGATACAATGCTTACGGTAAATAAAAAGCTTATTATCACAGAGGAAAGTTTTATCCACAGATTAGCCTTTTTGTTTAACTTAGTATCAACAATTTCAGATTCCAAATCGTATTTCTTTTTTAATTTTTTTATAAATAAATACAACAAACAGCTCAAAACAGCAAAGATAGGAATGCCTATTGCAAATTGAGCTTTTATCTTAGTTAAAAATGTTTCGGTATATCCTACTTCATTAAACCACAAATAATCGGTTATAAACTTAGTGATACCACCAAATGAGTTTATTACTAAAAACAATATAATAATTAATGCTATTGTGAAAAATCTTCCTTTATTTTTCATAAAACCTCCCTTGTCATTTATTGAATTCTATTCTTAATTTTTCCAAAGATCTTTTTTCTATTCTGGACACAGTCATTTGAGAAATATTTAATTCTTTTGCAATTTCGCTTTGTGTCTTATTAGAATAAAACCTCTTAATTATTATTTTTCTTTCCAATTCATTTAGTTTGTCCAGGGATTTTTCTATAAAGTCTTCATTTTCTATTTTTATAAAATATGTATCTTCCTGACCTACAATGTCCATAAGGGACATGTCGCTGTCATCGCTGTTAATGTCAAGTTTCTCATCTAATGACTGGGAATTAAACATTTTTCCTGCTTCAAAAGCTTCAAGCACTTCTTCTTCTGTAGAATGGATATAGTCCGCAATTTCCTTTACAGTGGGAGCACGATTTAGCTGTGAGCTCAATAGATTGTTAGCTTCATTTACTTTTTTTGATACTTCCTGAATTTTTCTGGGTACTTTAATAGCCCAGCCCTTGTCTCTGAAATACTTTTTTATTTCCCCTAAAATAGTGGGAGTTGCAAAGCTGGTAAATTCAAATCCTTTACTTACATCAAATCTCTCTATTGCAAAAATCAAACCCATGCAAGCTGTCTGAAAAATATCCTCGTGTTCAATGCCTTTGTTGTTATATTTTCTTGATATTATTTCAGCCATATATTTATATTTATCAAAAATTATATTTCTTAGTTCAACATCTCTGGTTTGTTGGTACTGCAAAAATAAATCATGATTTTTAATGATCTTGGAATTTTGGATTGCTTCGCTCATATTATCAACGCCTATTCAAAATTATTTATGCATTTTTCAAATATTATTTTTTTATTTTCTAAATCAAAATTATAGCTGTCTGCAAGACTCTCTATAATCATAACACACATTTCACTGCTTGTCCTGTCTTTTTGTATTATTTCTCCTGAATTTAAATCTATTACTTCGACAATTAAATTATTATCGTTTAATTCATAGCAAATATCCAGGGGTTCAGTACTGTTTTTCACATTGTTTATGAAAAATGTGCAAGCCTCCGAAATAATAACCTTCAGGTCTTCTATTTCATCTACATTGAATCTTCTTATATTTGAAATGGCAGAAGTTGTAAGCCTTATGGTACTCATAAATTCAGATTTCTTGGGAATGCTTAATTTAATTTTTTCCATTATATCACTCCTGAATATTAAAAACCTTGTTTAAACCTGTTATATCAAAAAGTTTATAAATATTCGGTTTTAGGTTTTTTATTCTTATGTTCAGGTTTTTTTCCCTGAGAGTCTTATATATTGCCATTAATACTCCCAGACCTGTAGAATCAATGTATTCAAGATATTCACCATTGATTGTTATATCTTGATTTTTCTGCTCAACAAGTTCTAAAATTTTATTTTTCAGTTCAGGAGAAGTATATATATCTACTTCTCCCACAGGTTTTATTTCCAAAATATTTTCTGAAGTTACATTGTATTTTATTTCTAATGACATAGTACCCTCCCTATTATTCTTCTGAATCCAAATCCAAATCTTCCTCAGAATAAATTTTAGCAATTGAAACAACTTTATCGTCATCATTCAGTCTCATGGCTATTACACCCTGAGTATCTCTGCCCATTATGGATATACCTGTTGCATGCATTCTTATAATAACACCGTTTATACTTAAAATCATCAGGTCATCTTCTTTTTCAACTATTAATGAACCTACGATAGGACCTGTCTTTTCATTAATGTTGTGAGCTTTCATACCCTTTCCGCCTCTGTTCTGGCATCGGTATTCCTGAGACAGTGTTATTTTTGCATATCCTTTTTCCGTAACAGTCAATATATATTTGTTTTCATCGCTTTCTTTAATAATGCTCATTGAAACAAGCTCATCCTCGTCATTAATAGTTATAGCTTTTACACCCATTGAGTTTCTTCCTGTTTCCCTTACATCATCCTCGTTGAATCTTATACCCTTTCCATACTTGGTAACTATAAATATATCCTTTGTGCCATCTGTCTTGCTGACATTTATAAGTTCGTCATTTTCGGCAATTTTTATTGCAACAAGACCGTTTTTCCTGTTTGTATCAAACTCGCTTAACTTGGTTTTCTTAATTATTCCTTTTTTTGTCGCAAACACCAAGTATTCATCATCATTAAATTCTCTTATTGGAATTATTGATCTGATTTTCTCATCGGTATCAATGTGTATCAAATTGATTGCAGCTGTACCTTTAGCCTGGCGTCTTGCCTCCGGTACCTCGTATGCCTTGATTCTGTACATCTTACCTTTGTTTGTAAGGAATAACAGGTTATCATGGGTGGAGGTTATAAATAAATCTTTTACAAAATCTTCTTCTCTTGTTGTAAGAGCTGTTATCCCTTTTCCTCCTCTGTTTTGTGCCTTGTAGGTATCTTCAGGAAGTCTCTTTATATATCCGAAGTTTGTAAGGGTAATTGCAACATTTTCTTCTTCTATTAAATCTTCTACTGATATCTCTCCCTCATCGGATTTAATTTCTGTTCTTCTTTCGTCATAGTATATATTTTTTACTTCTTTTAACTCAGTTTTTATTATTTCATCTACCAGGTGCTGGTTTGCAAGTATTTCTCTGTATTTTTCAATCATTTCCATTAATTCTTTATATTCGGCATCTAATTTTTCTCTTTCAAGACCTTGCAGACGCCTTAATCTCATATCAACTATGGCTCTTGCCTGGACATCTGATAAATTGAATGCATCCATTAATTTTTGTTCTGCATCGTCATAGGCTGCTCTTATTATTCTTATTACTTCATCTATGTTGTCAATTGCAATTCTTAAGCCCTCTACTATATGTGCTCTTGCCTCGGCTTTATCTAAATCATACTTTGTCCTTCTTACGACAATTTCTCTTTGATGCTCCACATAGTAATGAATCATGTCCCTCAAGGTCAGAACTTTTGGTTCACCGTTAACCAGCGCTATCATGTTAATGCTGAAATTATCCTGAAGCTGAGTATGTTTGTACAAATTGTTAAGTATAATATTAGGATTGTAATCTCGTTTGATTTCAATGACAATCCTCATTCCTGTTCTGTCACTTTCATCTCTTAATTCTGAAATTCCTTCGATTCTTTTATCTTTCATAAGCTCGGCTATCTTTTCTATTAACCGTGCCTTATTAACCATGTATGGAATTTCTGTTACAATGATTCTGCTTTTGTTATTTTTTATTTCTTCAATTTCAACTTTTGACTTAACTTTCACAAATCCTTTTCCGGTAAGATAGGCATTTTTAATGTTATCTTTTCCTTCAATTATGGCTCCTGTGGGAAAATCAGGGCCCTTAACATACCTCATCAGTCCCTGAACATCTATTTCAGGATTATCTATATATGCAATAACTCCATTTATCACTTCTCCCAAATTATGAGGCGGAATTGAACTTGCCATACCAACGGCAATACCCTGTGAACCATTTACCAGTAAATTAGGAAATCGGCTTGGCAACACCACCGGTTCTTTTAAGGTTTCATCAAAGTTTGGCTTAAAATCAACGGTATCCTTGTTTAAATCTCTCAGCATTTCCATGGCCATTTTGGACATTCGGGCTTCTGTATAACGCATTGCCGCTGCCTGATCTCCATCTACGGAACCGAAGTTTCCGTGACCGTCTATTAAGGGATAGCGCATGGAGAAGCTTTGTGCCAGTCTTACCATTGCATCATATACCGCTGTATCTCCGTGAGGATGATACTTACCTAAAACATCTCCCACTATACGTGCACTTTTCTTATGGGGTTTATCCGGAGTTAACGACAGATCATTTGCCGAATAAAGTATTCTCCTGTGAACCGGCTTCAAACCGTCTCTTACATCCGGAAGTGCTCTTGAAACAATAACCGCCATGGCGTAGTCCAGATAGGACTTTCTCATTTCTTCGGTAATATTTGTTTCTATAATCTTACTTTTATTTTCAATTTTATCATTTTCGCTCATTTATAACCTCCGGCTGACTATATATCTAAATTTGTTACGTATCTTGCATTTTGTTCAATAAACTCCCGGCGTGGTGCAACTTTATCACCCATGAGCATATTAAATGTTTCATCTGCGGATATTGCATCTTCTTCATTTATTCTTAAAAGAATTCTTTCCGCCGGATTCATTGTTGTTTCCCAAAGCTGTTCGGGATCCATTTCTCCGAGACCTTTGTATCTTTGTATCTCAACTTTATTGTCTCTTCCTATTTCTTCCAGAACTCTGTTCAATTCCGGATCGCTGTAAACATATTTTTCAAATTTTCCCTTTTTTACTCTGTAAAGCGGAGGCTGGGCAGCATATACATGTCCCTGTGTAATTAATTCTCTCATATATCTGTAAAAGAATGTCAGCAGCAGTGTTCTTATGTGGGCACCATCCACGTCGGCATCTGTCATTATTATAATTTTATGATACCTTAATTTTGATATATCAAAATCTTCTCCTATACCGGTACCAAAAGCGGTTATCATATTTTTTATTTCTTCTGAATTCAAAATCTTATCTATTCTTGATTTTTCAACGTTTAATATTTTTCCTCTCAAGGGAAGTATTGCCTGAATTCTTCTGTCTCTTCCTTCTTTTGCGGATCCGCCGGCTGAGTTACCCTCAACAATGCATATTTCACATAATTTAGGATCTTTTTCAGAACAGTCTGCTAATTTTCCGGGAAGCGACAGTCCTTCCAAAGCACCCTTTCTTCTTACCAGGTCTCTGGCTTTTCTTGCTGCTTCTCTTGCTCTGGCTGATCTTAAAGATTTTTCTACTATTAATTTTGCTGTCTTTGGATTTTCTTCGCAATAAGCGCTTAGAGCCTCACCGGTAATATTATCTACAATACCTCTTACCTCGCTGTTTCCAAGCTTTGTCTTTGTCTGACCCTCAAATTGGGGATTAGGTACTTTTATTGAAAGAACAGCTGTTATTCCTTCTCTTATATCATCACCTGTTATGGCAACATCATTTTCTTTCAGCAGGTTATATTTTCTTGCATAATCATTTATAACACGTGTAAGTGCTGTTTTGAATCCTATTAGATGTGTTCCGCCCTCAATAGTATTAATATTGTTTACGAAAGAAAATATGTTTTCATTATAAGAGTCGGTATATTGCATTGATATTTCTACAATTACTTTATCTTTAATACCTTCCGCATAAATTATATCTTCGTGAAGGGCATCTTTCTTACTGTTTAAATATTGTATAAATTGTTTAATTCCTCCTTCAAAGTGAAACTCATCCTTAATTCCTGATCTCTTATCCTCTAATATAATTTTGATGCCCTTATTTAAAAAAGCAAGTTCCCTCATACGGTGCTTCAAGGTTGTATAATTAAATTCTATGGCATCAAATATGGTGGAATCAGGTATAAATGTTATAATGGTACCTGTATCTTCAGTGTCGCAGATATATTCCACTTCTGTTTTTGCAATACCTCTTTCAAATCTTTGCCTGTATTTTTTGCCGTTCCAGTTTACTTCGGCAATTAAATAATCCGACAATGCATTAACACAGGAAACACCCACCCCATGCAGTCCTCCCGAAACTTTGTATGCATCATTATTGAATTTTCCTCCCGCATGGAGTACAGTCAACACGGTTTCCAATGTAGATTTTCCTGTTTTTTGATTTTTTTCTATTGGAATTCCTCTTCCGTTATCCACAACCACTACTGAATTATCTTCGTTTATAGTTACACTTATGGTGTCACAATACCCTGCCAATGCTTCGTCTATGCTGTTGTCAACAACCTCATAAACTAATTGATGCAGTCCTCTTTCACCGGTTGAGCCTATATACATACCGGGTCTTTTTCTTACAGGTTCAAGTCCCTCAAGCACCTGAATCTGCTCCGCACCATAATGAATATTTTTATTATTTATCATTTTATCTCCTCTAATTTGTTATGTTCACAATTTTTCCTTCGTTTATATGAAATTTATTCTTATGGTAATACTTTGTTAATATATTTAAATCATGGTCATCTGTTGTAGTAATAAATGTTTGAATTTCCCGGACATAATTCATTAAAAATCCTTTTCTGTTATTATCAAGCTCCGAAAGAACATCATCCAGCAGCAAAACAGGATATTCTCCTATTTCTTCTTTGATAATTTCTATTTCGGCAAGCTTAATTGCAAGGATTGCAGAGCGCTGCTGCCCCTGGGATCCGAAATATTTACATTCTCTGTCGTTTGTTTTTATTATTATATCATCCCTGTGGGGTCCATACATGGTAGTTCCATATTGGATTTCATGATGAATATTTGAATTAATTTTTTCGTAAAAAATTTTTTTAATTTCATCCTTGTCCATATAGTTAATATTACCAATATTACATAAATAATTCAAATCAAACTTTTCTCTGTTGCCGGAAATTTCTGCATAAATATTAACAGCGTAATTTTTCAATTTATTTATATAATCCAGCCTGTACAATATAATATCTGTTCCCACATTGACCAAGTAGTCATCCCAGATACTCATAATATCCTTATTTTGTGTCTTTGTATAGTAATTTTTTAATATAATATTTCTTTCAGAGCATACTTTTTTATATTTATTAAGCAGGTATTTATATTTTGGCTTAATTTGAGAAATATCTATGTTTATAAATTTTCTTCTTTCTACAGGGCTTCCCTTAATTATTTTCATGTCGTCCGGTGTAAAAATTACATTATTTAAAATTCCAATCATTTCAGATGTTTTATCAAGCTTCACTCCGTTAATGAGCACTTGCTTTTTTTTATTTTTTTCAAGCTGAAGTTCTATTTTTATGTTATGATTATTTTTCAGCATATTAACTTCAATGACACTTTTATTTTCATTAAAATTTATAAGCTCATTTTCAGTGTTTAGCCTGAACGTCCTGCCTATGGAAGTCAGATAAACGGATTCCATAAGATTTGTTTTCCCCTGCCCGTTATCCCCTATAAAAATATTTAGCAAATCGTTTAATTCAATTTCTGCTTCCTTGAAATTTCTGTAATTTTTTATTTTCAGACTTTTAACTATCATTTTTCCTCTTTTGAAATGATATATTTTTCATGGTTGAATTCTACAGTATCTCCTTCTCTGAGCTTTCTTCCTCTTTGCAGTACGGTTTCTCCATTCACCTTTACAAGACCATCCAATATAACATTTTTTGCCATTCCACCGCCTTCTACTGCATTTGCAAATTTCAACAGCTGGTCAAGCTTAATAAATTCTGTCTCAATGTATATTTTCTCCATAAGTACCTCTTTAACTTATCCTTACAGGCAGCACCATGTATATATAATCCTGCTTGCCTTCTTCATTTATGAAGCAGGGGCTATTTTTACCAACTAAATTTAATTCTATTTTTTCATTGCCTATTACTCTTAAAAAGTCCAGTAAATATTTAGAATTAAATCCCATCTTTAAATCTTCTCCTTCTTTTTCCACAGGGACATTTTCCTCAACATTACCGTATTCCGAAGCGGAATTAATCTGCATACTTTGTTCCTTTATGTCTAAAACGACTAAATTATTTTTGTCATCTCTTGCAAGAAGTGAAGCTCTTTCAACACTGTCTCTGATATCTGAAGGGTCTGCTTTTACTACTGTTACAAAATTACTTTTAATTATTCCTTCATAGTCCATAAATTTTCCGTCTAATAAATTAGATATAATAATTGTGTTTTCCAATTTAAATGATATGTGACTTTCTGATACTGTTATTTTAATTTCTCCCTCATCTTCTTCAATAATTCTTAAAATTTCAAGCAGTGTTTTAGATGGAACCACAATTGAAACCTCTCCGTTAAATTCAATTTTTTCTTTTTTCACTGCCATTCTATAACCGTCTAATGCAACAAATGTACATAAGTTATTTTTTATTTCAATTAGGCATCCTGTAAATATTGGTTTTAAATTTTCCTGTGATGCGGCAAAATAAGTATATCTTATTAAATTTTTTAAGGATTCTGATTTTATTTCAAATGAATTTCCTTCATTTTCAAAGGTATTATCAGGATACTCATCAGATGAATTTCCCAATATATTTATTTCGGAATTTAAACATTTTATTTCCATGCTTTTATTTTCCGTGGTACTGATATATACATAGGAATTGGAAGGAAGTTTTCTTACAAAGTCTCCTATGAGTTTAGATTGTACAACAATTGAACCTTCTTCTTCAATTTCACAGGGAGAATATGTCTTTATGCCTAAATCCAGATCAGTTGCAGTCAATATAAGCATGTTATCTTTAGCTTCTATTAAAATTCCAGACAGTATGGGAAGAGGGGTTCTTGAAGATACTGCTTTTTGTACAACACTAATACTTTTATTAAGTTCGTTCTGATTAATTTTTATTTTCATAGTATGCTCCTTTAAAAAATCTATTGTTTCTAAAATTATATTGGGGGCAGCAGCCCATTGTGCACAACTTAAAGGTCTTAATTCAATATAGAAATATAAAAATAAAGATTAGTAATATTAGTAGGTGCTGTTAATTTGTTGAAAACCTCTTTTTGCATTAAGTTTATGCATGGTTTAAAAATATTTAGCTGTTGATAATTATTTTAATTAAAAAAGTTATTAACTCTAAAAGATTTTTTGTCAACAGTTATTCACTTTTTGTCAACAGACTGCTGCTAATTATTAAGCATAGATATTATATCCTCTATATTTTTTTTAATTTCCTGGCTGTTCTCCATATCATCTTCAACTTTATTATAAGCGTGAAGGACAGTTGAATGATCTCTTCCGCCAAATTCTTCTCCAAGCTTGGGAAGCGACATATCCGTGAGTTTTCGTGCTATGTACATGGCTACCTGTCTTGGATATGCAATGTTTTTTGTTTTCCTTTTTGAAACAAGGTCTTCGGTTGATATATTGTAGTAATTTGAAACAATTTCTTTTATATCGTTGAGAGTAACTTTTTTGTTATTAGATATTAAATGTTTTAATGCTTCCTGTGCCAGCTCCAGGGTTACTTCTTTTTTGTTGGTGAGGGAGGCATAGGCATAAATTCTTATAAGTGCTCCTTCAAGCTTCCTTATATTTGATTGAATATTCTGAGCAATATACTGTATTACGTCATCGGGTACGTTGTAATTTTCAGCTTCTGCCTTTTTTCTGAGGATTGCAATCCTTGTTTCATAATCCGGAGGCTGAATATCTGCTATAAGACCCCACTCGAATCGTGAACGGAGCCTGTCTTCCAGTGTCGGTATTTCACTGGGAGGATTATCGCTTGACACTATAATCTGTTTGTTTGCTTCATGAAGAGCATTAAAGGTATGGAAAAATTCCTCCTGAGTACTTTCTTTACCTGCTATGAACTGGATATCATCTACAAGCAGTACGTCAGCTTTTCTGTATGTGTTTCTGAATTCTTCATTTTTCCCATCCTTAATAGAGTTAATTAAATCATTGGTAAACTTTTCTGAGGTAACATACAATACGTAAGAATCCGGATTATTGTCAAGTATGTAATGACCTATTGCATGCATTAAATGGGTTTTGCCAAGACCTACGCCGCCATATAAAAATAAAGGGTTGTATGCGGTTGAAGGTGCTTCCGCCACAGCCAGGGATGCGGCATGGGCAAATCGGTTGCTGTTGCCTATAATAAAATTATCAAATCTGTATTTAGGATTTAACTTCCTTTCGTTATTTACAGCGTCTGAATCTTCGCCTGAGCTGTTAGGGTTATTTTTTTTTGAATTTTCGTCTATATTTTCTCCGGGTACTGTAAAAACAAGCTCAGTATCTTTTTTTAATACATAAGTAAATGCATTTTTAAGAAAGTTGTAGTGTCTCTTTTGAAGAGTATTTTTTAAAAATTCATCTGCTGTCTCCAAATAGATGGTGTTATTTTTATAAGCAACTATTTTAAGGGGTTTGAACCAAGTATTAAAACTGACTTGATTGGTGTCCTCCTTGACAATTTCAAGGACTTCATTCCATAATTCTTCAAAGTTCATAATATCCTCCGGTTGTTAATAAAAAGAATTAACATTTTGTTAATAAAAAGTGCGGTTTATTGTTAAAATATATAGTATAAACAACTGTTAATAAAAAATATAAACAATTGATTGTCTTGATTTATTAATACTTTTAATAGGATTGTCAACAAGTTGTCCATAAATCAGTCAATAAAGAAAGTTATCCACAGACACTTAGTATACTATCATTTTTTATCCACAATTTCAATTTTAATTTTTTTATTTTAAAAAATATTTGCAATATTCTTTAAAATGTAGTATATTACAATAGCTTATACAATTATGAAATGTATGGAAAAGAGCAAGTAATTTGTTGACATGGTTATTTAAAAATATTATAATTTAACAACATGAAAATTTAAGATATTTAATATAGATATCTGGGAATGCAAGGAGGTGTTTTTCAGTGAAAAGAACTTATCAACCAAAAAGAAGACAAAGAAGCAGCGAACATGGATTTTTAAAGAGAATGAGCACAAAATCCGGAAGAAATGTTTTAAAGAGAAGAAGGGCAAAAGGTAGAAAGAAATTGTCAGCATAAGGCCGCATTCGTGGCCTTTTATTACCATAATGAGTAATAAAAAGGGTAAAAATTAATGAAGATAATTAAAAAAAATATAGAATACAAATCAGTTTATAATTGTAAAAACTCAATTTCTGATTATAATCTTGTTTTGTTTATCAAAAAAAACAATTATGGATATAACAGGTATGGTTTTACTTCTGCGAAAAAGATAAAGAAAGCAGTATCAAGAAATTTAATAAGAAGAAGGCTGAAGGAAATAGTCAGATTGAATGAATACAATTTTAAGGAAGGCTATGATATTGTAATAATGGCCAGAGTTAATGCAACAGAGGCTGATTACAAGGGCCTGGAAAAATCATTTAATAAGCTGATGAAAAGAAAGAAATTGCTAAAGGGTATATAAAATTGAGCAGAGTATTGATTTTTATTATACGAATTTATCAGAAGTTTTCTTCAAGTTCAACCGTAAGGCATTGCAGATTTTACCCTACATGTTCGCAATATTTTATTGAAGCATTACAAAAATACGGTTTCTTTAAAGGTTCATATTTAGGTATCAGAAGAATATTGAGATGCCATCCCTTCAACCCCGGAGGGTATGACCCCTTGAAATAATACGGAGGATAATAAATGAATTTGGATTTTATAGCAAAGCCAATGGGTGCGCTTGTTAGATTGTTGTATAACATGGTGTTTGCGTTGGAAAATGAATATGTTTCCGCATATGCGATTGCAATTATATTATCTACAATAATATTAAAGTTAATAATTCTGCCGCTTACTCTAAAGCAGACAAAATCAATGAAAAAGATGCAGGACTTGGGTCCGAAAATTCAGGAATTGCAGGATAAATACGGAAAAGATCCGCAAACGCTGCAAAGAAAACAGATGGAATTGTATAAAGAGGGCGGTTACAGTCCTTTTGCCGGTTGCTTGCCAATGCTTATTCAATTTCCCATAATTATTGCTTTCTTTTATGTAATACAGCAGCCGGTTAAATATGTATTTTTAGATCAGGCGTTTTTTGATTCAATAAATAAATCATTTTTATGGATTAAAGATTTAGGGTTTGCAGAAAATTATATATTTGCTGCAGAAGATGTTGTGAAAGGCGTGAGTGAAAGTATGGTTAATGCTGTCAACGGTCTTTCCATGGGTGGAGCCACACTTCCTCTTATAGGTTCCGCAGTTCCTATACTGGCTGCTGTTTCTGCTCTTACAACGTACCTGACAACTAAAATGACTTCGGCAGCACAGCCTTCTGTGAATCCGGATCAGCAGGCTACCCAGAATTCTATGAATATTATGATGCCTTTTATGATATTTTTTATGGGTGTTAAGTTTCCTGCAGGATTGGGTCTGTACTGGGTTGTATCAAATATATTCCAGTTATTGCAGCAGTATATTATTATGAATTCGTCCAAAAAACCTAAGGAGGAATTAAAATAGATGAAAAATGTGACTATTGAAAAGGCTACCGTAGAAGAGGCTGTGAAAACGGCATTAATGGAACTCAAGGCTGAAAGAGAAGAAGTCGAAATTGAAGTAATCAATGAACCATCAAAGGGTTTGTTTGGTTTGATTGGAAGTAAAAATGCAAAGGTCAAAGTTACGGTTACCGATGGTCCGGAAGAAAGAGCGGAGAGATTTATTGATGTATTACTGAAAAAAATGAGCATTAAAGCCGACTATGCGGTAGATTTTTCAGACAATGTTTTAAAGGTTGATATTGTTAAAATTAATGAGGATGACAAAGGAATAATTATTGGGAAGAGAGGGAAAAATTTAGATGAAATTCAATTCCTTTTAAATTTAATTGTCAACAAAGGCAGACAAAATTATGTAAGGGTCATTTTCAATGTTGAGGATTACAGAGCGAAAAGAGAAGAAACTTTAAAGAGACTGGCAAATAAAATGGCTGATAAGTGCAGATATTATAAGCATAAGGTCAGACTTGAGCCTATGAATCCCTACGAAAGAAGAATTATTCATTCAACATTGCAGGATCAGTCTGATATTATTACCTATTCGGAGGGAGAAGAGCCTTACAGGAAGGTAGTAATAGATTTAAAATAAAAATATTAAAGATATTGTATGAATTTTAACGTAAGGAATTCAGTATTAGTCATGTAATTTTTTAGTAACCCGGATATCCCCGGGTTATATTTGTTTAAATAGTTATGTACATTTATTGTTAGGTAATGTAGAATATATATAAAACAGAAAGATACGGTGATGGAATGTTTACTGATACAATAGCTGCCATTGCCACGTTTCCGGGCAATGCAGGTGTTAATATAATAAGAATAAGCGGAGATGGAGCATTAAAAATTGCAGAGAAAATATTCATAAAAAAAGGTAAGAATACTTCGATTGATCATCCTCAGGAAGATCAGGAAGATATGGATATAAATAATTACTGCGGCGATGACTTTAGTTTTAAGCCGAGGTATCTTCATTACGGATATATTGTGGATAAAAATCATAAGATAATCGACGAAGTGTTGATATGTTATATGAAGGCTCCAAATACCTACACAAGAGAGGATGTTGTGGAAATTAACTGTCATGGAGGCATTATTTCCGCAAAAAAAATATTGGAGACAGTTCTTGAACATGGCTGCAGAACAGCAGAAAGAGGAGAGTTTACAAAAAGGGCGTTTCTTAACGGAAGAATTGATCTGACTCAGGCTGAGGCGGTCATTGATATAATAAATTCCAAAACTGATTCAAGTCATGAAATTTCCATGAATCATCTTGAAGGAAGGCTGTCGAAGCAAATAAATTCAATAATTGAAGAAATTATGGATATTCTTGCAAATATCGAGGTGAATATTGACTTTCCCGAATATGATGAGGATGAAATCACAATCGGCAGAGTAAGGGATTTCAGCGAAAATATAGTTGTGCAGCTTGACCGATTAATTAGTACCGCAGATACAGGAAAAATATTTAAAGAAGGAATAAAGACGGTAATTTTAGGTAAACCAAATGTTGGTAAATCATCTCTTATGAATTTCCTTTTAAATGAAAACCGTGCTATTGTAACTGAAGTTCCGGGAACAACCAGGGATACTATAGAGGAATATGTAAATATTAAGGGTGTTCCTCTGAGGATAGTTGATACGGCGGGAGTAAGAGAAACAGAGGACAGGATTGAAAAAATCGGTGTTGAGAAAGCACTTCAAAAGGCTGATGAAGCTGATTTGGTAATTATGCTTTTCGACTCATCAAGAGAGCTTGAATATGATGATGAAAAAATATTGGAGTATATTAAGGATAAAAGAGTTATATATGTAAATAACAAGGCTGATTTGGAAACAAAACTAAATTTAAGCAGGTACGGAAATATTGAAAAGGAAGCAATTAATATTTCAGTTTTAGAAAATCACGGATTAGAAGATATTATAGATAAAATAAGCAGTATGTTTTTTGAAGGAAGCATAAATGTAAGTGATGATTTGATTATAAATAACGTCAGGCACAAAGACCTTCTCATAAAGGCAAAGGGAAGCCTTGAGGATGTTTTGTATTCAATAAAAAATAACATGACTATTGATTTCATTGAAATTGACTTAAAGCAGGCTATGGAATATCTGGGATTAATTGTGGGAAAGTCTGTGAGTGATGATTTAATGGATAAAATATTCAATGAATTTTGTATAGGTAAATAGGAAAGAGGAACATGATGGAAAATATAGTAAGAGATTTTCTTGCTGAAAGTGCAGATGTGGTGGTTATCGGAGCCGGTCATGCAGGATGTGAAGCTTCTCTGGCTTCTGCTCGCCTTGGAATGAATACTATAGTTCTTACAATGAGCCTTGATTCCATAGCAATGATGCCGTGTAATCCTAATATAGGAGGTACTGCCAAGGGACATCTGGTGAGGGAAATAGATGCTCTTGGCGGAGAAATGGCTTTAAATATAGATAAAACTATGATACAATGTAAGATGTTAAATAGTTCCAAGGGACCGGCGGTACATTCATTAAGGGCACAGGCGGATAAAAGAAAGTATCATACAGAAATGAAAAGGGTGCTGGAAGGTCAGGAAAATCTGAAGATTATACAGTCAGAGGTTATTAGCCTAAAGGTTTTGGAGGACGGAAGCTTTAATGTATATACAAGGCTTGGAGCCTATTATAATGCAAGAGCGGTTATTGTAACTACCGGTACTTACCTTAAGGGCAGAATCTATATAGGTGAATTAAATTATTCGTCAGGACCGGATGGATTAGCTCCTGCCAATGAACTTTCACATTCATTAATGGATCTGGGCATACAGCTCAGGAAATTTAAAACAGGAACTCCGGCCAGAATACATTCTGATTCAATAAATTATGATAAAATGGAAGTTCAGTCAGGTGATGAGGAAATAATTCCATTTTCTTTTATGACCGATAAGATAGATATTAACCAGATAAATTGCTATATAACTTACACAACTGAAGAAACTCACAATATTATAAGAAGAAATTTAGACAGATCGCCTTTGTACGAGGGTGTGATAAAGAGTATAGGACCCAGGTACTGCCCTTCCATAGAGGATAAGGTTGTAAAATTTTCAGATAAGGAAAGGCATCAGCTTTTTATTGAACCGGAGGGGCTGGACACAAAGGAACGGTACATACAGGGAATGTCATCTTCTTTACCTTATGAAGTTCAGATTCCCATGTACAAATCAATGATTGGCTTGGAAAATGCACAGATTATGAGACCTGCATATGCTATTGAATATGACTGTATTGACCCTACACAGCTGAAATTAAATCTGGAGCTGTTAAGTATAAAGAATTTATTTTTTGCCGGGCAGGTTAACGGAAGCTCCGGTTATGAGGAAGCTGCGGCACAGGGTCTTATGGCTGGTATAAATGCTGTAATGAGTTTAAAGGGTAAGGCACCTCTTGTTTTAGACCGTTCAGAGGCATATATAGGTGTACTGATAGATGATCTAATTACAAAGGGAACTAATGAGCCTTATCGAATGATGACATCAAGGGCGGAGTACAGGCTGCTTTTGAGGCAGGATAATGCGGATATGAGGCTTACCGAAAAAGGTTATGAAACAGGACTTGTAACTGAAGAAAGATATCAAAGATTTATAAATAAAAAGCAGCTTATTGAAAATGAAATAGAAAGGCTCAAAAATAAAAAAATAACTCCTAAAGCTGAAGTGAATGAAGCATTGGAGAGAATAGGCAGCGTATCTCTGAAGATGCCTGCAAGTCTTTATGAATTGTTAAAGAGGGTTGAATTAAATTATGAAAACACTCTTTGTCTGGATGAGGGGAGACCTGTTCTGAAAAAAGAAATAAAGGATTATGTGGAAACGGTAATAAAATATGAAGGTTATATTTCCAAGCAGATAAACCAGGTTGAACAGTTTAAAAAGCTTGAAAACAGAAAAATACCGGGGGACATTGATTATAATAAGGTAGGAAGCTTAAGACTTGAAGCAAGACAAAAACTTGAAAAAATCAGACCGGATTCCATAGGGCAGGCATCCAGAATATCGGGAGTTTCGCCTGCGGATATAAATGTTTTAATGATTTATTTAATGACTTACAATAATAAAAAAGGAGAATGAATTCCTTGATAAAAACTTTGGAAGAAGGATTTGGAAAACTGAATATTCCCTACAGCAGTGAAATTGAAAATAAGTTTATTAAATACAGGGATTTATTAAAGGAGTGGAACCGGAAAATAAACATTACCTCCATAGAAGAGGATGAGGAAATTTATGTTAAACATTTTCTGGATAGTGTCCTGCTGCTAAACTCGACCAATTTTAATGAATGTAAGACTGTAATAGATGTGGGTACAGGAGGAGGTTTTCCTGGAATTCCATTAAAAATTGTCAATGAAAACTATAAAGTAACCCTGCTGGACAGCTTAAGAAAAAGGATTGATTTTCTGTCTGAGGTTAAAAAGGAACTGGGGTTTGAAGATGTCCGGCTGATACATGGCAGAGCCGAGGATTTTGGACAGAATATAGATTACAGAGAAAAATTTGATGTTTGTGTTTCAAGGGCAGTGGCACCTCTTAATGTACTCTGTGAATACTGCCTTCCGTTTGTCAGAGTGGGCGGATATTTTGCTGCTTATAAAAGTGAAAATATTTCCCCGGAAATTTCCGAATCGGAAGATGCTGTAAGAAAACTGGGGGGAAGGATTGGAGAAATCAGGGAAGTTAGTTTACCGGGAACAGATATTGTAAGAAAAATAGTTATAATAGAAAAGTGTGAGCCTACAAATATAAAATATCCGAGAAAAGCTGGGAAACCAAGCAAGGAACCGTTGGTGTGAGGGGGAGAATTTATTGATAAGCAATATAATCAATTTAGATGTTAATAAAGTAATTCCGAATAAAAATCAGCCGAGAAAAATTTTTGATGATAAGGCTTTGGAGGAACTAAGTCAGTCCATTAAAAGTTATGGTATTATACAGCCTATAACTGTGAGGAAAATTTATGATGACATCTATGAAATAGTGGCCGGTGAAAGGCGATTTAAAGCAGCAAAACTTCTTAACATGGAAACAATCCCTGCTGTGGTAATTGAGGTCAGGGAAGAGGAATCTGCTGCCATGGCTTTAATTGAAAATCTGCAAAGAGAAGATTTGGATTTTATTGAGGAAGCAATGGCTTATGAGAAACTCATAGAGGACTTTGGATTAAATCAGACACAATTGGCTGAAAAGCTTGGAAAATCCCAGTCAACCATAGCTAATAAAATGAGAATTTTAAAACTTCCTGAGAATGTTAAGCAAAGGCTGAGAGAAGGCGGATTAAGCGAAAGACACGCAAGAGCCCTGCTTAAGCTTGACGATGAAGAGATTCTCCTGAGTGTTATAGATAAAGTTATCAGCAAGGATTTAAATGTAAGCGAAACTGAAAAGCTTGTAAATTCTATTGCCGAGGACATAAATGAAAAGAAAAAAAGGGACAAGCGTTATGTAAGAAACTTTATTAATTACAAAATATATATTAATACAATTAAGAATGCATATAAGGAAATTGTAAAAACAGGAATTGATGCTGAATTTGAACAGAATGAATCCGATGAATATATAGAAATTAAAGTAAAGATACCGAAAAAAAGCATGTAGAGGGTGAATCAAGTGACTAAAGTAATAAGTGTATTTAATCAAAAAGGCGGTGTAGGTAAGACTACAACGAATGTAAATTTATGTGCGGCGCTTGCTTTAAAGGGTAAAAGGGTTCTCAGTGTTGATATTGATCCTCAGGGGAATTCTACCAGCGGTTTTGGGTTTGATAAAAACAATCTGGAGAATACGATTTATGACATATTGATTGAGGAATTTGATATAAATAAAGTAATACATAGTACGGAAATAAAGGGGTTAGATTTAATTCCGTCAAATATACAGCTTGCCGGTGCGGAAATTGAATTGACTAATACCAGGTACAGAGAAAAAACCTTAAAGGAAAAATTGAATTTAATAGATGAAAATTATGATTTTATAATAATTGACTGCCCTCCGTCACTGGGTTTATTATCGCTAAATGCACTTACTGCTTCACATTCTGTCCTGATACCCATACAATGTGAATATTATTCACTGGAAGGTGTGGGACAGCTGATTGATACAGTCAAGCTTGTGAAAAAGAACCTTAATCCAAAGCTTGACATTGAAGGTGTTCTTTTAAATATGTATGACGGAAGAACTAATTTATCGGCTCAGGTTGTGGAAGAAGTGAAAAAGTATTTTAAAAATAAAGTGTACAGAACTGTGATTCCAAGGAATGTGAGATTGGCGGAAGCACCGAGCTTTGGTCAGCCCATAATGCTTTACGATGAGAATTCTAAGGGAAGTGAAGCATATATGAAACTCTCGGAAGAAATTATAAAGAACAATTAAGGAGGATGTTATGGCAGCTAAAAGAAAAGCTTTAGGCAGAGGTTTGTCGGCTTTGATACCGGAGGATTTAGAGAAAGAAGACAGTCAGAGAATAGAAGAAATAGATACAAATTTAATTTGCCCCAATCCAAATCAGCCACGTAAAATATTTGAACAGGAAAAGCTTGAGGAGCTGTCAGAGTCCATAAAGAAGTATGGAGTTATCCAACCCATAATTGTCAGAAAAGATGGAGATTTTTATACAATTATCGCAGGAGAAAGAAGATGGCGTGCCTGTAAAAATGCTGATGTTAAAAGTATACCATGCATAGTAAGAGATATTGAAAATAAGAACGCTTCGGAAATTGCACTGATTGAAAATATTCAAAGAGAAGACCTTAATCCGATTGATGAGGCAAATGCATATGACTTTATAATGGACAGGTATGGTATAACTCAGGAGGAAGTGTCAAATATTGTCGGTAAGTCAAGAGTATATGTTACTAACATAATGAGGCTTTCTAACCTGGATGAATATGTTAAAAACAAAATTGTTGCCAATGAAATTTCAGCCGGTCACGGAAGGGCGATAATAAGCTTGTCACCTGATGACCAGGTATCCATGACTGATAAAATAATAAAGGAAAATTTAAGTGTAAGAGAAGTTGAAAAGCTTGTAAGGGATATGAAAAAACCGAGAAGAAGAACAACTCCCGAAAAAGATAAATATATTGTATATATTGAAGAGCTTTTGTCTGAAAAATTTTCATCAAAGGTACAAATCAAAAGAAATAAAAACAGAGGGAAAATTGAAATTGAATATTCCGGCAATGATGACCTGAATAGAATTTTAGACCTGCTAAAGTTGGAAGAAGAATAACAGTTATCAGTATGCTTATAATTTTTAAAGATAGTGAATAATCCAATTAAAAGATTGATTGACATTATATTATCATGACATTATACTATAATGTAGTTATATATAATTAAATAAAATATGGAGGTTATTAGTTTGATTAGTGGACTTGATGTAAAGGCTAATGAAAAGCAATTTATCATGCTCAAAGAGTATATGGATTCAATTAAAAATACTCAAGGAATATTAATGCAAACGCTTCACAAGGCACAGGAAATTTTCGGATATCTGCCGATTGAAGTGCAAAAGTTTATTTCCTGTGAACTGGATATTCCATTATCTGAGGTTTATGGTGTTGCAACTTTTTATACACAGTTTTCAATTGAACCCAAAGGCAAGCATAAAATAGGAGTATGTCTCGGAACGGCTTGTTATGTAAAAGGTTCCCAACAGGTGTTGGATAAGTTATCTAAGGAATTGGATATTAAGGTTGGAGAAACAACTGCCAATGGGTTATTTACGCTTGAATCTACCAGATGCTTAGGCTGCTGTGGGCTTGCTCCTGTAATGATGATTGACGGAGATGTGTACGGAAAGCTGGAGCCTAAAAAAATACCGGATATACTATCTAAGTATGAGGAATAGGGGGCATATATGAAATCTTTGGAAGAGTTAAAGAAGTTAAGAGAAGAATCAATTAATAACATTGAAATGCGCAATTCGGAAAAGGATATCAGGGTTGTGGTAGGTATGGCAACATGTGGTATATCTGCTGGTGCAAGACCTGTTTTAACCGCACTGGTTGAAGAAGTCGCAAAGAGGAAGTTAAATAATGTTCAGGTTGTACAAACCGGCTGTATAGGAATGTGTACTTACGAACCAATAGTAGAAGTGTATGAAACCGACAAGGAAAAGGTTACTTATATTCATGTAGATCCCGAAAAGGTCAGGAGAATTGTGTCTGAGCATCTGGCAAATAATAACGTTGTCCGGGAATATACAATCGGAGCTGAAAAACAGTCTTAGAAGATGGAGGAGATACTATGAAAATTTTCAGATCACATGTTCTGGTATGTGGCGGAACCGGATGCAGCTCATCAAAATCAGCTTTAATTAAGCAAAGATTTGAAGAAAAAATAAAAGAAGTTAATTTGGAGGATGAGGTACAGGTTGTCGGAACCGGTTGCTTTGGACTTTGTGAAGAAGGACCTGTCGTAATAGTTTATCCTGAGGGAACTTTCTATTCCAGAATGACAGTGGACAGAGTTGACGAAATAGTAGAAGAGCATTTATTAAAGGGAAGAATAGTAAGAAAGTACTTATATGATGAAAGTGCAAAGGATGAACGTATAAAACCATTAAGTGAAGTTGAATTTTATAAGAAACAAAAAAGAGTTGCCTTAAGAAACTGCGGATTGATTAATCCTGAGGATATTAATGAGTATATTGCAAGAGACGGGTACATGGCTCTGGGAAAATCACTCACTGAAATGACACCGGATGAGGTTATTAAGCTTGTTAAGGATTCCGGTCTGAAGGGAAGAGGAGGAGCAGGCTTCCCCACAGGTGTCAAGTGGAGTTTTGCCGCACCAAACCAGGCTGACCAAAAGTATATAATATGCAATGCTGACGAAGGTGATCCGGGTGCATTTATGGACAGAAGCGTTCTTGAAGGAGACCCCCATGCCGTATTGGAGGCTATGGCTATTGCAGGTTATGCAATAGGAGCTACAAAGGGTTTTATTTACGTGAGAGCCGAATACCCGATAGCTGTTCACAGACTGGAAATTGCCATAAACCAGGCCAGAGAGCTTGGACTTTTAGGAAATAATCTTTTTGGAACAGATTTTAATTTTGATATAGAAATAAGACTGGGAGCCGGTGCGTTTGTATGTGGGGAGGAAACGGCGCTGATGCAGTCAATAGAAGGTAAAAGAGGAATGTCAAGAAATAAGCCTCCGTTTCCTGCCAATAAGGGCTTATGGGGTAAACCTACGGTAATAAATAACGTTGAGACTCTGGCAAACGTACCCCAGATAATTGTTAACGGACCTGAGTGGTTTAAAAGCTTCGGAACGGAAAAATCTCCGGGTACAAAGGTTTTTGCCTTAGGCGGGAAAATTAATAATACCGGTCTGGTAGAAGTTCCTATGGGGACAACTTTAAGAGAGGTTATATATGATATCGGTGGAGGATGTCCTAACGGGAAAGAGTTTAAAGCCGTACAGACAGGCGGACCTTCGGGGGGATGTCTGACAAAGGAGCACCTGGATGTTCCCATCGATTATGATAATTTAATTGCAGTCGGATCCATGATGGGCTCAGGCGGAATGATTGTAATGGATGAAGATAACTGCATGGTTGACATAGCAAGGTTTTTTCTTGACTTTACCGTAGATGAATCTTGCGGTAAATGTACTCCCTGCAGAGAAGGAACTAAGCGCATGCTTGAAATTCTGGATAAGATTACTGAAGGAAGAGGTACAATGGAGGATCTGGACAAGCTTGAAAGACTGGCTTTGAATATTAAGGAAACTTCACTGTGCGGTCTGGGGCAGACGGCTCCAAATCCTGTTTTGTCAACACTTAAATATTTCAGGGATGAATATGAAGCTCATGTCAAGGAAAAAAGATGTCCTGCAGGTGTCTGTCAGTCACTTTTAAAATATATTATTACAATGGACTGCAAGGGCTGCACAAGATGCGCAAGAATTTGTCCTGTGGGTGCAATTGACGGTAAGGTTAAGGAAGTTCATGTTATCAATCAGGATAAATGTATTAAATGCGGTTCGTGTATGGATGCTTGTACATTCCATGCCATTATTAAAAAGTAAGAAAGGCTGGTGTTAATTATGGATAAAGTAAATGTAACTGTAAATGGAATACAGGTCAGTGTTCCAAAGGATTATACTGTGTTAATGGCAGCCAGAGAGGCTGGAATAGACATACCTACGCTTT
The DNA here is from genome assembly GCA_002409285.1 of Firmicutes bacterium UBA5227. Classification (GTDB taxonomy): domain Bacteria; phylum Bacillota; class Clostridia; order Tissierellales; family Sedimentibacteraceae; genus Sedimentibacter. The sequence goes on along the minus strand of DHUT01000015.1, from coordinate 13,495 downwards.
GTTTTTTAAAGGATATAAATGAAGTGGCTGCTTGCAGAGTATGTGTGGTTGAGGTGGATATTAAGGGAGTTCCCATGAGAAATCTTCCTGCTTCCTGTGTTCTTCAGGTTCAGGACGGAATGAATGTGAGAACTAATACTGCAAAGGTCAGAAATGCCGTAAGGATGAATGTGGAATTAATCCTTGCAAACCACAACAGAGAATGTTTGACCTGTTTAAGAAACGGAACCTGTGAGCTGCAGAAATTATGCGACGAGCTTGGAATAAAGGATATTGAATTTGAAGGGGCAAAGAGAGAGGCTAAAATTGACAATTTGTCTTATTCTATAATAAGAGATACCAGCAAGTGTATATTGTGCGGAAGATGTGTAAGCACCTGCAGGGATGTACAGGGCATAGGTATTTTGGACTTTACAAAGAGAGGCTTTAACACAGAGGTGGCTCCTGCTTTTGATTACAGCATGAAGGATGTTCCCTGTGTATACTGTGGACAGTGCATACAGGCATGCCCTGTGGCTGCTCTTCGTGAAAGAACTTATATAGATGAGGTCTGGGAGGCAATTGATGACCCGGATAAATATGTGGTAGTGCAGACGGCTCCCGGAGTAAGGGCGTCTCTTGGTGAAGAATTTGGTTATCCTGTGGGAACAGACGTGACCGGCAAAATGGTGGCAGCACTAAAAAGACTTGGCTTTGATAAGGTATTTGATACAAACTTCTCTGCTGACCTTACCATAGTTGAGGAAGGGACAGAGCTTTTAAACAGAGTTAAAAACGGCGGGAAGCTTCCTATGATAACATCCTGTTCTCCCGGATGGATTCGTTATTGTGAAATGAATTATCCAGACTTTCTGGATAATCTTTCTACCTGCAAATCACCTCAGCAAATGTTTGGTGCCATAGTAAAATCATATTATGCCGAAAAAGCAGGCATTGACCCTGAGAAGATAGTGTCTGTATCTGTAATGCCGTGTACTTCGAAGAAGACAGAAGCAAACAGACCTGAAATGGAAGTGGATGGTGTAAGGGATGTGGATTTCTCATTAACTACAAGAGAACTGGGAGACATGATAAAACAGGCAAGAATTAATTTCAAAAGTTTGCCTGATGAACATCCTGACAATATATTGGGTGAATATACAGGTGCAGGGGCAATCTTCGGGGCAACCGGCGGAGTTATGGAAGCGGCTCTGAGAACAGTTGCGGATATACTCACGGGAAAGGATTTGGATGATTTTGAATATCAGGGAGTAAGAGGAATTGAAGGCGTAAAAGAAGCATCTGTAGTACTTCCTATTGATGGGAAGGATACCGAAATTAAGGTGGCCGTAGCCCATGGAACCGCTAATGCCGCCAAGGTATTGGAAGCAGTGAAATCAGGTGAAAAACAATACCATTTTATCGAGGTTATGGCATGTCCCGGAGGATGCGTGCACGGCGGGGGACAGTCCCATGTATCCGCTAAGGCAAGACTTGATGTTAACCCAAAAATTAAGAGAGCAGACGCATTGTATGAACTGGATAAATCTCTGCCTCTCAGGAAATCTCACAAAAATCCTGAAGTAATTAAGCTTTATGAAGATTATTTGAAAGAACCAAACGGGCATTTATCACATAAACTGCTTCATACCCACTATGTCAGAAGAGATGCCTATGTGTTAGAGCAGGAAGAGGAATTTGAAAAGCTTTTGGAAAAATTAAAGTAAAAGACTAAAATTGAGGGAGGATCTAAAGGGGTACCTCTCTTTTCTATTTTCTCTCTGTTATCTTTACTGAGCTAAACTATTTCTTTAAAATAAATATTCCATGTGATATAATAATACAATAAATGTAAATTTTTATGTATCGTTGTTATTAATAAAATGTAGAATCGTGTCATTCTGAACCGCAGATGAAGAATCTCTTGGAAGTGTCTGATTTGAATTCTTTTACACTTTGTTTCTATAACAGTTGTAAATTTATATATAATAATTAATATAATGGGTGAATAAAATGATTCTTATTAAAAGCGGGCGGGTAATTGACCCCGAATCCGGAAGAGATGAAAAACTTGATATTCTTGTAGATGGCGAGATTATAAAAGGAATTGGAAAAAATATTGAAGCAGAATCAGCAGATGAAGTTATAGATGCACAGGGACTGGTGGTAAGTCCTGGACTGATAGATGTTCATGTGCATTTCAGAGATCCCGGATTTACATACAAGGAGGATATTCTGTCAGGTTCTAAGGCGTCGGCAAGGGGAGGCTTTACAACAGTTGTGTGCATGGCAAATACTAAACCTCCTGTTGATAATAAAGAAACCCTTGAATATATTTTAAAAAAATCCGGAGGAGCACCGGTTAATATTCTTCAGACTGCTGCGATTACAATGGGATTAAAGGGAACTGAGCTTGTAGATATGGAGAAGTTAAGAGAATATGGGGCAGCAGGGTTTACTGATGATGGTTTTGCCATAATGGATTCCGGTATTGTTTTAAAAGCTATGAGAATAGCAGAAAAATTAAATGTTCCTCTTAGTTTTCATGAAGAAGATGTTGGTTTAATCGGAGTTCCGGGAATAAATGAGGGTAAAATATCCGCAAGGCTGGGTATAAAAGGGGCACCTAATGCTGCTGAGGATGTTATGGTTGCAAGGGATTGTGTTCTGGCTCTGAAAACAGGTGCAAGAGTAAATATCCAACATGTAAGCTCAGGTAGGTCAGTAGATATAATAAGACAGTCTAAGAAAAAGGGTGCACGAATTTTTGCTGAGGCAACCCCACACCATTTTACCCTTACAGAGGATGCTGTATTAAAATATGGGGCTAATGCTAAAATGAATCCACCTTTAAGAACAGAAGAAGACAGATTAAGAATTATAGAAGGACTGAAGGATGGGACTATAGATATAATTGCCACTGACCACGCACCCCATAGCTTGGAAGAAAAGACCCAGAATATTAAAAAGGCTCCAAGCGGAATAGTAGGACTTGAAACTGCTTTAGCTTTAGGAATAACTTACCTTGTTAAGCATAATTATTTGACCTTGGAAAAACTTTTGGAGAAAATGACAGTTAATCCTTCAAGGCTGTATAATATGGATTCAGGTAGAATAAGGGAAGGTCTAAAGGCAGATCTTCTTATGTTTAATCCTGATGAAAGCTGGATTGTGGATAAATTTGATTCTAAATCAGCTAATTCACCCTTTAAGGGATGGGAGCTTTTTGGAAAGGTAAAATATACCATATGCAACGGCAAGGTTATATATAGAGATAAATAATTATCAAATATGGTATTACCAACATATAATGAATTAAAAATATAGGCAGGTGATATAATGATTTATTTAGATAATGCTGCAACATCATACCCAAAGCCAAATTCCGTATACCAGAATGTTATGAAGGCAATGACGGAATATGGGGCAAATCCGGGAAGGGGCAGTCATTCCATGGCGATTGAGGGAGCAAGAGTTATTTATGAGACCAGAGAGTTATTGGCGCAGCTGTTTAATTTGGATGACCCAATGCGAGCTATTTTTACCTTTAATGCAACTGACGGGTTAAATCAGGCAATAAAGGGCGTTCTGAATTCCGGTGACCATGTTATAACCACAACTATGGAGCATAACTCAGTATTGCGCCCTATTAAGGAGTTAGAGAAATACGGTGTGGAAAATACAATTGTTCAATGCTCACCTGACGGAAGCTTAAGTGTGGATGATATAGAAGCTGCAGTAAAAGAAAACACTAAGCTTGTGGTTATAACTCATGTTTCAAATCTTACGGGAACAATAATGCCTGTGGAAAAGGTCGGACAAATGTGCAGGGACAGAAATATTCTGTTTTTGGTGGATGGCTCTCAAAGCGCAGGCGTGTTGGATATAGATATGAAAAGATTTAATATAGATTTGCTTGCTGTTCCGGGACATAAGGGGCTGTTGGGTCCCCAGGGTACAGGCGCTCTTCTCATAAATTGCGATACTGAAATCAGACATTTGAGGGAGGGAGGTACCGGGAGCGAATCAAGCAGTATGATTCAACCGGATTTTTATCCGGACAAATTGGAATCAGGCACTCATAATCTGCCTGGAATAGCCGGATTGAATGCAGGTCTAAAGTACATTTTAAACTACGGCACAAAATCGATTTACAGCCACGAAAAAGATCTTCTTGACATATTCATCAATGAAATGAAAAAGAACACTAAAATCTCAATCTATGGTCCTCAGGATATAAGTGACCGATGTGGCGTTGTTCCGGTTAATATTAAAGGTATTGATTCCTCAGAGGTTGCTTACAGATTAGATACTGAGTACGGCATTGCGGTAAGGCCGGGGCTTCACTGTGCACCTCTGGCTCATAAAACAATCGGAACCGAAAAAATCGGTGCGGTAAGATTCGGAATTGGCCCATTTAATACGAGAGCAGATATTATGTCAGCTGTGAAGGCTCTTAATAATATTTCTGAAAATTAACAAGATAAAAAAGAGAATTGCATAGGCAGTTTTCTTTTTCTTATTTAATTTATTTTTAATGCAATTTGTTTCTGATTTTGATATAATATGGTAAATCAATCATTAGGATATAGATATGAAGAAGTTTATTTTGTTAGTTATATCTTTTTTAATTGCTATATCGGGAATAGTATATTTTAATTCCGGTAAAGAAATTTTGACATTATTAGATGAAAAAAAGGTATATAGTATAGAAAATGTCCAAACAACAAAGCTTGGAACCTTGGACGGATATAAGTTCTTTAATTATGGGATTGTAACCTATAATAATCAGAAAATTGTATTCCTTGACTATAATGGCAATGCAATATGGGAGAATGAGGATAAATCCTTTTCAAATCAGGTATTTGTTACGGATAAATATATTTTCAGATACACGGAAAGTACAATTCAGGTTCTTGATAAAAACAATCAGATTTTTGTAATTGCTGAAATTGAGGGGAATATCTTAAATGTTTCACGTGAAAATGATAAGACATATATTATTACAAAAAATACTGACGGCAAGAACTTGCTGTATGTTATGAATGATAAAAATGAAATGGTTGTAGATAATAAGATTTTTGAAGAAAACATTACAAGTGTGTCCATAAGTGATAAATCTGAGGGATATGCCATTGTAACTCTCAGGTTTGAGGGCGGTAAAATCGTTAATACAATACACTTTAATCTGTTAGATGATGTGGAACTTTGGAGTTTTCCTATTGAAGATGAAGTTTTGGTTAAGTTGAAAATTGTTAATAACAATGTAATTGCTATAGGTACGAACAATGTGTATTATTTCAATCTGAATGGGAAGCTGTTGTGGAAAAATGGTGTTTACAGCAAGATACTTGATTATTATATTAATACGGAAAATGAAAAGATTTATATGCTATATAATAAAGATGGCTCAGAGGAGCTAATAGTATATAATTTTGAAGGAAAGGTTGTATCAGTAAATAAGGTATCATCTGCTATAAAAAAATTAAAGGTTTACGATAATAAGGTTTTTGTATATAATGAAAACAGCATATATTTAATTCACGGAATAAAGACAGATAAAATATATGAAGATGCAGAAGGCATAATATCCGATTTTATGGTGGAGGGCAATGACATCCGCATTTTATCTAAAGACAAGCTCACTACAGGTAAATTGAAGTAATGCACTGCAGATAAAGGGAGGTAAAGATGAACTATATTGATATCGTAGTAATTATATTTTTGTGCTATTCATGTTTTGTTGGCTATAAAAGAGGGTTTATAAAAACCTTATTTGATACCTTAGGTGTAATTGTTTCATTTTTTCTTAGCAGAGAATTTTATTACATTGCAGAAAACTTCTTGTTGGATAACACGAAGATGTTTGTAAAGATTCACAGCTTTTTTGAAAGTAAGCTTTCAGAAAGTCTTATGACAACATTCGAAGAATCTACTCATATTCCGGCGGAACTTAAAAATGTTCTGAGCAATATAGTCAATACAGGTGACTTACAGGGAATGGATGCTTTTTCTGTATTTGTGGATAATATAAGTATTATATTAATAAGATCTATAAGCTTTATAGTAACATTTCTTGTTATATATGCAATCTTGTTAATAATATCTAACCTTATTAATGTGATTTTCAAGCTGCCTCTTTTAAATCTGACAAACAGAATATTTGGAGCCGGAACAGGCATTATAAAAAGCTTTATAATACTGTATATAATTTTTGCTTTATGTTCACCCTTAATAGGCTTTCTTGGTGACAGCCCGGTGTCAAAGAGTATTTTAAATTCTCAATCGGGTAAAATATTTTATGATAACAATATTATATTAAATTATCTTTCATATAATGGATTTTACAATAATTAGGAGGGAAAAATGAAAATAGTAGATGCAAGAGGAAAATTGTGTCCTCAGCCTGTAATAATGACAAAGAAAGAAGCTGATGCAGGCGAAAAAGAAATAACAGTAATAGTGGATAACGAAACCGCCAGAGAAAATGTACTGAAATTCAGTAATAAGCTGCAATTTGTCACAAGATCAGAAGAAAAAAATGATGGAATTTATATTTACTTAAATAAAGAAGCGTCCGACAGCTGCGAAGCAGCAACGGAAGCAGCAGCTGAAGATAGTATTAAGAAATTAAAACAAGATAAAAAAGGGTATGTAATCGGAACGGATAAAATGGGTAAAGGTTCAGATGATTTGGGTAAAATACTTATGAAAAGTTTTCTTTATACCTTATCTGAAACAAAACCTTACCCAAGCTTCCTGATATTTTTGAATTCAGGGGTTAAACTAACTACCTCGGGTTCTGAATCATTAGAGGATTTAAAAAAGATGGAAGAGGCGGGAGTTAAAATTGTTTCATGTGGAACATGTTTAGATTTCTTTGAAATTAAAAGCAATTTAGAGGTTGGCAAGATTTCAAATATGTATGATATAGTTGAAACTATAGCTGAATCTGATAATGCGGTTATGATATAGAGGGGTAATATTATGCCAATGCAATTAAATGTAGGAGATGTAGTAAAGTTAAAAAAGAAACATCCCTGCGGTGGATACGACTGGGAAATACTCAGGGTAGGAGCTGATTTCAGAATTAAGTGCACTACATGTCAAAGACAGATCTGGCTTCCAAGACGTGAAGTGGAAAGAAGAATAACCAAAATTGTCAGCCAGGCCGAACCTGAACAAGTTAATACCGATGATGAAAATATTTAAAATAATGTTGTTGACATACACATAAAAATATTATAAGATAAGTAAAAAGTAAATAACCTTTAATCTGGCACAGAGAGGTCGGGAAGGACATAAATTTATATAGGATTGTTATATGGTCTTCCTTGCTGTGTCGGGAAGACTTTTTGTATGCCCTACCGCAACGAACTCCCAATGTATGCCACCGATAGGTAGCAAATAGATTGGTGAGTGAGACTGCGCATGCTTTAAATTAGTCCTGAGAGGCTGAAAAGGAGGATTTATGTTAAAAGGAAGAAGCTTAATTGAACCAATGGATTTATCACTTGAGGAGTTGGATGAAATACTGAATCTGGCAGATGAGATAATTGCTAACCCCTCAGAATATGGAGATGTGTGCAAGGGAAAGGTGCTTTCAACAATGTTTTATGAACCAAGCACAAGAACAAGACTGAGTTTTGAAGCAGCAATGCTGAGACTTGGGGGCAGTGTAATGGGATTTTCATCTGCAGAATCAAGCTCTGCTGCAAAAGGAGAAAGTGTTGCCGATACCATAAGGACTGTTGCCTGTTATGCAGATATTGCAGCCATGAGGCATCCCAAGGAAGGAGCTCCTATGATTGCGGCTATGAGTACAGACATGCCTGTAATAAATGCAGGTGACGGAGGTCATCAGCATCCTACTCAAACACTTACTGATTTGCTTACAATAAGGTCGCTTAAAGGAAGGCTGAATAATCTTACGGTTGGCATTTGCGGAGATTTGAAGTTCGGAAGGACAGTCCATTCTCTTATAAAGGCACTATCAAGGTATAATAATATTAAATTTGTCCTTATATCGCCTGAAGAATTAAGAATTCCCGAGTATATAAGGGAAGAAATACTTATTAAGAATGGTATAGAGTTTGAAGAAGTGGAAAAACTTGAAAATGTAATTGATATGCTTGATGTCCTATACATGACAAGAGTACAAAGAGAAAGATTTTTTAATGAAGCAGACTATATAAGGTTAAAGGACAGCTACATTTTAAATGCAGAAAAGCTTGAAAAAGCTAAGGATGATATGATAATCCTTCATCCTCTTCCAAGAGTAAATGAAATATCTGTGGAAGTAGACAAAGACTCAAGAGCATGCTATTTTAAACAGGCAAAATACGGAATGTACGTCAGAATGGCTTTAATTATGAAATTACTGGGGGTGGAAAAATAATGCTGAAAATAGACAGTGTTGAAAAAGGTTTAGTTCTTGACCACATACAGGCAGGCAAAGCAATGGAGATATATAAATATTTGAATCTGGATAAAATGGATTGCAGCGTTGCAATAATAAAAAATGCAAAAAGCAATAAAATGGGAAAAAAAGATATAATAAAGGTAGAAAATAATATTAATATGGACTTGAAGGTGCTTGGATTTATTGATCCGAATATTACGGTAAATGTAATTGACAATGGAGAAATCATCAGAAAGATAAATCTTGAACTGCCTGAAGAAATAGACGATATAGTGAAATGCAAAAATCCAAGATGCATTACATCGGTTGAGCAGGAAATTGTTCATAAATTCAAGCTTACCGACAGAAACAAAAATATATACCGATGTATATACTGCGATACGGCATATGAGGATAACAACTTATAAAGGTATGGAGAGAGGTCTGAATGATAGTAGATAAATTATATGAAAGAGTTGAGGAAAAAGGTCATGTGTGTGTCGGCCTTGATACCGATTTCAGCTACCTGCCTGAGAAATTTGCAGATAAATTTTCCACAAGGGGGGAAGCTATATTTAATTTCAATAAAGAAATAATTGACGCCACTTATGATGCAGCGGCCTGCTTTAAAGTTCAGATAGCATATTATGAAGCATTGGGACTGGAAGGATTAAAGGCATATTCTGATACCTTGAAGTATATTAAGGAAAAGGATCAGATTTCTATAGCTGATATAAAAAGAGGTGACATATCCAGGACTGCAGAAATGTATGCAACGGCTCATTTTACAGGAGATTTTGAGGCTGATTTTGTAACATTGAATCCTTATATGGGTATAAATGACAGTTTGGAGCCATTCATAAGGTACATCGAGAAAGACAATAAGGGAATATTTGTGCTGGTAAGGACTTCCAACAGGGGTGCGAGAGACTTTCAATTTATAAAAAATAAGGAAGAAGAACCCCTTTATGAAATAGTAGCTGAAAGGATTGAAAAGCTTGCTTCTGAGACCGGAGGGAAATATGGTTTCAGCTCAATTGGTGCGGTTGTGGGTGCTACAAACAGTGAGGAAGGATCGGCTCTAAGAAAAAAATTAAGCTCGGCATTTTTACTGATACCCGGGTATGGCGCTCAGGGGGGTAAAGCAGAAGACATTTCCGAATACTTTGTAGATGGAAATGGAGCTGTAGTAAACTCTTCAAGAGGGATATTGCTTGCATATAAAAAGCAGGAGAAGGTAGAATCGGACTTTGGACTTTGTGCCAGAAATGAAGTAATCAGGATGAGAGATGATATAAAATCATTTATCAGGGTGAAAAAATGATAACTATAAGCAGAATTGCAGAAAATAAAAGGGTTATAAAAAATATTTTCAGATTAAGTGCTGAATTTGCCGGAAATATACGCCCAGGACAATTTTTTATGATTAAAACGTTAGATAATTCATTCTTATTACCTCGTCCTTTAAGTGTAAATCAGGTTACTGATAATAAGGTTACATTTCTTTACAGAGCTGAGGGAATAGGGACAACTAAAATAAGTACCATGAAAATGGGTGATGATTTACAGCTCCTTGGTCCTCTCGGAAACGGATTTGACATGGATAAGCTTCGGGGAAGGATTGCGGTTGTGGGCGGAGGAATTGGAATTGCCCCTTTGCTGTATCTGACAGAGTGTCTGGGAAAGAAGGCTGAAGTATTTCTTGGTTTTAAAGATTGTGTATATACTGTGGATGAATTTGAAAATTATTCTGACAGGGTGTTGATAGTTACTGAAGACGGAAGCAGCGGTGAAAAAGGGTATGTAACGGATTATATTGATTATAGAAGCTATGATGCGGTAGTTGCGTGCGGACCTGAAATCATGTTGAATAAAATAGTTAAAGACTGTAAAGAAAATAATATTAAATGCTATGTATCATTAGAAAGAAGGATGGCATGTGGGATTGGAGTGTGTCTTGGATGCACTGTTATGACCAATTATGGAAGCAGGAGAGTATGTAAGGACGGACCGGTTTTCTCAGGGGAAGAACTGTTTGGAAGGTGATAAAATGGCAAATTTAAAAACTAAAGCAATGGGTATGGAATTTAAGAATCCTGTTTTGGCTGCATCCGGAACCGTTGGCTTTGGAGAGGAACTATCTGAAGTATTTGATCTGTCTATGCTTGGAGGCATATGCAGTAAGGGTTTGACTCTTTCCGAGAGAAGCGGTAATACCGGCATAAGACTTTGGGAAACATCGATGGGTTTAATTAACAGCATCGGATTACAAAATCCGGGTGTAGATAATTTTATAAATCGCGAACTTCCAAGGATGAAAGGATATAATACTGTAATAATCGCAAACCTGGGAGGACACTGCGAGGAAGACTATTTCGAGGGCATATACAAATTAAATGAGTCGGACATCGATTTGATTGAGCTTAATATTTCCTGTCCTAACATAAAAACCGGAGGGATGGCTTTTGGAATAAAGGCATCAAGTGCCTACGACATAGTCTCGAAAATAAAAAGAATTTGCAAAAAGCCGCTGATGGTGAAGCTGTCTCCCAATGCGGAAAGTATTCCGGAAATGGCAATTGCCTGCGAAGAAGCAGGGGCAGATGGTTTATCACTTATTAACACCATACAGGCAATGGCAGTTGATATTAAGAACAGGAAAGCTGTATTTGATAATATTTATGCCGGATTATCGGGACCAAGTGTGAAGCCTATTGCTCTCAGAATGGTTCATCAGGCAGCAACGTCTGTAAAAATACCTGTTTGTGGACTTGGCGGTATTATGACTGCTGGGGATGCCATAGAATTTATAATGGCAGGAGCTACTTTGGTTCAGGTAGGAACAGCAAACTTTATAAATCCCACCATTATGGTTGACATAATTAATGGCATATCAGAATTTATGGACAGTGAAGGAATAAAATCATTGGAAGAAATAATGGGAATTATTTAACAGGAGGTTATTATGGTAGATGTGGTTGAAATTTTAAAGGAATGCGGGGCACTGATGGAAGGACACTTTTTATTGTCGTCGGGAAGACACAGCAACAGATATTGTCAATGTGCAAAACTCATGCAGTACCCTGATAAAACAGAGAAGGTAATATCTCTGGTTGCTGATAAAGTCAGAGAGCTTAATTTAGATGTAGTTGTAGGTCCTGCAATGGGAGGAATAACGGCTGCATATGAATTGGGAAGGCAGCTGGGTTTAAGAGCAATTTTTACAGAAAGAGAAAATAATGTTATGGTTCTTCGACGTGGCTTTGAAATAAGACAGGGAGAAAGAATTTTGATAATGGAGGATGTGGTTACTACAGGAAAATCTTCCATGGAAACAGCCGGAGTTCTGGAAGCAATGGGAGGAAAGGTAATAGGCATAGGGTGCATTGTAGACAGAAGGTCAGGTGAAATAAAGCTTCCTGTTTACAGTGCAGCAGAACTGGAGTTTGAAACCTATGAAGCAGATAATTGTCCCTTGTGCGTGTCAGGCTCCAAGCCTGTAAAACCCGGAAGCAGAAAGTTTTAACATACATTTGTAGATAAGAACAAGGACGCAGAGTATTGCGTCCTTGTGGGAAATTCATGTTATAATTTCAATATGTGTTATCATCAAACCCGTTATTAAAGGAAGAAGAAAGGCCAGAACAACCACCAGATGGGGTTTTCGCACCTGCCGTATCTGTCACAATAGGGATATTGATAATATCTCGTCCTTCTGTTAAAATCCATATCATAATTTCTGTCATAATAGTTGTCAAATCTGTTATCGTATCTGTCATAGTATCTGTTGTCATACCTGTTGTTTCTGTCAAATCTTGTGCCGTATACATTATTCATATCCTCGTCGTATATGCTGTAATTTCTGGTACTGTCATTAACCTGTGGAATATTATTATCCATATATAAGCCCCTTTATATAAATATTATATATTACTATATGTATTGTACTTTATATTGTTACTGTATTTCCGGGGAAATAAAAAGGTAGTAATTAAAATTAAAAAAGTACATAACATTTAATATTAAGTATATGAGGTGGTTAAATGCTTCAGGTTAAATTTAAATATCTTATATTCATAATATGTCTGATACTTGTGCTTTCACTGGTAAATATTCCTGCGATAGATGTTTTTTCAACTGCAGCTAAGCCTTCGATAAGACTTCCTATAATCATGTATCACCATGTTCTAAATGACAGCAGCAGGTTGGGGAAGTATGTGGTATCTCCTAAAGAGGTGGAGAAGGATATAATCTACCTAAAGGAGCAGGGATACACTACAATTGTCATGGAGGATCTGATAAACTTTGTTTATAATAAAACAGAACTGCCCGAAAAACCTATAATGCTCACATTTGATGACGGATATTACAGCAATTATACATATGTGCTGCCTCTCTTGGAGAAGTATGACTGCAAAGCGGTAATTTCCATTACCGGAGCTTATATTGACAAGAGTACGGCTGAAGGAGACTTAAATCCGGCATATTCTTATTTTTCATGGGAGTTGGTAAATGAACTGGTTCAATCCCCATATGTGGAAATACAAAACCATTCCTATGAAATGCATGAAATATGTGAAAGAAAGGGATGTACAATAATGAAGGGTGAAACTTTTGAGGAATATTCCAAAAATATGGTTAATGACGTAGGTAGGCTTCAAGATGTTATTGAAGAAAAAACAGGCTATATACCCACAACCTTTACATATCCCTTTGGTTTTATATGTATAGAGTGTAATGAAATCCTACACGAAATGGGCTTTCTGGCAACCTTGTCATGCTATGAAGGGGTAAATATTTTAACCGGAAGTAAGGAAGAGCTGTTTGAATTGAAACGATTTAACAGACCTAACGGAATAAGCCAAAAAAAACTATTTGATAAATTTAATGAATAAAACGGATAAAACAGTTTACATTTTGCCAAAAAAGTATTAAAATATTAATATCGTTGTTTGGAACAATCAATTTTAAACAATACTACCAGTACAGCTGTACATTATATTAATTGTACTTTTACCGGTACCGATAAAACTTAATAAGCTGGTGTGGCTCAATGGCAGAGCAGCTCATTCGTAATGAGCAGGTTGTCGGTTCGATTCCGACCACCAGCTCCAA